>DATHQV010000163.1:0-2543 GCA_035482355.1 Acidobacteriaceae bacterium | reverse complement strand
CATATTCAGAGCCGATGAGTGTCTCTCTTCTAAATCCTTCCATGATTCTCTTTTGCAGGCCGATCTTCTACTGTGCGCATAGAGTGATTCTCAGTTGGGCCAACGGGGCCAAGTCAAGTCTCGCCGGGAAACAATCTTCGCGGCCTCAAAAGTCAGAATGAGTCACTGCGATGCTGAGCACGAGTCCCGGTTGATGACACTCAGGCCGTGAATCCAGGCCAACCTTCATAGCCCTATACTGAGAGGCACCCGAAGCTGCGGTCGTCCGATGGCGGGATGACATGGGAGGCTTTGTGCAGACAGTCTTTCAGGACCTGCGGTATGGCACGCGGATGCTGATGAAGAATCCGGGCCTGACTATTGTGGTCGTGCTTTCGCTGGCCATTGGAATCGGGGCGAACACGGCGCTTTTCAGCGTGACGAGCACTCTGCTACTCAAGCCGCTGCCGTATCCTCATCCGGACCGGCTGGCGATCCTGTGGCTGCGCTCGCCCGGCATCGGGATTCCGCAGGACTGGCCCTCGCGAGGGCAATATCACGACATCAAGACGCAGAACCATGTATTCGAAGACACGGCAATCGCGATCGGAGACGAGTACATCCTGAACGGGCTTTCGAAGGCGATCAAGGTGGACGGGATTGAAGCGTCATCAAGCCTGCTGCCCATGCTGGGTGCGAAACCGATGCTGGGCCGCATCTTTACAGCAGACGAGGACCGGCCTGGAAAGACCGATACCGTCGTGCTGACCTACGGGCTGTGGAAGCAGGTCTTCGGAGGCGACGAAAAGATCGTCGGGCAGAAGATCACGCTCGACGGGAAGCCGCGCACGGTGGTGGGCGTGCTGGCGTCCAGCTTCAGGCTGAATCATGAAGTGATTCCCACGGTGGGCGGCATCGACAAGCCGGAGATTTTTCTGCCCATGCCGATGGATGCGAAAGAGGAGCTGAATTACGGCGGGGAGAACTACAACATACTGGCGCGTTTGAAGCCGGGAGTGACGATGGAGCAGGCGCAGGCGGATATCGGCATCATCGCCGCACGGCTGCGCGAGGAGAAGCATCGCGACCGGACCTTCACGATCAGCGTGGTTCCGCTGACGGAACAGGTGGTGGGCAATGTGCGGACGGCGGTGCTGATTCTGCTCGGCGCGGTGGCGCTGGTGCTGCTGATCGCGTGCACCAATGTGGCCAACCTGCTGCTGGCGCGGGCGACGGGGCGGCAAAAGGAAATTGCCATGCGCACGGCACTGGGCGCGGGACGAGGGCGGCTGGTGATGCAGATGCTGACGGAGAGCGTTCTGCTGAGCCTGCTGGGCGGCGCGGCGGGACTTATGGTTTCAGCCTTGAGCCTTGAGGTAGTGCGGCAGATCCATCCGGGAAATATTCCGAGGCTGGACGAACTGGGGATGGATTTCGGGGTGCTCGCGTTCACCTTCGGGATTTCGATTCTCACTGGAATTGTGTTTGGTTTGGCGCCGGCGATCAGGGCGTCGCGCGTGGATCTGAATACGGCCTTGAAGGCGGGCGGAAGAAGCTGGTCGAGCGGGGGTCTGCGGGTGAGGCGCGACAAACTGCGCGGCGCGCTGGTAATTGCCGAGCTGGCGATTTCGCTCACGCTGCTGGCAGGCGCAGGGTTGCTGATCCGCAGCTTTGTGCGCCTGGTGAATGTTCCGCCGGGATTCAATCCGCAGAGCGTGATTTCGATGGAAGTAGCAGCCTACGGCCCGAAGTACAAGGACCACGCCCTAAGGCTTCAGTTCTACGACGAGCTTGGAAACAAGGTGCGGAGCCTGCCCGGAGTGACAGGCTATGGCGCGGTTTCGGTGCTTCCGATGACGCCGTCGATTGGATGGGGCGGCATGCAGATCGAGGCATACGTACCCTCGAAAGATGCGCCTGAGCTGCAGGTGGACAAGCGGTCGGCGACACCGGATTATTTCCGAACGATGGAGATGCCGCTGATGGCAGGAAGATTTCTCACCGCCGCGGATACGGACAAATCGCAGCCCGTCGTGCTGATCGATCAGAAGATGGCGCAGCGCTTCTGGCCGGCGGGAGACGCTATTGGCAAGCGCATTCGTCAGGGAGACAAAGAGCCATGGCTGACGATTGTGGGCGTTGTGGGAGTGGTAAAGCAGTACGGACTGGATATTGATACAAGAATGGTTACGTATTTCCCATACGCGATGTGGCAAAACGGCCAGATGTTTGTGACCGTGCGTACTACCGGCGATCCGGCGTCACGCGCAAACTCAATTGTCGAACAAGTGCATGCTATCGATGCTGACGTGCCGGTGTTTGACATTGCCACGATGCAGCAGCGGGTTTATGACTCGGTCGCGCGGCAGAGGTTTGCGATGACCATGCTGGGTGCGTTTGCCGCTATCGCGATGATTCTGGCGGCGATTGGTATTTACGGGGTGATGTCGTTCCTGGTGACGCAGGGGACGAGCGACATTGCGATCCGCATGGCGCTGGGCGCGCAGCGGGGAACGATCCTCTCGCTGGTGATGCAGCAGGGGATGGGGCTGGCGCTGATCGGA
>DATHQV010000162.1:0-36903 GCA_035482355.1 Acidobacteriaceae bacterium | reverse complement strand
GGGCGGCCATTTCTTCGGGTTGATCTTCGTGCTGCTGTTCCTGGGATTTCTCGGGTACCGCGTGCTGCAGCGGCGGGCGTTTCTGCGGTCGGTGCGCATGGCGCGGATTGAGGCGCCTGAACTGAAGGAGATGATGGACAGCGGGCAGAAGCTATTCATTGTGGACCTGAGGCATCCGCTGGATTATTTGCCGGATCCGCGGACGTTGCCGGGAGCGCTGAACCTGACTCCGGACAAGCTGGAGGAGCACGTCGACCGAATTCCCCGGGATGAAGAGATTGTGCTGTTCTGCACCTGTCCGAGCGAAGCGACCGCGGCGCGGACGGCGCTGACGCTGCGCAAAATGGGGATTAATCGGGTACGGCCGCTGCGCGGCGGCTACGATGAGTGGAAGCGTCTCGGATATCCCCTGGTGGAGATTCCGGTGCCTGCGGCGGCGTGAGGACAGGGTAAAGGGGATAGGGTGTAGGGTGTAGAAATACAGAGCGGACGAATCAACGGATAGAGCGCGACATCCCTTACGTTCGTACCCCCCTCATCTCCGAATCCTGTTGCACCAACCTCATCGCAACCCCTACTCTGAAAATGACGAAGGCTCTGTTCAACGCGAACAGGGCTTTTTCATTTGCACCTCGCTCAGGCGGGGCTCATCGCTCTTTGAGATCAACGCAGGGCCATCGGCCCCTTCCTGATGCGGCGAATCGGATCCATGGTTTGCCGCCAACCAATCCGGCCCCAATTTAAGGGCCTCAGATATGTACTTTGTTTCCGTCAATGCCGTGAAAAAGGGAGATTTGAGGGCCGCAAACGGTAATAGAAAACAGGGTATTTACCGTTCAAGGGCCTCAAACGAAATCGCTGCTTACCAGCAAACAAAGTACTTCACCAGGAAGTTAATGGGACCCCCCCGGGGGGGTGCCGGGATTACCGCTTTTGACCGCTCATGTGCGGGCGCGCAGAGCTTCGCAGGCTCGGTGCAGGTCTTCGTCGCGTTTGGCGAAGCAGAAGCGGAGGAGGTTCTCTCCGCGACCCTCTGCAAAGAAGGCGGTACCGGCGACAGCAGCGACTCCAGTTTGGCGCAGGAGCGTGCGTGCCTTTTCGCGTGCGTTGGCGCCAGGGATGACCGTCGAGTCAGCGAGAACGTAGTAGGCTCCGGGTGGAATCGACGGCGTGAGGCCAGCAGCCGTCAATGCGGAGCAGAGCATGTTGCGCTTGACCTGGTATTCGTTGGCGAGGGACTGGTAGAAACTGTCGGGCAATTGGACCAGTCCGGCTGCGCAGGCGTGCTGGAAGGGCGAAGGCGCGCAGACGTAGATGAGGTCGTGAAAATAGCCGATGGCGCCCATCCATCGGGGATCGGCAGCGAGATAGCCGATGCGCCAGCCGGTGATGCTGAAAGTTTTCGACAAGCCGGAAATGGAGATGGTGCGCTCGGCCATGCCGGGAAGCGTGGCGGGCGAGATGTGCTGGGTTCCGTCGTACAGGAAGTACTCGTAGATTTCGTCGGTGATGACGAAGAGGTCATGGTGGATGGCGAGGTCGGCAATGACTTCGAGTTCGGCGCGGGTGAAGACTTTGCCGCAGGGGTTCGATGGGGAATTGATGACGATGCCGCGGGTGCGTGGGGTGATGGCGGCGCGGAGATCGTCGAAGTCGATCGACCAGTCGGGCGCGGTCATGGGAACGTCGATGGCGTTGACGCGCAGCGAGCGCAGCGTGTTGAGGTGGTATCCGTAAAACGGCTCGAAAAGGATGACTTCGTCGCCGGGATTGAAGAGGGCCATACACGCCGCGTAGAAGGCTCCGGTGGCGCCCGATGAGACGAGAATCTCCGCGTCGGGATCGGCGGTGATGCCGTTGTAGCTGGAGAGTTTGTCAGAAATGGCGCGGCGCAGGGTTGCGATGCCGTCGAGGCGGGTGTAGATGTTGTAGCCCTCAGTGATGGCGTCGATGGCTCGCGTCATAACGGGTGAGGGAACGCCGGTATCGCAAACGCCCTGGGCGAGGTTGACGCCGTTGACGCGGTCGCATTCGACGGACATGGCGCGGATTTCCGACTGGACCATGCCGGGAGAGATCTCGCTGAGGCGGAGTTTTTCGACAGCAGCGCGCATTGGTCACGTTTACCACACCTGAGGGTGTAGGGGGTAGGGGATAGGGTGTAGCGAAAGCTGATTACGGGCGACGCCGTGGCGTCGGGTACGGGGTAGGATGGATGCGCGTGCTGGAGGGTGGGATGAGGGTGATTTTGTGCGTGGCGCTGTGGCTTGTGGGAACAATAGGCGTTTTGGGATCGAGCGGGCCGAGCGCGTTGGGGCAGTCTGCTACGGCAGCGCCGGCAGCGGGTTCGGCAACGGCTGGCACGGTGGGAACGAAGCTGGTTTGGAGCGATGAGTTCGATCGGTCGGGACCGCCGAATCCCGCGAACTGGGGATTCGAGTCGGGCAAAGGCAAGTGGGGGAATCACGAGCCGGAGACGTATTGCGCGTGGGGATCGCAGGATGGGCCTTGCGATCCGAAGCAGCCGAATGCGTTCGTGGGAGACGACGGGTATCTGCACATTGTGGGGCGCAAAGTGGCCGATGGGGTATACACGTCAGCACGGATGAAGACGGAGGGTTTGCAGGGATTTCAATACGGCCGGATTGAGGCGCGCATCAAGGTGCCACGAGGGCAGGGGATGTGGCCGGCGTTCTGGATGCTGGGCGATGACATCGCGGCAAAGCGGTGGCCGGCGTGCGGCGAAATTGACATCATGGAGAACATTGGGAAAAAGCCGGATACGATTTACGGGTCGATTCACGGGGCGGGGTTTATCGGCGATCAGATTGGGTCGCCCTACGTATTGCCGGATCAGGCGGCGTATGCGGACGGATTTCACACCTTTGGGATTACGTGGTCACCGCAGCGCATGGAGTTTTATGTCGACGACCCGACGCATCCCTATGAAACCCGCACGCCGGCTGATTTGCCGAAGGGCGCGGTGTGGCCATTCGAGGATGGGAAGTACTTCATCATTCTGAATCTCGCGGTGGGTGGGGATTGGCCGGGGAATCCGGATGGGACGACGCAGTTTCCGCAGGAGATGCTGGTGGATTGGGTGCGGGTGTATCAGTGAGCAGCATGCGTGATGCAGGGGATGCGGGAGCATTGAACTTAAGATTTTGGTGTGGGTTATTGATGTTGGCCGTGGTGGTTTCTTCTGCCGGTGCGCAGACCGTGCTCACCCAGATGGATGTCGAGGCGCGGCTGCAGGGACCGTTTGTTTTGTTGCGCGGGCTGAATGGCGGCGACAAGCTGGACTTCGATGCGCAGGGAAATCTGACGGGGGAGCCGGAGAGCGCTCCGCTGACGCTGAGCGCGATCGCGGACTTCAACGCTCGATTGACCGATACGGAACTGGAGATTAGCGGTCATCGGGCAGGGCTGGAGTTCGATCCGAATGAAAAGGACCTGCCGGTGACGGTGAGGTCAGAGCGTATCGGGAAGCACGACAAACTGGTGGTGCGGATTGCGCGGGATCCGCAGCATCCTGAGGAGTTGGCTTCAGCGCTGAACAAGGTGTTTGCAGTGGGATTTGACGATGCGTTCGCGGACGCCGCGCCGGATTATTGGCAGCAGTGGCTGCACCGGGATTTGCATCCGGATGCTCCGAAAGGCGCGTTTGCAGCGGGAAAGGGAGATGTGGAGATGAAGGCGCCAGGAGTGATGCCTCCGCGACTGACGTTCGATCCCGATCCGACGTTCAGCGCTGCCGCAAGACAGCGCAAATTTCAGGGCGTGGAAGTTGTGGGGCTCACCGTCGATTCACACGGCGAGCCACACGATGTCCATGTCGTGCGGCCGCTGGGAATGGGCCTGGATGAGCTGGCCGTGCAGACGGTTCGACGCTACAAGTTCGCGCCGGCCATCTATAACGGCAGGATGGTCGCCGTGGAAATCAACATCGAAGTGAATTTCAGGATTTACTGAAGGTGGGCGGACTAGACGTCCATGGTGGTGTCTTCAATCGCGCGGCGGACGTTGCCTTCCGCTCGTGCTAATCGACGGACGGCCTCGGGCTTGTCGACATTTGCTTTCAGCATGACCAGCGCGACAGGGACGCTGCGGCCGGCGGACTTGATGACGTCGACGGCTTTCTCGCGAGTGACATCGCAGGCGCGCATCAGGATGCCGATGCCGCGCTCGATGAGCTTGGAGTTGTGCATGTGCACGTTAACCATCAGGTTTTCGTACACGTAGCCCAGGCGAGTCATCGCGCCGGTGGTGACCATGTTGGTGATCATCTTTTGGGCGGTAGCGGCCTTGAGGCGGGTGGAACCGGAGATGACTTCGGGGCCGACTTCGGCGACCATCGCGATTTCAACGGCGAGGGCGAGGGGCGAGCCGGGATTGCAGGTAATGCAGGCGGTCTTGGCGCCGAGGGTGCGGGCGTAAGAGAGCGCGGAGACAACGTAGGGAGTGCGTCCGCTGGCGGAGAGGCCGATCACCACGTCTTTGCGGCTGGGGCGGCGGCGGGCGATGTCGCGCTTGCCGAGCTCTTCAGAATCTTCGTTGACTTCGACCGGTGATGCGAGAGCTTTGGGTCCGCCAGCCATGATGTATTGCACGGTTTGCGGGCTGGTGGAGAAGTAGGCCGGGATTTCGCAGGCATCAAGGGCGGCGAGGCGTCCGCTGGAGCCGGCGCCGACATAAATGAGGCGACCGCCTTCGCGGAGGGCGTGGGCGACCATGTCGATGACCTGCGCGATTTCGCCGATGGCTTTGCGAACCGCAGCCGCGACTTTCTGGTCTTCAGAATTGATGATGCGGGCGACTTCGAGCGCGGAACGTGTGTCAAGGCCGCGGGTAGCCTCGTTGGGCTTCTCGGTCAGGAGATCGTGAATATTCCCTGCCGATCCATTTGTCGATCCGTGCGTCGGCCCTGAGGAGGTCTCGGCTTGCGGTTGTATGTTTGTGCCCATTCTTTTTGACTTTTGACCCTGAAGGCCCTCAATAAGTCTAACTCGTTATGCCGTGCAGGGGTGCGAATTTTCTTGCGGCGCAGCGATTTTCAAACTGGGCGGCTCCGGAACTTCAATGGACGCCACCGAAATGAAAACGTTACCAGTTATGAGGGGCAACGGCGCCCTTGCCCGGTTCGATTCCGCGAATCTGCCCGTCGCGCATGTGGATGATGCGGTCGGCGATGGCGGCGGCCTCGGGATTGTGGGTGATCATGAGCACGGTCTGCCTGAATTCGCGGTTGGAGAGGCGGAGCATGTCGAGGACCGCGTCGGAGTTTTCGGTGTCGAGATTGCCGGTCGGCTCGTCGGCGAGAACGATGGAGGGCTGTGTAATCAGCGCGCGGGCGATCGCAATGCGCTGCTGTTCGCCGCCGGAAAGCTCGGAAGGGCGATGGTCGAGGCGGCCGGCGATGTGGAGCAGCTCGGTAAGGCGGGCAAAGAACTTCGGGTCCATGGGCTCGGGGCGCTCGGCGATCTCGTAGGCGATTTCAATATTGGAGCGCGCGGAGAGCGTGGGCAGGAGATTGAATTTCTGGAAGATGAAGCCAATACGGGCGCGGCGCATTTTGGTCCGCTCGGCATCGGTGAGGGAAGAGAAGTCGATGCCGCCGATGAGAACGCGGCCGGAACTGGCGCGGGTGAGGCCGCCGAGCAGGTAGAAAAGGGTGGATTTGCCGCTGCCGGATGGTCCGACGATGGCGACAAACTCGCCGGCTTCGACGGAAAAGGTCGCGTTGCGAAGAGCCGGAACTTCGAGTTTGCCGCTGCGGTAGGTTTTGCCGAGGTTCTCGGCGGTGATCATGGAGGGCACGGGTTGATTGTAAAGGACGAGGGTTACCTGGTGGCTGGTAGCCACCAGGCGGAAGCCGAAAGCCAGCCGCCAGGAACCGGAACCTCAATGATGCGCGCCGGAGAGGCACCTGTCAGGAGGCTACGGACTGGGTTGCCGGTTCGAAGGCGGCGTTTTCGGACGTGTTGAAGACGGGGCGGAGGATCTTACGAGGGCCGCGCTTGCGAGCGATCATGACGCGGATACGTTCGAGCATTTCAACCGGGGTGGAAGCGCCTTTGGGAAGGAACGCGTCGGCGCGGTTGGCGCGCTCAAAGGTCTTGACGGTGCCGCTGATGAGAATGGTGGGGACTTCAGGAGAAATCTCCTTCATGCGGCGGACCATCTCGTTGCCGTCCATGGTGGGCATGATGAGGTCGCCGAGGACGAGATCGATGCCGCCCTGGCGGAAGCGCTCAAGAGCTTCTTCGGCGGAGCGGGCAGAGAGGACGCGGTAACCGCGGGTTTCGAGGAGGAATTTACGTACGGAGAGGATTTGTTCGTTATCGTCAACGCAAAGGATGGTCTTTTTCGGTCTCATGATTCTCCCAACAGCGGCAGCGGCAGGCGGCAGGGGCACACGTCAAGCGTGTCCACCCGGCAGCGGGTTCAGGTCGCCCGCATCCCGGGCCATGGCGGAGAAGCGTCGTACGCGGATCAAGGTACACGCGTAAACGTGCTTCCCGGCAAGGCGCGGGATGCGGGGGAACGGCCGCGAAGCTGACCGGAAAATGGGCTCCGGCCCGCGCGAATTCCGGAGTGGATCCCGGAAAAATAGCGGGCGACGGAGACGCGCCGGCAGGGGTGCGTGACCGCTCCAATTTGGATTTCAGTAAAAGGCGAAAGTACGTTCCATGCCGCGGGTTTCACCTGATAGCCAATGGGTTCAGGAGACGGTGTGAAGCCCAGTTTGCAAGATGGGTCTCACGTTGAGTCTCGGGAATTCCACTTGGCGTGTAAAACGCTCGGTATGGAAACGCCACGTCAGAGTACGAAGAGCATAGGTGCGTGTAAATGGGGAACGATAAGCGAAACCGTGGGGTTGCTTTTGGTAGTCCTTGCACCGCCGATTGTCATCGCCTGATGAATACTGCGTGACAGGGGTGTGAGGGCTGTTGAAAGGATGTGGATTGCCGGGGGAAAAGCGGAGGTTTTGCAACGAATCCGGTGCGCCCGGAAAACTCACTTTGCCATAGTTGACGAAACCGGGCCGGCAAACTCAGCGATGGAAAACCTGCAGCATCATCTGCGACTGCACGTCGTTGAGCTGGGCGATGGTGGCTTCAAGAGTAGGCCGGTCATCCAGCGAGGCTCCGGTGAGGAGCTCGCGGAGGCGGAAGCCAGTGTGGCGGATGAGGATTTCTGCGTTCTTCAGTTTTTTGGCGTCGTGGAGTAGGTTCATCTGAATCTTGCCGGCATAGCTCTGCGCGGACTTGAGGGACTGCGAGGCTAGGTTGCGGTCGCCAGCCTGATATTGGGCGGTCGCGAGTTCGGTCATGGAATGGACAAGCTGGGCGTAGAGCCAGGGTTGCTCGCTGGGAGAAGCGACTGCAGCTTTGGCCTGGAGATCGGCGATTTCGCGAGCGTCGGGGACGCGGTCATCCGCGCCGTGAGCCCAGGCGAGGGAAGCCGGAAGGAGGACAGCGGCGAGTACCGCGACAATCCGCATAGCGCACCTCCGGGAAGTGCGATCACTCACAATAGCGCAAGTCCTGTGTTTCACGCCACTGGAAACGGCAACAAAAGCCGAGGCCGGAAGCCAAATGGGAAGGGCAAAGGCTAAGATCCCACACGGGGCCGGTCACGAAACACGGTGACTTGCGGGGTAGTAGACACCGATTATTTGCCGAGGGCGGTGAGCCGGTGCTTTGCCTGCCACTCCTGGTCTGGGAATTTTCCCTGGGCGGCAGTGAGGAAGCGATGGTAGTAGTCCGCCGCTGCCTGTGTTTGATGGAGATTATCGTAAGCCGTTGCCCGGAGAAATAAACAAGTTGGATTATCGGGCGCAAATTTTGATCGTGTGGAAAGAGCCTGCAATTCGTCGGCGTACAGATGGAGTTCAGAGTCGGCGAACGCGATGCCGGACCACGCGTCAATGTCGTCGGGCCTGGCGGCGGCTGCTTTATGGAAGGACGCGAGCGCGTCGTCGTAATGCTGCTGGCGGATGAGGATTTGCCCGCGGGCATCGAGGAGCGAGGCGTCGCTCGGCTCGGCGGCGAGGAGCTGCTGGAAGAGGGCGTCGGCTTTGTCGAGGTTTCCGGCCTGGAATTCCGCATCGGCGAGCATGCCGGTGACGCTGGCGCTGTGGGGCTGGAGCTGGTGGAGCTTTTCGAGGAGGGTGAGGGCGTCGGCCTGCTTGCCCTGGGCGCTGAGAATGGCGGCGAGCTGGGCGTTGAGCGCGGGGTCGTCGGGATCGCGGCGCAGGGCGGCTTCAACGAGGGGCTGGGCTTCCGCGTACTTCTTTTCGCCCATGTAGAGGTGGGCGAGGCCGGCGGATGCTTCGGAGGAGTTGGGATTGGCGTCAAGGACGCGGCGGTAGGCCTGTTCGGCGAGGTCGTCATTGCCGGCGGCGGCGGCGATCTCCGCGGCAAGGAGGGTATCGTCGGGCGTTTCCGGCGTGAGCTGGAGAGCGGCGACGAGAGCATCGCGCGCGCCGGTGGGGTCGGAGGAGCGGATGAGGCGGGCGAGGGCGCGATCCGCCTGAGCTTTGGCGACGGGGTTTGGTGGGTTGGGCTCGAGCTGGACGGCAGCGTCGAGCTGTTCGCGCGCGCCGAGATCGCTTTTGGCGGCGAGGATGAGGCCGAGGGCGAGCCGGGATTCAAACTGCTTTGGGTCGGCGGCGATGGCCTTGCGATACCAGGATTCGGCGTTGGCGGTTTGCTTTTGGGCGTCGGCGACGTAGCCGCGGTCGAAAAGTGCGCGGGCGCTATCGGGATGGGCGGAAAGGTAGACGTCGAGCCGGTTGGCGGCTGCGGGGAAGTGCTGATCGGCGATGGCGGATTCGGCTTCGGTGAGGGGATCGGGGATGGATTGTTGTTGACGGGGTTCGTCGGGATTGGAGGTGCCGGGAGGAAGGGAGGTCTGAGCCGCGCAGAGGGCAGAGGACAGAACGCAGAGCACGGAAAAACCGAAGGCAGAAAAGCGGGTCCGCTTTGCGGACCTTCCCACATCTGCCAAACCCGGGCAGATATGGGGCACCCGGCATATCCCTCCGCTTCGCTTCGCTCCGGTCGGGATGACAATTTCAAATTTCACGAGAGGACTTCGCTTTCCGTGGGGGTTTCCTGGAGGGCGGTGTGGCCGTGGAGGACACGCGCGAGCCACTGACCGGTGTGCGATTGGGGGGTGGCGGCGATTTCTTCGGGCGTGCCCTGGGCGACGACCTGGCCGCCGGCGGAGCCGCCTTCGGGTCCGAGGTCGATGACCCAGTCGGCGGACTTAATGACGTCGAGGTTGTGCTCTATGACGATGAGCGAGCCGCCGCTGTCAATGAGTTTGCGGAAGGCGACGAGGAGCTTGCCGACGTCGTCGAAATGGAGGCCGGTGGTGGGCTCGTCGAGGATGTAGAGGACGCGGCTGCCGCCTCTTTGGCCGCTGGCGGCGGAGGAGCGGCTCTCCGAGCGGGTGGAGGCGAGGTGCGCGGCGAGCTTGACGCGCTGGGCTTCTCCGCCGGAGAGCGTGGTGGCGGACTGCCCGAGGCGGACGTAGCCCAAGCCAATTTCCTCGAGGACCGCGAGCTTGTCGACGATTTTCGGGTTGCCGGCGAAGAACCGCAGAGCTTCGCGAACGGTCATCTGGAGAACTTCGTGGATGCTGCGGTTTTTGTAATGAATTTCAAGAGTGCTGGATTTGTAACGCGTACCGTTACATTCTTCGCAGGGCAGTTCCACGTCGGCGAGGAACTGCATTTCGACGGTGACGGTGCCGTCACCTTCGCATACGTCGCAGCGGCCGCCGGGGACGTTGAAGGAGAAGTGTCCGGCCGCGTAGCCGCGGCGCTGGGCTTCCGGCTGCGAGGCGAAGAGCTCGCGGATGGCGTCGAAGGCCTTGATGTAGGTGACGGGGTTGGAGCGCGGGGTGCGGCCGATGGGGGTTTGGTCGACGAGAATGATGTCGTTGAGGCGCTCAACGCCTTTGATGTCGCGATAGACGCCGGTGGGGTCGCCGCTCTCGGTGCGGCCGAGGCGATGGGCCACGGCTTTGTAGAGGACTTCGTGGACGAGGGTGGACTTGCCCGATCCGGAGACGCCGGTGATGGCGACGAGAAGGTTCAATGGGATATCGACGTCGAGGCCGCGAAGGTTGTTAGCGCGCGCGCCGCGGAGGCGGATCCATTCTTTGGAGGAGCCGGGGGTATGGCGGCGGGCGGGAACGGGGATGGTGAGCTGTCCGCTGAGATAGCGGCCGGTGATGGAAGCAGGGTTCGACGAGACTTCGTCCACGGAGCCCGCGGCGAGAATGCGGCCGCCGAATTCGCCTGCGCCAGGGCCGAGGTCGAGGAGGTAGTCGGCGGAGCGCAGGACGTCGGGATCGTGTTCGACGACGAGGATGGTGTTGCCGAGGTCGCGAAGCTCGTCCAGGATGCGGATGAGGCGCGCGGTGTCGCGCGGGTGGAGTCCGATGGAAGGCTCGTCGAGGACGTAGAGCGCGCCGACCAGGTGGGAGCCAAGCGATGTGGCGAGCTGGATGCGCTGCGATTCGCCGCCGGAGAGGGTGGAAGCGAGGCGGTCCAGGGTGAGGTAGTCGAGGCCAACGGTGTCGAGAAACTTGAGGCGCTGGCGGATTTCGTCGAGGATGCTGCCGGCGATTTCTTCCTGCATGGGGCTGAGCGTGAGCGAGGAGAAGAAGCGGGTAGCGGCTCCGATGGTAAGGGAGGCGGCATCGCAGATGTTCTTAGCCGCCGCGCCTTCGCCGATGGTGACGGCACGGGCTTCTGCCCGCAGGCGCTGGCCTTTGCAGTCGGGGCAGAGGGCGTAGCCGCGGTATTTCGAGAGCATGACGCGGACGTGGAGCTTGTATTTCTTGCGCTCGAGCAGGGCGAAGAAGCCGTGGACGCCGGGGAAGGAGCCGCGGCCGTCGAGAACGAAGGATTGCTGTTCGGGGCTGAGGTCCCACCAGGAAACGTCGAGGGGAATGCCGTTTTGTTTTGCGGCGCGGCGGAGATCGTTGAGGTACGTGCGGTATTTGGGGCGATTCCAGGGATCGATGGCGCCTTCGTCGAGGGTCTTCGACTTGTCGGGAATGATGAGGTTGAGGTCGAAATCGATGGTGTTGCCGAAGCCCTGGCAGCGGGGGCAGGCGCCGTAGGGGTTGTTGAAGGAGAAGAGGCTGGGCTCCGGTTCGCGATAGGTGCGGTGGCAGGATTTGCACTCAAAGGCGGCGGAAAAACGCGTGCTGGCCGCACGGGCGGGCGCGGCTTCGCCGCCTTGCGTTGTTGAGCGATCTGCTTCAGCCGTGCTTCCTCCAACAATCTCGTAGAGGATCTCGCCGGATTCGCGGTAGCCGATTTCGGCGGCGTCGACGATGCGGTTGCGATTCTCGGGAGAGACGGCGATGCGGTCGACGAGGACGTAAACGGGCTGGGCGAAGTTGATCTCGAGCAGCGATTCGGGCGTTGAGAATTCGTAGATTGTGCCGTTTTGATAGAGGCGGTTGAATCCGCGGCGGCGGAGGTCGGTGAGGCGTTCGCGGAGGGCGTCAGAGATTTTGCCGGGAGTTGGAGCCGGCTCGGCGGACTTTTTTGTGCGGCGCGGGGATTTGGGCGCGGGCTCTTTTTCGCCTGCTGGAACGGCTGGAGCGGCGGCGAGCGCTGCGGGGACGACGGGGAAGATGGCGTGGAGGCGGGTTCCTTCGCCGAGGGCGAGGACGGAGGCGGCGATTTCGTCAACGGTGTCGCGTTTGACGATGCCGTTGCAGGCGATGCAGTGGACGACGCCGCAGCGGGCCCAGAGCAGGCGCATGTAGTCGTAGATTTCGGTAGCGGTGGCGACGGTGGAGCGGGGATTGCGGGTAGAGTTTTTCTGGCGAATGGCGATGGCGGGGGCAAGGCCATCGATGAGATCGACGTCGGGCTTCTCAATGCGCTCGAGGAACTGACGGGCGTAGGCGGAGAGGGATTCGACGTAGCGGCGCTGGCCTTCAGCGTAGATGGTGTCAAAGGCGAGAGAGGACTTGCCGGAGCCGGAGACGCCGGAGACGACGGTGAGCTTCCCATGCGGGATGGCGCAGTCGATGTTTTTCAGGTTATGGGTCCGCGCGCCGCGGATGATGATTTCGTCGCTCAAATGAGTCGTTCCAGGGCCCCTGGGAAAAGTGTCCCAGTTTGATTATAGAGGGGGTGCCCGGGGTGGGAGCCTGTGTTAAGAATGGAGGCCTATGCACACCTTAGACGGATGGATATTCCTGCTCATCGTCGTCGCGACGGCGGTGATGCTGATATTCCTGCACTTAACGCGGGCGGGGCGGATTCTGCACGAGCGGATTCCGGACCGGCCGCGGCGGCGGATGTTTCTGGCTTCGGTGAGCTTTTTTGTGACGTTCTTGTTTGTCCGGCTGCTGGTGGCGGCGATTACACACCATATTGGGCCGTTTGGCTGGGTGATGATGGGCGGCCGGCACATCCATCATCTGGTGTGGGGGATTTTGCTGCTTCTGGTGGTGGGGTATCTGCTGCTTGCGGAGTTCGGAACTTGCGCGACGGCGGGATCGATTTTTGTGAGCCGCCTTATTTCAATCCTTTTCGGGATGGGGGCAGCGCTGACGCTGGACGAATTTGCGCTTTGGCTGAACCTGGACCCGAATGCTTACTGGACGCGGGAGGGGCGGGCGAGCGTGGATGCTGTGATTTTGTTCGGGGCGCTCTTGGCGGCAGGGACGTGGGGCGCACCTTTGTTTACAAAGCGCAGAGAAGCAGCGGAAGAGAAGGAACTGAAGTAGCAGGAAAGGAAAAAGCCGATGCCGCGGGGATTGCCCGGCAGCACCGGCTTTTTTGTCGCCTGCGGCGAAGCAACCGCAGGTCCTTCACTTCGATCAGGATGGCATCTTAGTGCTCGCGGCGGTTGGGGAAGACACCCATTTTGAAGGTGATCGTGTAGGCTCGCGCAGAGTTCAGGAATATCTGATCGAGCGGAGACGTCGCGGTGGTGGCGAAGTACGTCGAACCGTTGATGGGAGTTGGGGAGTTGGCGAGGGCGACGTCGGTGATGCTTTCGGCGTTGAAGAGATTGTTGATGCCGAAGCCGATCTTCGACTGATCGAAGAACGAGTTTTTGCGGATCGTGTAATTGAGGAAGAGATTCACGTTGTTGTAAGGGGCGATTTCGACCTGGTTGTAGTAGGAGCCGTTCCCGTCGAAGTAGCGGCCGATGCGCTTCTCGTCGATGCCAAGATCGAGCGCCTTGTTTTGATAAGTCAGAGCGAGTCCCTGCGTGTAAGCGGGCGTGTCGGAGACATTGAGGCCGGAGGGGACGCCCTTGCCGGTGTAATTGGCCTTGCCGACGGTTCCGTTGGCGTAGAGGTTGAGCCCGTGGGTGAGGGAGGCGTTGGTCTCGGCTTCAAATCCCTGGGTGAGCGAGTCGGGACCGAGGTAATACTCATTGAGGTCATACGCGGGATTGTTGGGATTGGCGGTGGTGACGGAGATGTAGTTGTTCTGGAACTTCACCGCATAGTAGTCGGCGTCGAGGGTCACGCGGTTGAGCTTAAGGACCGTGCCACCCTGGTAGGAGGTGGTCATCATGGGGCTGCCGACGGCGCCGACTTCAGGGCCGCCGCCGTTGACGTCAAAGAGGCTGCTGGGCGGGATCTCATCGCCTTTGCCGAAGTCGCCGTAGATGGACCAGTTATTGCGGAGGCGGTAGTTCGCTGAGACGGAGGGCAGGCTGGCGCCAAAGCCGCGCTCGGAGCTCACGTAGGGCGCGTTATTCGGCAGCGTGCCAACTACTTTGCCATTGTCGGCGAATTGCTGGAGGGCAAAGGTGTAGTACGCATACTTGAAGCCCGCCGTAACGGAGAGCTTCGGGGTCGCGTGCCATTCGAATTCGACGAAGGGGTTGTAGGAATTGATCCAGTAGTTCTCGTGGAAGTTGGGGACCGCTTGATCCTGGCGAGTGATTGGATCGGACGGAATTTGATAGCGATCGGAGGTGGACCACTCGTACCACATGCCGGCGCGGAAGATGCCGAAGTGCGAAGTCTGGCTGATGGTGGAAGTTTCGCCGTATTTGCGATAGCTGTTCAGCTTGTCGGTGGCGCATTTGTCGCGTCCCGCCTGCGCGGCGGAGCAATTGGCCTCGGTGATGTAGCCGGAGGATCCGTTGGGGCCGGTGGCGAGGCCAGTGGTGTCGCTGCCCGGATCGTTCGCATAGTACTGATGGTTGTAATAGCTGTAGGTGTAGGGCTTCACATCGACGAACCAGTTGTGGCTGAGCGCCGTGCGGACGCCGACATATTCAAAGTCGGTGGGGATGGCGTTGGTGTTGTAAGCCTTGTAGAAGGCGCTGGTGGGGTCGTTGGTCTCCAGCATGTAATTCCAGCCATAGGCGCCGATCTGGGCGCGATAGGGGGCATTGTTCGCGGCGTTCGAGAAGACGTTAATCACGCCGCTGTAGCCGTTCACGGTGGTGCGGTCGGATGGTTTCCAGAGCACCTTAATATCGCCGGCATTCTGGAAGATGTCATTGCCGGTCTCGAAGCCGTCGGAGGAGAGGCGATGAACATCAAGCTCAAGGCCGATGTTCTTTTTCTGGCCCAGCATGCCGGTGTTGTATTGGCCGTCGATCAGCAGCGTATTGAAGGAGGAATAGCTGATCTGGGGCTGGATCGATTGCTCGGAGGGAACTTCAGGGGAAAGAAGATTGATGGATCCGCCGTAGGTGGCAGGGCCGATGGTGGAGGCGGTGCCGGGGCTGCGGTCGAAGTCGACGCTGCCGATCCAGGTGCCGGGGAAGAAGACCCAGGAGTGGTGGGTGGGATTATTGGTGTCGTTGAAGGGAATGCCGTCCCAGGTGTAATCGAAGTTGCCGTCGGGGAAACCACGGAAGTAGACGGTGCCCTGGCCGAGGCCGACGCCGTTGGAGTTGTAGCTGACGACGCCGGGCGCGATCTGGATGATCTCAGTGAAATCCGTATCGGGCGGGGTAAATTCGCGAATGAATTCGCTGCCGATTTCGGATTTTGGGGTTTCGGTGTCGAGGCTGCTCTGTGAGAGGGCGTGTTGAGCGGCGATGGAGTCACCGGCGATGGCGCGGACTTCGATGTTCTGCTCTACGCTGCCGACGCTGAGGGCAATGGTGAGAGGCGCAGACTGCACGGAGGCAGAGACGTTTTTCTGCGTTGTCTCGCCAAAGCCACTGGCGGAAACGGTGACGGTATAGGAACCGGCCGCGATGCCGGTGATGGCGAAGTGACCTACGCCGTCGGCATTGGCCTGGCTCTGGACTCCAGTGGCCTGATTTTTAACGACGACCGTGGCGCGGGCAACAGCGGCACCATGGGAATCGACGATGGTGCCGGAGATGGACGCAGAATTATCTGGTTGCTGGGCACGCAGGGTGCGGCTGAGAGGAAGACTAAAGAGAGCCAGGACACACACGAACGAGATCACGCGTCGATGCGCGCTAAGGATTGATGACATTACCTTATTGCCTCCGGTTAAATTTTTTGCGTGGAAATGAGACAGAATGGGGCCGTCGTGGGTGACTTCGTGAACAGTAAAAAACTCGGATCAACGAGGCGTTACGGTTTTGTTGACGCTGTGTTAATTGGCTTTGTGAATATTGCGCGAGGAATTACTGATTCTCCATGGCGGCAACATTTTGGAGGGCGACGGGCAGCTTCCGGGAGGGGGATGTTCTCTGATCGGATACCTGGGGGTATTCGGGGCCGAATCCACAGGGGTGGTCACGCTATAGTCAAGAGGGCGATTCTCACGACCTTGCTCAGGCGTGGCTAAAACCAGCGCAAATAGCGGAGGCGCGACGCTTCTGGACGAGCCGCGGACGGGTTTCTACCGTCCGGCGGGGGATCCGGAGACGGACGCGCGACTGCCGCGAGCCGACCGCTCGGCCTCCGATGGGGAGGACGACGCGGGCGAGCCGTTTCTGCGAGCGCGCCGGAGGGTTCCGGTGCGGCGCGGTGTGCTGCCTCCGTGGGCGAGGACGCGCTGGGGACGGATCGGGCTAATCGCCGGCGGAGTGGTGGTGGTTGGGCTGTGCGTTGGTACGGTCGTGGCCACACGGAGCTTCCTCGACCACGATCCGCGGTTTCGCATTGATTCCTCTGCATCGATTCAGACGGTTGGCAACAGCCAGCTGACGCGCGACGATCTGCTTTCCGTATTTGGATCGGATATTGGGCGGAATTTGTTTTATGTGCCGCTGAGCCAGCGGCGGGCGGAACTGGAGCGGTTCAGCTGGGTGGAGCACGCGACCGTGATGCGGGTGCTGCCGAATCAGTTACGGGTGTCGGTTACGGAACGGACGCCGATTGCGTTCGTCCAGGTGCACGGCAAGATTGCGCTGGCCGATGCGGCGGGCGTGATTCTGGATATGTCACCGCAGGAGATTGCGGCGAAACATTTTTCATTCCCCGTAGTGAGCGGGATCAACCCGAACGATCCCCTGAGCGTGCGGGGCGCGCGGATGGCGCTGTACCAGCGATTCCTGCGCGAACTGGATGGGAGCGGGGAGAAGATATCCGCGCAGTTGAGCGAGGTCGATCTGTCCGATCCCGAGGATGTGCGCGCGACGGTGCCGGCGAACGGGACAGATCTGCAATTGCAATTTGGGCAGGACGATTTTTTAACGCGCTGGCGGAATTATGAGGCGCATGTCGGGCAGTGGCGGGCACAGTATCCGAAGCTCGCGGCCGTGGATTTGCGGTACGAGCATGAAGTTGTGCTGAAGATGACGCCGGATCCGGCGGCGGTGGAAAGTGCGGCCCCGGCGAAGCAGGCTGCGCCGAAGGCGGTTGCGGTAAAGTCGGCGGCACTGAAACCAGCGGCCGCGCCGAAAAAGACGGCTGCTGCGAAGGCAAAGCCGGTGGTCAAGGCGCGTGCGCAAAGCGCGCATGCACAGGCCGGAAACGCAAAACCTGCGGCGAAGCGCGCCGTGCGGAGTGTGCAATGAGCCAGCAGGCGGAGAACATTGTCGCGGTGCTGGACGTGGGAAGTGCGAAGGTGCGCGTGCTGATTGCAGAAATCCATGAGAACGCGCTGCGGTACCGCGGGCACGGTGTGGCGCCGGCGGCTGGAATGCGCAAGGGGTTGATTTCCGAATTGCGGCCGGCGACTGAGGCGATTAACGCGGCGGCGGTGATGGCCGAAGACGCGGCCAACACGACGATCGAGCGGTGCGTGGTAGCGGTGGGCGGACCGCATATTCGCGGGGTGAACAGCCGGGGCGGCATCAGCCTGGGAACGCGGCTGCGGGAGATTTCAAAAGAGGATGTGCGCGCGGCGGTTGATCGGGCGCGGTCAATCTCGCTGCCGTCGGATCGTGAAGTGCTGCACCTGCTGCCGCAGCAGTTCATTTTGGATGAGCAGCCGGGGATCAATGATCCGGTGGGGATGGTCGGGAATCGGCTGGAAGTCAATTTGCATATCGCGACCAGCTCGGCGAGCGCGTGCCAGAGCCTTGTGACGTGCGCGAACAAGGCGGGTCTGGAAGTGACGGAGACAGTGTTCGAAGCGATTGCCGCAGCGGAAGGGACGCTCTCGGCCGACGAGCGCGAATTGGGCGTTTGCCTGCTGGATATTGGGGCGTCGACTTCGGAGCTGGTGGTGTTCTTCGAGGGATCGGTGGCGCACACGTCGGTGGTACCGATTGGCGGCGATCATTTCACGAACGATCTTGCCGTGGGGCTGCGGGCGACGGCGCCAGAGGCGGAATGGCTGAAGGTGAATTACGGACACGCGGTGGTCACGGCGGTTCCGCAGCTGAGCGAGGTTGAAGTAACTGGATTGCCGGGTCACGAGGCGAGGTTTGTGCGGCAGCGGTTGATCAGCGAGATTCTTGAGCCGCGGGCGCGGGAACTGTTCCAGATGCTGCGCGACAATCTGCGCCAGGGTGGCGTGCTGGAGGCGCTGGGCGCGGGATGCGTGCTGACGGGCGGAGGGGCGCGGCTGCCGGGGTTGGTGGATACGGCGGAGAGCCTGTTGCGGGTTCCGACGCGAATTGCGTCGCCGGTGCCGCTGTCGCACATGCCGGGAGATTTGGCCGCACCAGAATATGCGGTGCTGACGGGGGCCCTGTTGTATTCGCAGAGAACGAGCGTGACGCGGGCGCAGGAGAATGCAGGATTGCGCGCGAAGCTGCGGGCGATTTTTGCAGGGAGTATTTGATTGCAACGAACAGAGCTTGGTAGTCAGGAATCAGTGGCCAGCAGAAGTGAGAAACAAAAACCGATTTCAGTGGATATGAGGGAGCATGAGCCGATGAAAAAGCCGGAAGACATTCGCATTCAGTATCTCGAAGAACTCCCCCGCGGCGCGAAGATCAAAGTCATCGGCGTTGGGGGTGGTGGCGGGAACGCGGTGAACCGCATGATCGCGGCGCACATGGAGGGCGTGGACTTCATCACGGCCAACACGGACCGGCAGGCGCTCGAACTGTCGCAGGCGCCGATCAAGTTGCAGCTGGGCGTGAAGCTGACCAGCGGGCTGGGTGCGGGCGCGAATCCGGACATTGGTCGGCGCGCGGCGCTCGAGGATTCCGAAAAAATCATTGAAGCGCTGGAAGGCGCGGACATGGTGTTTGTGACGGCGGGGCTGGGCGGCGGGACCGGCACGGGAGCCGCGCCGGTGATTGCCTCGCTGGCGAGCGAGATGGGCGCGCTGACGGTGGCGGTGGTAACGCGGCCGTTCGCGTTCGAGGGCAAGCGGCGCATGGTGCAGGCGGAGCGTGGGATGCAGGAGCTGCTCGACAGCGTGGACACCATGATCGTGATCCCGAACGAGAAGCTGCTGGCGGTGGCGAAGGACGCAGGGTTCTTCGAGTCGTTCCGGATTGCTGATGACGTGCTGCGGCAGGGCGTCCAGGGAATCTCCGACATCATTACGATTCCTGGCATCATCAACCGCGACTTCGCCGATGTGAAGACCACAATGGCGGGGATGGGCTATGCGGTGATGGGGACGGCAGTGCGGAGCGGAGCGAATCGCGCGATTGAAGCGGCGCAGGCGGCCATGGCGTCGCCGCTACTGGAAGCCGGCGCGATCGACGGTGCGCACGGCATCCTGATTAACATTACGGGATCGAGCACGCTGAAGCTGAGCGAAGTGAACGAGGCATCGACGCTGATCCAAAGCTCGGCGCATGAGGACGCGAACATCATCTTCGGCGCGGTGCTGGATGAAGCGATGGGCGACGAAGTGAAGATCACGGTGATTGCCACGGGGTTCAAGCAGGGATCGGCGGAGCGGCGGGAAAACATGCTGCAGGCGGCGCTGCGCGATGCGGGTGGGGCGGGACCGAGAATCGGGTCGCGTGCGGCGACTCCGCGGTTTGCAAGCGAGGAAGATGAGGAATTGGAGATTGCGCCCGCTCCTGCACTTCGGACGGCTGCTGCTGCGCCGGTGTTTGTGCCGGTGTCTGCCCGGGAGGTGATATCGGCATTCGCGCCGGTCGCTGAGCGGGCGCGGGAGCCGGAACCGATGCGCGGGGAGCCGAACATTTTTGCCATGGAGATGGCTGATGAAGATGCGAAGCCGGAGGCTACGGCGGTCGCGGTGGCTGCGGCACCGATTCATTCTGAGGCATTTGGGACGCCGGCGCCCGTGCTTTTTGAACCGGATGCGGGCGAGGACCTGGATGTTCCGGCATTTATGCGTAAGGGCGGGTTGTAACCCGTTTGGGCCATTACTGGTGTGTGAAAATGTACTGGACGGGGAATCGTTTCCGGTTATAGTGAACCCAGCGTTTCCGTCTGCCATCCAAGCATTAGCAATCGGGGCGACCTTTTCGGGAGTTGCGGGTCAGAAGTGTAAGCATGGCCGTTGGGTGGAAGGGCCGGTTCAGATCGGACTGCAGGTGCCGACAGGTGCCGATTTGTAAGCGCTGGTTCGAGCCAGGGCAAAGATCAATGTAGTACCAGGCGGTTTTCTGCAGGACGATTGTGGACAGGGTGTCTGGACTTTCGAGAGAGAGATTAATTGATGAATCGAGTTGTTTTGTCTCTTTTCGTAGCCGCGTTGGGCGTTCAGCCGCTGGCGTATGCGGCGAACACGACCACGACCACCCACCATACTGTCCACCACACGCGGGGGCGAGTTCATGACACCGCGGCGACGCATCGGCACATCGCGTCCATGCAGCACAGCGAGCGAGTTCCGGCAGGGCATACAACAACAGCGCATGTAGTTCCAGCCACGCTGACGCGCGGAGCGCATTTGCGGCGCACGAGCCTGCGGCATCATTATTACGAGCGGTTTACGGCGAGTTCGTTTGCGGCGAATGATCTGACCCAGGGCGACATTACCGCCGGGGAAGATCCGGTGGTGCGGCAAGCGGCGATCAACGCGCTGGGCACCATGAACGGCACGGTGGTGGCGATTGACCCGTCGAATGGCCGAATTCTGGCGATGGTGAATCAAAAGCTGGCTCTCTCGAGCGGTGCGGAACCGTGCTCGACGATTAAGCTGTCGGTGGCTCTGGCGGCGCTGGAAGAGGGAATCGTCAGCAAAGACACACCGGTAAACCTGGGCGGCAGCTACCACCTGAATCTGACCGAAGCGCTGGCGCACTCCAACAACCTTTATTTCGAGACGCTGGGACGGCGGCTGGGCTTTGAGCGGGTGCGGCATTACGCGACCGAATTTGGGCTGGGCGAACTGGCGGGGTATGACATTCCAGGCGAGAAGCCGGGACTGTATCCGGATGAGCCGCTGGCGGAGAACCTGGGCGGTGTAGGGCGGATGTGCTCGTTTGGCGAGGGCATCTCGGTGACTCCGCTGCAGTTGGGCGCACTGGTAGCCTCGATTGCGAACGGGGGAACGCTCTATTACCTGCAACATCCGACGACTCCGCAAGAGGCGTTGAACCTGCAGCCGAAGGTCAAGCGGACTCTTGATATCGGTCCGATCCTTCCGGAGATCCAGGACGGGATGCAGGCCGCCGTGCAGTACGGGACGGCGCGATCGCTGCGCGCGAACTTCAATGAGTTTCCGGTGCTGGGGAAGACTGGGACGTGCTCCGATGACGGCACGCGCTATGGGTGGTTTGCCTCCTATGCCGACACCCAGTATGGGCGGATTGTGGCGGTGTTCTTCCTGGAGGGCGGACGCCCGACGTTCGGCCCCAAAGCGGCGGAGTTGACGGGCGTTTTCTACCGCAATTTGTGGGACAGCAGCTACTTCGCGGCGAAGCAGCCGATAGAGACACCGGCTCCGGTTACGACGGAAGTGGGCGCACCGCAGTAGAGCACAGGGTTGAGCGTTCAGCGTACAGGGTGCGGAGAAGCTGGGTGCAGGAGTCCAGAAACCCTCAGGCGTCCGCTTGGTCATTTTCGTCTCCGCGCTTGGGGCTGCGATGCGAACTGCAACCGCAGGGTCCTTCACTTCGCTCAGGATGACAATTCAATTCAGGCGGCGGTCCGATCCGGGGACGGGTTGGGCATCGCTTTGTCCTGTTGACCTCTCCGCCTCGGTGAGCCTTCCTGCACGTGAGAGCGAAAGAGCGAGTCGCGGCGTTTGGCTAATTCCGCGTTCAGTTCCGCGCCAATGAGAATGGCCAGTGCGATAAGGTAGACCCACAACATCAAGCCGATGACTGCGCCCATGCCTCCGTAGAGGCTGGAATAGTGGGCGATGTGATTGAGGTAAAACGAGAGTCCGGCTGAACCCGCGAACCACAGGGCGATGGCGAAGATCGCACCAGGCAGTGTGGAGCGGAAACGCTGGCGCATCTTGGGGCCGAGGAAGTAGACGATCTCGAGGGCCAGCACAAAGGAAACAAAGACGGTGGCAATGCGGATGACCGGCCACATTTTCTCGAAGGCCGCGGGAAGGGAGAAGATCTGGCTGAGCAGGTGCCCAAAGTGAGGTCCGGCGATGAGAATCAACAGAGAGACGGACAGAAGGCCGCCGCTGGTGAAGGTGAGCAGGATGGCCTGCAGCCGGTCACGAAGCCAGGTGCGTTCTAATTTGACGTCGTAGGCGATGTTAAGCGCGGAGATGAGCGAGGTAAAGCCGCCGGTTGCCGACCATACATAGCCAAAGATCGCAAAGGAGAGCACGCCTCCGTGCGGGGTAAGCAGGTTTCCGGCCATTTCCTCCACCATGGTGAGGGAGGCAGGGGGAACGAGGATGGCCAGGACGCCGAGTAACTGGGGCAGAAGGCTGGGGATGGGCAGCAAAGTGATGAGGGCAACAATCATCATCAGGAGCGGGATCATCGACATCATGAACCAGAAGGCCACGCCCGCGGCGACGTCAAAGACCTTGGTGCGAATGAGCTCGCGGAAGACGATGACGGAGAGGAGCCGAGCTTCTTTCCAGCGGCGGCGGAGCCGTTGATGCCACCGGGCGAAGGTTTTGGTGCGGCGGAGGCGGACGCTGCGACGGGAATCGGAAGCTGGTTGAACGGTAATACCGGGTCCTGACCCGGAAAACTGGGTTGGATTGGGGCCCGCAGACGAGGGGAACGACGACACAGGGTGACTCCGAGAAAGACCCGTACTCTCAGTGCGATGTGTAATTTCCGGCAGCGGATGTGCGCGACTTGATTCCCGGTGATGAAGCTCCCTTGCCGATGGCACAGTTTTCTGCGATACATGGGAGGATTTCCATCAGGAGTGGCTATGAAATCTCGAATTGCGGTACGTGCTTTTCCGGCCCTGCTTTGCGTCGTGCTCTCGTGGGCCAGCGTCTTTGGACAACGTGAGGTTTCCATTACTACGCCAGGCGGAGAAACGGTCCGCGGAGTGCTGTATGAGCCGCAGAGCAGCGGACGGCATCCGGCTCTTGTGGTGGTTCATGAATGGTGGGGGCTGAATGATTGGATTAAACAGCAGGCGCAGCAATTTGCCGCGCAGGGGTACGTGGCGCTGGCGGTGGACTTGTATCGAGGCAAAGTGGCGACCGACTCCGAGACCGCGCACGAACTGATGCGGGGACTGCCGCAGGATCGCGGGGTCCAGGACCTGACTTCGGCGGCGACGTGGCTGGAACAACGGCCGGACGTGGATCCGCACCGGATCGGAGCGATTGGCTGGTGCATGGGCGGGGGATACGCGGCGCAACTGGCGGTGGCCGACCCGAGTCTGAAGGCGGTGGTGATCAACTACGGCTCCCTGCCGACGGATAAGGCGGCACTGGGAAAGATTCACGCGGCGGTGCTGGGGAATTTTGGGGGGCTGGACCAGGGTATTACGCCGGACGACGTGCATGCATTCGCGGCGGCGATGCAGGCCATGGGGAAGCCGGTGGACGCAAAAATTTACCCAGACGCAGGGCATGCGTTTGAAAATCCGAGCAATACGACGGGGTACAAACCTGCCGACGCGGATGACGCACAGCGGAGGTCGAGGAAGTTCCTCGCGGATCAATTACAACCAGGTCAAAAGTAATTGCGGGAAGACCGTGATTCGCGGGTAACAGCGTCCCGGCTGTCGGAATTACCTAGGTAACCTGGGTCCCAGGGCAACGAATGTGGTGATGTGCCGAATTGGCTGGGACGCGGACGGCGGTTGGTAGAAACCCAACTGGGTACTGGCGTTCGAGTCATGAGATACGGCGGCGGGCAAGTGCCTTTAGTTTCTACATTGGTTACCATGTTCCCCAAAATAGGTATTGCATGGCGACTCTTGAACGTGTTAACTATGCAGCCAATACTTCAAAAAATCCTGCCTTGAAGTGCATAGGAAGAAAGTGCGTATAAAAAATTAAAACTATGAAAATTGGAACGACGATTCGGGGTTATCGGCTGCAAAAGGGACTCTCCCAGGGGGATATCGAGAAGCGCACCGGGTTGCTGCGCTGTTACTTGTCACGAGTAGAAAATGGGCACACGGTGCCGTCGCTGGATACGCTGGCAAAGATCGCAGGGGCGCTGGAGCTTCCGTTGGCGCAATTGTTTGCAGAGGACACACTGGGACGGCAATTGCAGTCACAGAAACTCTCTGACGACGAGCTGCGGTTTCTGACGCAAATCCGGCGTTACTCGACGAATTTGAACGACAGCGACCGGAAGTTGTTGCTGGCGATGGTCAAGAAGTTCGCTACGACGGCGGTGCGGTAAAAGCACAGGGCAAAGGTTACTGGGAACAGGTGACGCCTGGCGATTGCGTGCGGGCGTTCCCTGTGTTGCGTCCTATCCGATGGATGGGCTATAGACTGCGTGGAGCCACCACGCGACGAGCAGCAGCACGAAGGCCGTGGCGCCGATTGCGAGGGCGCGTCGGCGAATAAACGTTGTCCGAGGTGCTCCGATGCGGGGCACCAGGGGAACGCCCAACGCGAGGCCGCTGAGGAATCCGCCTAGGTGGGCCATGTTGTCGATCTGGATCGAAGTCTGCGCGAACCAGGTACCGGCGCCGATCGCGAAATTGATGAGGGCAAAATACCAGACGCTGCGTCGGAGCTTCTTTAATTCCGGTGCGGGAATGGGGAGTAGCGGCGAGCGCAGGAGCATGAGCAGGACGCCCGCGAGGCCGAAGACCGCGCCAGAGGCTCCAGCTCCGGTAATGCTTCCGCTGCTGCCAGGAACTCCTGGATGTACGGCAACGCTAAGAAGATTGCCGGCGATTCCGGTGAGGATATAGGCGGCGAACATGCCGAATTCGCCGAGGAGGGGCTCGCCCAGGAGCCCGAGGTTCCAGAGGCACCACATATTCGTGGCGAGATGGATGATGCCGATATGGACGAACATGGCTGTGATTACACGCCACCATTGACCGTAGACGAAGACAAGGGTGCCGTTATCGGCACCAAAGATGAGGATCTGGCGTGTCGTCGGCTCCATGATGGATGCGCCGCTGAAGACCATGGCGATAAAGACGGCGCAGTTGATGCCGACGAGCCAGTAGGTGGCAGGAGCGGAGGCCCAGTGGGGGCGTGGCGGCCGCGGAGGTGGCTGCGGCGGTGGATACCATCCGCGGGGTTGCTGAGGCTCGGAACCGGGAGTAGGGCCGGGCGGCAATATTTCTGGTTGCGAGGCGAAACGCCCATCCGCGCCGGTGTGAGAGTCCATAGTGACTACCCTATCGTCCCTGATGCACGGTGACAAACCGAAAGAGAGATTTCAGCGTTCGACGGAATCCCAGATTGATCCAGGACCGCCAGGTTCTTCCGTTTTGCCGCGCTCGTCCGGGACCCTTCGCAGGATGTTAACTTCGGGAGACAACACGCATCGTGCACAAGGACAGGGATCGATTGCCCGTGACTGAACCACAAGAGGGGAAACTGTCGAACCGCTCCCGCGAGGGGAGGATCATCGCGTTCGCCACATTGGGATCGCTCGGCGATCTGCATCCTTGCCTCGCCCTGGGGATGGAATTGAGGAATCGCGGGCACAGGGTCAAAATTATTACCACCGAGTTCTACAGGAAGAAGGTGGAGCAAGCTGGAATCGAGTTCTGTCCGATGCGGCCGGACCTGGACCCAACCGCGTCCGAACTGGTCGGACAGTGTGAAGATCTGAGGAGCGGCCCTGAAATTCTTTTTCGCAAGATCATCCTTCCCCATCTGCGATCTACCTATGACGACCTTCTCGCCGCAGTAGCCGGAGCAGACCTGATGCTTGCCGGGGAACTGGTTTACGCTGCGCCGCTGGTGGCAGAGAAGCTGGGGCTTCGCTGGGGGTCGATCATCCTTTCTCCCTGTTCCTTCTTCTCAGCACATGATCCGTCGGTGCTCGTCAATGCTCCCTGGATGATGAACGTGAGGAAGGCGGGGCGGACACCCTATCGCATTCTCCTGAATGCCGCGCGCCTGGGGACAAGACACTGGTGGAATCCGGTGCGCGATCTGCGCAACGACGAGGGACTCAGGAAAAGCTGCGACCCATTGATGCAGGATAAATTCTCTCCTGATCTGGTGCTGGCCCTGTTCTCGTCCTGGCTCGCGGCTCCTCAGCCAGATTGGCCGGCGCAGACGCTGCAACCCGGATTTGTTTTCCACGATGGCGCCAACGCCGGACGGCCGAGCTGTCCGGAGTTGGATCAGTTCCTTTCGTCGGGCGATCCACCCGTGGTGTTCACACTCGGCTCGACCGCAGTCAGACATCCGGGAAGCTTCTACAGGACGAGTGTCGACGCGGTGCGTCGGATGTCGGCGCGCGGGATTCTGATCGGCGCAACTCGCGAGGTCAAATGGATCGCGCCTGACCTCCTTTCGCTGCCGTACGCACCGTATTCCGAAGTTTTTCCTTCGGCATCGGTGGTTGTGCACCAGGGCGGCTCCGGCACGACGGCACAAGCGCTTCGAGCTGGAAGACCCATGTTGTTTGTACCCTGGGGCTGGGACCAGCCCGATAACGGCGCGCGGGTTGAACGGAAAAGCGCCGCATTGTGCATTCCCAAGGAGCGGTATTCGGTGGAGCGAGCGGTTGCTTCACTGCATCGGCTTCGAAGTGAGACGTCCTTTGTCCTGAAGGCACGAAGCGCAGCCGATCACATTCGAGCCGAGGGGGGACTTACGATGGCCGCGGACCGTATCGAAAAGCTTCTGATCTGAAATCCCGGCGACCGGGGCAAATCGTCGACGCACGCCGGTCAACACTCAGGCACGCACGGCTCCGGTGCGGAGGTTGTTTACAATTTTCATGAGAGACGCAGGATGAGAGGGCCGCACGCAGGGCCAATCGAGGGAGATGCGAAGTGAGTGCTGAGAAGAAGATTGGCCGCGCGCTGCTGAGCGTGACGGATAAGACTGGCCTGGTGGAATTTGCGCAGAAGCTGGCGGGGAATGGGGTGGAGTTGGTGTCGACGGGTGGCACGGCCAAGGCGCTGCGGGATGCGGGGCTGACGGTGCGCGACGTGGCGGAACTGACCGGGTATCCAGAAATGTTTGAAGGGCGGGTGAAGACACTGCACCCCAAGGTGCACGGAGGCATTCTCCATCGGCGGGGCAACGCGGAGCATCGGGCTGCGGCGGCAGCGCATGGCATTGAGCCGATCGACATGGTGGTGGTGAATCTTTACGCGTTTGAGAAGACGGCGGCGAAGCCGGGCGTCGAGTTTGCGGAGATTGTGGAGAACATCGATATCGGTGGGCCTTCGATGGTGCGGTCGGCGGCCAAGAATTTTGAAGATGTGGCGATTGTGACTTCGCCGCGCGACTATGCAGCGCTGACCGATGAGTTGGAAAAGGCGGGAGGCGGGCTGAGCCTGGAGACGCGGTGGAAGCTGGCGCAGCAGGCCTTTGCGGCGACGGCAGCCTACGATACGGCAATTGCGAACACGCTGGAGGGACTGGCCGTCCAGGCGGACGCCCACCAGCCGATTCACCACTCTGATGAATTTCCGCAGGCGCTGCGGATTGCATATCCGCTGGCGCAGACGCTGCGGTATGGAGAGAATCCGCATCAGCGGGCGGCGTTGTACAGCGATGGTTCGGGAACGGGGATTGCGGGCGCGGAGCAGGTGCAGGGCAAGGAGCTGAGCTACAACAACCTGGTCGATCTGGACGCGTGCTGGGAGTTGGCGCAGGAATTTGATGAGCCGATGGTGGCGATTATCAAACACACGAATCCGTGTGGGGCAGCGACAGGAGCGGATGTGCTGGAGGCGTACCGCAAGGCGCTGGTGGCGGATCCGGTGTCTGCGTTTGGCGGGGTGATTGGGGTCAATCGCGAAGTGGACGGCGATGCAGCGGAGGAGATGGCTGCACTTTTTCTGGAGGCGATTGCCGCGCCGGGATTTAGCAAAGAGGCGCGGGCGCGATTTGCGGCGAAGAAGAATTTGCGTCTGGTGGTGGTGCGGCCCGCCGCCTCGGCGCGGGTGGTAAAGCAGGTTTCTGGTGGGATGCTGTTGCAGGATGCGGATCGCGGGCGCGTGACGCGCACGGATCTGAAGATTGTGACACAGCGGAAGCCGACCGATGAAGAGCTGTCGTCGCTCGAGTTTGCATGGAAGGTTTGCAAGCACGTGAAATCGAATGCCATTGTGTATGCGCGCGATGGGCAGACGATTGGCGTGGGCGCGGGCCAGATGAGCCGCGTGGATGCTGCGCGGTTTGGAGCGATGAAGGCGGTGCTGCCGCTGGCCGGATGCGTGGCGGCTTCGGATGCTTTCTTTCCCTTTCCGGATGGGCTGGAGGCGGTGGCGCTGGCGGGAGCGACGGCGGTGATCCAGCCAGGCGGGTCGGTCCGGGATGCTGAGGTGATTGCAGCGGCGGACCGGCTGGGCGTGGCGATGATCTTTACGGGGATGCGGCATTTTCGGCACTAAATTTTTTCGAAGGATGTCCAACCGCTGCCTTGCCACGCGTCATGGAAGTGGCCGGATGAATATTCCGACTCAATCCTTGAGGGAGAAAAAGCGATGCAATACATGTTGATGATCTACGGGGAAGAAGGCGGCTGGAACCGCATGACGCAAGAGCAGCAGCAGCAGGGAATGGCTGCGTATATGGCGTATACCCAGGCGCTGACGGCGGCGGGCGTGCTGAAGGGATCGAACCGGCTGCGGGACACCACGACAGCGACGACAGTGAAAGCTGTCAATGGCAAGACGCAGGTGCTGGATGGTCCTTACGCGGACACGAAGGAACAACTGGGCGGCTACTACCTGATTGATGTGCCGGATCTGGATGCGGCACTGTCGTGGGCTGGGCGTTGTCCGGCGGTAGGCCACGGCGCGGTGGAAGTGCGCGCGATCTGGTCGATGTGAAGTAATGGCGACGGTGGAGGAAGGCGATGCGTATGCCAAGCAGACGGCAGACGCCGTGGCTCGCCGGAGCTATGGCAAGCTAATCGCCTTTCTCGCGGCGCGCACGCATGACGTTGCGGCGGCCGAAGATGCGCTGTCGGAAGCTTTTGCGACGGCGCTGGAGGAATGGCCGAGGAGCGGGTGTCCGGCGAATCCGGAAGCGTGGCTGCTGACGGTGGCGCGGCGAAAATCGATTGACAGGATGCGGCGCGATGCGCGGATCGATGGGGATGTTGATCCGGCGGGGCTGAGCGCGGGCGCATGGGAGCTGGGAGAGGAAGAGATTCCCGACCGGCGGCTGGCGCTGCTGTTCGCCTGCGCGCATCCGTCGCTGGAAGTGGCGATGCACGCGCCGCTGATGCTGCAGGTGATTCTGGGGCTGGATGCGCAGGCGATTGCGTCGGCGTTTCTGGTTTCGCCGGCGGCGATGGGCAAGCGGCTGGTGCGGGCGAAAGAGAAGATGCGGCATGCGGGGATTCCGTTCCGCGTGCCGGAACGGGCGGAATTGCCGGAGCGGCTAAGCGCAGTGCTGGAGGCGATTTACGCAGCGTTCGCAGAGGGCTGGAGCGATCCGGCGGGAACGGATGCAGCGCGGCGCGAGCTGACAGGCGAGGCACTGTTTCTGGGAGCGATGGTGGTCGAGTTGTTGCCGGAGGAGCCGGAGGCGCTGGGATTGGCGGCTCTGCTGCTGCATCTGGAAGCGCGACGGCGCGCGCGGCGCAGTGAAGCTGTTGAGTATGTGCCGCTTGCCGAGCAGGATCGCGCTCGTTGGGATGATGGGATGATTGCGCAGGCTGAGGCTCTGTTGCGGCAGGCCAGCGCGCAGGGCCGGGTGGGACGCTTTCAGCTGGAGGCGGCGATTCAGTCGGCGCACGTGGAGCGATGCCGGATGGGTCGAGGGAATTGGGAGGCGGTGGTGCGGTTGTATGACGCTCTGTATGCGCTGACCGGATCGCCGGTGGTGGCGGTGAACCGCGCGCTGGCGGTTGCGGAGATTGAGGGGCCGGATGCGGCGCTGCGGGCGATGCCGGGGCCGCAGGATGATCCGCGGCTGGCTGGGTATCAGCCTTATTGGGCGGCGCGTGCGGATTTGTTGGCTCGGGCTGGACTTGGGGAAGAGGCTCGGAACGCGCTGGAGATTGCGATTGGGCAGGCAGGCGACCCGGCGGTGCGGCAATTTCTGGAGAAGCGGCGGGCGTCGATTGGGGCCTGATGGGTAACTGGAGCTACGCCCAGCGGATTTTATCGTCCGGATCGTCGACCAGGGTTACCTCATACTTTTCGAGCATGGGCATGAGCTGGCTCTCCAGGCCGGACTTCCAGAGTTCACCTTCGTAGAACTTTGCTTTCATGGGCTCGCGCTGGTCGAGGGTGGGAAAGCCGCGCATGAAGAAGAAGGTGTCGGGGTCTTCGATGGAGAGGAACGGGCCGAGGATCTTCATGCCGATCGCTTCGTGAGCCGGGATGGATTGGGTGCGGAAGATTTCGAGGAAGCGGGGGCGCGTGCCCGGTTTTAGATGATAAGTCCGCATTTCGATGATCATGGGTTTGATTGTCGCGGTTGTGCGGGATTTGCGGCCATAGCCAGTTCAGAGCGAAAGTGCTGTTCGCGGCGAAGGATTGGTGGTAGCTTGCTGTCGCAGGGGGCTGCAATGCGGATGGTTCTGGCTGTTGCGTTGGGGTTGATGCTATCGGGCGGAGCTTGGGCGCAGGGGCCGACCGATGCGAGGGCGCAGAAGACGTACCAGACGGGGCTCGATTGGGTGCGCGAGCACAAGTACGGCGCCGCAGTGGACAGCTTCAAAAAGGCCGACAAACAAGACGGCGGACACTGCGACGAATGTGCGCGCAAGATCATCAAGTACGCCCTGGAGGATGGCAATTTCAAAGATGCCGATGCTGCTGCGCAACAGTTGATCGCAGACGCGAAGGATCCGGAGGCCCAGGCGCAGGCGCACCGGAATCGTGCCGGGATCCTGATGAAGGAGGCTCAGCCGAAGGGCAAGCCGGAGTTATTTGCGGAGGCAGACCGGGAGTACCAGGCGGCGCTGGCATTGTCTCCAGACGACGTAGCGGCCAACTATCACGATGGAATAGCGCTGGCTCACTTGAACCAGGATGATGCGGCGAAGGCGCGGTTCAGGAAGTTTCTTGACGTTGCAGGCGCGAATGATGTCGATCGATTGCGGGCGCACCGGTTCATGGAGAATGTTGATCTGGCGCGTGCGCGGATGGCGCCGGCGTTTACGGTGACGACCCTGAATGGAGATCAGGTATCCCTGGACGGGCTGGCGGGGAAGGTGGTGCTGATCGACTTCTGGGCGACATGGTGCGGGCCTTGCCGCGAGGCGCTGCCGCATCTTCGGGACATTGCACAGAAGTTTTCCGGCGAGCCGCTGGTCGTCATCAGCATCAGTCTGGATACCGACGAAGCGAAGTGGAAAGAGTTTGTTGCCAAGAACGGGATGACCTGGATGCAGTACCGCGACGGCGGATGGTCGGGACAACTGGCGCGGGAATTTGACGTGACCGCGATTCCGCACACGTTCACGATCGATGCGGACGGAGTGCTGCAGGACGAGCACATTGGCGATGCGAACCTGACTGGCAAGCTGAAGAAACTATGCACGCGGGCCCGGGAGATGCAGGAAGCTCCGAAGACGGCTGTGGCGACAGCAGGGAATTAAACCTCAAACAACCTGAAGTGCGAGCCCCTGCCGTTACCTCGGTGAGGGACGGCGGCTGGCTTTGCGCCTTTATACTCAGGGGTGGGGCTGATGCGTTCGGGATTTCCTTGAATTCCGCGCGTGTTGGTGGGGAAAGGGAAGCCTGGGGATGTTTGCGGCGCTGCGGTTTGCGTGGAACGCGACGAGTGGGCACCGGCTGCGGCCGTGGCGCAGCGAATATCTGAAATGGCGGATTGAGACGTACTCCGGCATGAAGGCCGAGGAGTTGCGCACGCGGGACATCGTGGGATTTGTGTGGCAGGAAAAGTGGAATCTGCTGCGATTTTTGCACTGGACCGACAAGATGGAGTCGTGGAAGAAGGCCGGCGGCGGCCGCGGCTGAGGAGCGGGGGATGGCGATGGATGGGATGAGCAGATCGCGGCGGGAATTTGTGAAACATGCGGCGGCGGCCGCGGCAGCTGGCGGATTTGCGGCGTCGTTTGGATCGCCGAGGACGGCCATGGGTCTGGAGACGTGGGGCCAGGCTCCGGCGGAAGACGTGACGGGGCCGGCGTCGCTCCGCGCGCATGCTGCGGCACGCGGGATGATGGTGGGGTGCGCGGTGGTTCCGGAGAAGCTGGAACAGGACGCGCCGTATGCCAGCCTGGTGGCGGAGCAGGCCAACATTCTGGTTCCTGAAAACGCGATGAAGTGGCAGGCGCTGCGGCCATCGGCGGATAAATTCAATTTTCGCGGAGCGGATGCGATTCTGGCGTTCGCGCAGGCGCACGACCAAAAGGTGCGCGGCCACAATTTGTGCTGGCATGAGGCACTGCCGTCGTGGTTTGCGAGCACGGTGACCAAGGACAACGCGGCGCAGCTACTGACGCAGCACATTCAGACGGTGGCGGGGCGGTATGCGGGCAAATTGCAGGCGTGGGATGTGGTGAACGAGGCCATCGATCCGAAGAGCGGGCGGCCGGATGCACTGCGCAAGTCGCCGTGGCTGGAAATGATTGGGCCCGACTACCTGGACTTGGCGTTCAGGACCGCGCGGCAAGCGGATGGGACGGCGCTGCTGACGTACAACGACTACGGAATCGAACTGGAGTCGGCGGATCAGACGGCGAAGCGCGATGCGGTGATGACGCTGGTGAAAGGGATGAAGAAGCGCGGCGTGCCGATTGACGCAGTGGGAGTGCAGAGCCATCTGGATGCGTCGAGCGGGTTGCCGGGCGACGGGCTGCAGAAGTTTGTGCGCGAACTGCACAAGATGGGGCTGCAGGTTTTCGTCACGGAAATGGATGTGAACGACCGCAAGCTGGCGGGGACGGTGGCGGAGCGGGATGCGGCGGTGGCAAAGGTGTATCGCGATTATCTGACGATGATGCTGGCGGAGCCGAATGTGAATGTGGCGCTGACGTGGGGCATCACGGACCGGTCGACCTGGCTGAACGGGCCGAAGTACGCGCGGGCGGATGGTCTGCCGGAGCGGCCGCTACCGTTCGATGCGGATTATCATCCAGCGCCGGCGTTTTTTGCCGGGCGGGATGCGATCGACAGCCGGCGAGCGCGCAGCTAGCCGAGAAGGCGCTGGCCGCGGCGGAAACCCCGGCGGTGCGGGGAACGTCTGACATACAGAAGCCAATGGGAGATGGACTGAAACGATGCGGATGCTGATGTTGGGTTGTGTGCTGTTCGCGGCGTCGGCGTGTTTTGGGCAGCAGCCGTTGCCGTCAGCACCCGCGCCCAACCAACAGCAACCTGCGCAGCCCCCGCAAACGGAGCAGCAGGCGAATCCGTTTCCGGAGAGCGAGAGCGAGGCGGCGCAGCGGCAGGCCCAGCAGCAACAACAACAGGCGCATCCGTCCGCGCAGACTCCGCAGGGCCAGGCGCCGCAGGGACAGCCTGCTGCACCTGGGCCGAATCAGCCAGCGCCGAAGGTTCCTCCTAGAGCGCAGTATTTCCCGGCGGATCCAAATCTGGAGTTGCCGACGTTTCGCGTGAGCACCAGCGTGGTGGTGGTTCCGACCCTGGTCGAGCAGAAGAATGGCGATGTGCTCTACGGGCTGAAGCCGACGGATTTCTCCGTTTACGACAACGGGGTGGAGCAGAAGATTCACGTCGACGATGATCTGGATTCGCAGCCGGTTTCGCTGGTGGTGTGCGTAGAGCGCGGACGCGATGCGCCCATGGAGTTCGACAAGATCGCAAAGCTGGGGCCGCTGCTGACATCATTCATTGGCGATGGGCACGGGGAAGCGGCGTTGGTGGCGTTTGATTCGCAGCCGGTGTGGGTGGAACCGTTCACGGCGGACACGGATTCGATTTCGCGCTCGTTGGGCAAGCTGCCTGGCGGAGACGGAGGCGCGAGCATTCTGGATGCTGTGGGGTACAGCGTGAATTTGCTGGAGCAGCAGCCGCCGGATCACCGGCGAGTGTTGTTGCTGATCAGCGAATCGCGGGACCACGGAAGCCACCGTTTTAATGTTCCGGAACTTGTGGAGCGCATTGGGACAAGCAACACGCTGGTGCTGAGCCTGGTATTTTCGCCGTCGAAGGCGGAGCTGATTGACTGGGGGCGCGGGCGGACGCGGGGCGGGACTGAGCTGAATATGCTGGCTCCGCTGCTGATGACCGTGAACGCGATGCGGCGCAACACGCCGAAGACGCTGGCGTCGCTGAGCGGGGGCGAATATGCGCCGTTCACGCGCGACAAGGGCTTTGAAGCGCGGGTGGTGGAGGAAGCGAGTCACGCGCGGAACCGGTATATCCTCAGTTTCCATCCCACCGATCCGACGCCGGGATTGCATGCGATCCAGGTGATTCTGACGCAAAACTATGGTGCCAGGATTGTGGCCCGCAACAGCTACTGGGCCATTCGCCGGGATGACACGACGCAGCCGTAAGGGAAGCGACGGGTTATGCGCTCGCATCCAACACAGAGATTTCAACTCAGCGATTTCAATCGAGAAAAGCAGGAGAGCTTATGGGCGAACATGTGCAGTTGCGGGCGTCCGACGGATTCGAACTGGATGCGTACGTGGCGCGTCCGGCGGGAGATCCGATTGCGGGGCTGGTGGTGGTGCAGGAGGCCTTCGGCGTGAACGGGCATATTCGCTCGGTGGCGGATGGATATGCGAAGGATGGATTTCTGGCGGTGGCGCCGGCGCTCTTCGACCGCGTCGAGCGCGGCGTGGGGTTGAATTACACGGGTGAGGATATGCAGAAGGGGATGGGCCTGATCCGGCAGGGCGATACGGCGGATCGGGTGAAGGATGTAGCGGCTGCGCTGGATTACGCGCGTCAATTGACTGGCAAGAAGGCGGGCGTGATCGGGTATTGCCTGGGCGGCAGCATGGCGTGGCTGGCGGCGGCGCGGCTGGATCCGGATGCGGCGGTCGGGTACTACGGCGGCCAGATCACCGCGTATGCGGCCGAAAAGCCGAAAGCTCCGCTGATGCTGCATTTCGGGCTGGAGGACCACCACATTCCGAAAGCAGAGATTGACAGCAAAGTCGCCGCCTATCCGGAGGTGCAAATCTTCTGGTACGCCGGAGCAGGCCATGGGTTTAACTGCAACGATCGCGCGAGCTACAACGCCGAGGCTGCGAAATTGGCGCGGGAGCGGTCGCTGGAATTTCTGATGAAGCACCTGGTCAGCTAAGAGCAGGTCAGCTAAAGAGCGGTCAGCGTAGAACCGGTCAGCCAAGCCCGGTCAGCTATGGCCCGGTCAGCGCAGGACCGGCGAGAGTGATTTTGTAACGAACGAATGGCAGCCGACACCATCCAGGAAAAATCGACGCAGAATGCGCCTGATCCGGCGGAAGAACGCGGTGGGCTTTCGCATGCGTGGCGGGCGCTAAGGCACCGGAATTTCCGGCTGTTCTTTGGCGGGCAGACTATCTCGCTGGTTGGCACATGGATGACGCGTATTGCGACGTCGTGGCTGGTGTACCGGCTGACGGGGTCGTCGCTGCTGCTGGGCACAGTGAGCTTTGCGGGGCAGATTCCGACGTTCATCCTCGCGCCGGTAGCGGGTGTGCTGGTGGACCGCTGGAATCGGCGGCAGGTGCTGTTGTGGACGCAGACACTGGCGATGGTGCAGTCGCTGCTGCTGGCGTGGCTGACGCTGACCCATCGCATCACAATCCCTGAAATTCTTGTTCTGAGCGTGATGCAGGGCGTCATCAACGCCTTCGACATGCCGGGTCGGCAGGCCTTCATGGGACAGATGGTCACGCCCCAGCGAGAGGACTCGCCGGGGACCCCGAACAGAGATCGCGGCGATTTGTCGAATGCCATCGCGATCAACTCATCGATGGTGAACAGCGCGCGGCTCATCGGCCCGTCGCTGGCTGGATTGGTGATTGCAGCGAGCAGCGAGGGCTGGTGCTTTCTGATCGACGGCATCAGCTACATCGCGGTGATCATCTCGCTTCTGATGATGCGCGTGCAGGCGAACGCAGTGCGGCGAGAAACGGCGTCGATGCTGGCGCAGATTCGCGAAGGATGGTCGTACGTGTCCACCTTTGTGCCGATCCGGACGATCCTGCTGCTCTTTGCGCTAATCAGCCTGATGGGCATGCCGTACATGGTGCTGATGCCGGTGTTTGCCGGCAGGGTGTTGCACGGCGGACCGCACACGCTCGGCTTTCTGATGAGCGCTGCCGGCGTGGGTGCGCTGGCTTCGGCGTTGTCGCTGGTGCTGCGGCGGTCGGTGCGCGGGTTGACGCGGATGATAGCGATCGCGGCGATCATTTTTGGCGCCGGCCTGGTGAGTTTCGGCTTTTCGCACCGGCTGTGGCTATCGCTGGTGCTGCTGGCGTTTGTGGGCTTCGGCATGATGCAGGGTATGACGGCGAGCAACACGATCATTCAGACTCTGGTTCCGGAGGAGAAACGCGGCCGGGTGATGAGCTACTACATGGCGGCGTTTGTGGGTATGGGACCGTTTGGCAGCTTGCTGGCCGGATCGCTGGCGCACTGGATGGGCGCGCCGCGCACGGTGATGGTGACGGGATCATTCTGCATTGCCGGCGGAATTTGGTTCTGGACGCAACTTCCGGCGATCCGCAAAGAGATGCGGCCGGTCTACGAGCGACTGGGCATTATCGCTCCGCTGCCGAAGGCGGTAGAAGAGCAGGCGGCGAACTGAGGCTGGATTTGGGGCAGCGCAGTTTTGGGGCAAGAAAAATCCCCGACCGTGTCGACGATCGGGGATTCACAGGTGGCACTGAATCTTGCTCTTAGCAAATCCAGAATAGGATCTGGCCGGAAATCTGTCGTGGGGCCAAAGGTGGCTTTTTAGGTCCAACTTTGGATGGATGACCTAAGTTTCCGAGAATTGGGCATTTAGCGGGCTTTTCGGGCCACGCGGGAAGCGTCGATCCGGGTTGGTGTCCGGGTCGGAGAGGGATTGGCGTTGTGGCCGTTGGGTATCTGCGGCGGGGTCAGCAGGACCCGGCGCAACGCGCGGATGAGCTCGGGGCCGGTTTCTTCGAGTTCCCGCAGGTGCCAGGCAGCGAGCGAAGCCAG
>DATHQV010000161.1:0-2394 GCA_035482355.1 Acidobacteriaceae bacterium | reverse complement strand
GAAGCAGAACGCAGCTTACCTCATAAATTGTCTGGTTCCACGCGACCCGGACATCCGCATCGTCGCTCAGAATCGGAATGAACGCCAATCGTTCTACCAATTGGATTATGTGCAGGCTGGCGGTTCTCTGGCTCGCCCCTTCGCCAATGGTGGACAAACATCCGCGGATCGATGAGCGCGCTCGGCTTCGTAACCATCTTCCGTCTCGGCATGCGACACATCGCTGAAGGTACGGATCATCTTCTCTTCCTGCTGGTCCTTCTTCTGCCCGCGCCTCTCATCGTGGTTGGTTCCCGCTGGGCCGCACTCGCGGACATGAGAAGCAGCGTGCTCCGCATCCTCAAAATTGTGACGGCGTTCACTGTCGGGCATTCGATCACGCTGGCATTGGCTGCATTTGGAATCGTCCGCGTACCCAGTCGCCCCATCGAAGTGCTGATTGCTGTTTCCATTCTTGTGTCGGCTATCCACGCTCTCCGCCCGATCTTCCCGGGCAGGGAGGCTGCCATCGCCGCCTTCTTCGGGCTCATTCACGGCTTGGCGTTTGCCGCCACCCTTAGCGAACTGGGGCTCGGTCGCTGGGAGCGTGTGGCCGGCATTCTGGCGTTCAACCTGGGCATTGAAACCATGCAGATGATCGTGGTCGCGGTCACCATGCCCTCGCTTCTTCTCATGAGCCGCACGCGCGCGTATCCAGTTCTGAGAATCAGCGGAGCGCTGTTTGCTGGCCTGGTGTCCGTGGGCTGGACCGCCGAACGGCTCCTGGGCATGCACAACTCAGTCAACGTTGTGGTTGGAGCCGTCGCGCGTCACGCCGTTTGGATCGCCGCAGCGCTCTTTCTCATCAGCCTCGCTTGTTGGCGCCTGCACTACACGTTCGTTCGGCAAGCTACACCCGCAGCGCGATTTGCCGGGGACAGCGCAGAGCCAATCGAAATCTAAACCGCTCAACCCACTAGACGCCCCACCACAATCCTTCCCCTTCCACTCCAATCTGCGCTACCCTTTTTACGTAGCGATCCCTCCGCTCGTCCCGTCGCTGGCAGGCTTACATGTTTAATACCGTCGAAGACATGCCCACCACCAAACCCGCGCGCACCTTCTCCGTCGTGGGTATCGCGATCGTGATTGTGCTCGTGGTCATCGCGGCGTATGTCATGCTCAATCGCGTCTCACCCACCGCCGAGGGAGACATCTCCGCCATCTGGCTTTACCAGCCGCTGCCCGGGAAAATGGCCGACGGCTCAACCCCGCCCAGCAACGGCCTCATCATGCTCGTGCCCGTCCAGGTCCGCAACGTCTCCTCGAAGCCGCTCTCCATTATGGATCTCTCCGCCGTCGTCCACGTCGGAGACACCGACTACAAGAGCTACGCCGCCCCCGAGACTGATTTCGACAAGGTTTTCCAGTACTATCCCGACCTCGAGGCCTACCGTAAGCCCATTCTCCTCCGCCACTCCCAAATCCCGCCCGGAGGCGAATCCCAGGGCCTGGTCGTCTTCAACTTCGCCCTCACTGAAGATCAGTGGAGCCACGCCTCAGCCTTTAACATCGACGTCGCTTTCGACACCACTCCATACGTCCTGCACCTCACCTGGCCCACCTTCCCGGCGCACGGAACCATCGCCGCCGTCCAGGCCCCGGTCATCCCTCAGGCCCCACCCGAAAAGGCTCCGCCAACCAACCCCTGATCGTCCGGTGAAACCCCCATTACGATGTCATCCTGAGCGAAGCAGGCGCGACCGGGGTCCCCAACGTGCCTGCAGTTGGGGGGAAGCGTGCGTAGTCGAAGGACCTGCTTTTCTTCAGGACTTTCACAGCTCTGCGTAGGAGGCAACGACCTACCTACTCCCTGTACCCCAGCCGTCGCCCCTCACCACTCGAATCCCGGCAAAGCTCGATCAGCCTCGTCGTTCTCAACGCCTGTTCTGGCTTGACCTCAAGCTCGCCCACCCCCAGCACCGCGTCGCGCATATTCGCATATAGTCCGCGATAATCTCCCGCGGCCGTCTTCACCCGCCGCGTAGGCTTGCCCGCCACACTCAGCTCGCCCCACTGACTCGCCGGCTCCTCGCCAAACCCAGGATCGCTGTACGACCCTCCGGCCTTCAGCGCATCCTCCTGCGGATCGACGCCCCACTTCACAAAGCTGCCCTGCGTTCCGTGAATTACAAACCGCGGCCCCGGCGTATAGGCCGTCAGCGTCGCGCGCAGCAGCGCCGTCACTCCCGACGCGAACTTCAGCTGTACATCCCACGCATCGTCCACCACCGCGCCCTCGCGCTCTACGCGCACATCCGCAAACAGGTTCGCCGGATCGGCAAACAGCACCGTCGCCTGATCGATCAAATGCGGCCCAAGGTCGAACAGGATCCCGCCGCCCGGCCCACCGCT
>DATHQV010000160.1:0-24166 GCA_035482355.1 Acidobacteriaceae bacterium | reverse complement strand
TATGGACACACAGCAGGAGAGCGCGTCCGTACCCGCGTTTCGGCTCGATGTCGAATTGCATCAACTGTTAACCCGACCACCGGAGTCGGTGAGCCTCACGCTCCCGCCGCTGGGCAAACCGCAGCGATTTCCCGATCCGATTTTCCCGCAGCACCCGGAGTTGCTCGGGCCTGTCGCCGAGGGGGATGGCTGGCGGCCGCCGCAGAAACGGCACTGGACTCCGGATCAGATCTATAGAACGATGCGGGGCTGGCTTTTTCCCTATATCCGCTCGCGCGTAACGCCTGGGGATTTTCATCCGCTCATCGCGTATCTGTTCACAGAATTCAAATGCAACCTCGACTGTCACTACTGCTGGGCTTTCGACAATAAGGTCAAAGGAATGACCGAGGATACTGCGAAGCGTTCAGTGGACTGGCTGCTGGGAACGGGATGTCGAGTGCTGGCCTTCATGGGCGGCGAACCTCTGCTGCGACCTGATCTGATCCACCGGATCACTCACTATGCAGCGAAAAATGGATTCTGGACCTATCTGCCCACCAACGCGCGGTTGCTCCGCACCGATGTCATCGACAAGCTGGCCGATGCGGGACTTGCGACCTTCAACATCGCTGTCGATGCAGTCGATATCAAGCCGGGACTGCCCAAGGCGCTGGCGCCCATTCGGAAGCAATTCGATTACCTGATCCGGAAACAGTACGACTACGGATATTCCGTTTTCCTGAACATCAATATCTGCCGCAACAATCTCGACGATGTTCGGGAACTGACCGAGATCGCACGCGACCTTGGCATCGCGACCGATTACCACATCAACGAATCTCCGCTGATCGAGCAGGACGAACACTTCCGGCACGCGGAGAATAATGTCACCTACATCATGAAGGACGACTGGCCCGCGGTCGAGGAGACGATTCAGTGGCTGACGGAGAAGCAGGACTCCGGCTACAAGATGGTCAACTCGAATACTCGGCTCTGGCAGATGGTCAGCTTTATGAAGGGCAATCACTTCCCCTGGAATTGCCGGGCCGGCCAGAACTCCATGATCATCCGTGTCGACGGGTCGCTGGCGCCGTGTTTCCCGATGTATATGGCCAATTACGACTGGGGCGTGGTGGGCGCCCACAAGTTCGATACCAAACAACTCGATCATCAGAAGGAGAGCTGCCAGACGCACTGCTTCTCCACTCTCAACCACATCCTCGGCTGGTGCTACAACGACCAGCGCGTAATCAAATACTTCTTCAAGCAGCTGGCCCACGGATTTCAGGGAGTACACGGCCAGATGTAATGCCCCCTCCAATTCACCCAGCCCGGTTAGCCCAATCCTACCCAGAGGAGAGACATATGCCGACAACCGTTGAAGTCGTCCAGACCGACTTTGAGATGGAAATCCAGGCTCGCATCGATGCTGAGCGGGCGCGTCTTAGGGCCGAAGCCGGACTGGCCCGGATGAGAGAGTTCAGCAAGCCGGTAGAACGTGTATTCACGGCTGCGGAGCGTGACCGCGTCACCATCCTCTTTGGCGGCCTCACCTGGAAGCACGAGGAGATGATCAAAGCGGTCTTCCACGGCAGCGGCTATCGCTGCGAGAATATTCCGACGCCGGTCGTAGCCGACTTCCAGGCGGGCAAAGAGTTTGGCAATAACGGCCAGTGCAATCCAACGTACTTCACTGTGGGCAATCTCGTTCGCCATCTCCAGAAGCTCGAATCGCAGGGCCTCTCGCGAAAAGAGATCATCGACAATTACGTGTTCTTTACCGCCGGCTCTTGTGGGCCGTGCCGTTTTGGCATGTACGAAGCGGAATACCGATTCGCCCTGCAGAATTCCGGGTTCGACGGCTTCCGGGTCCTGCTTTTCCAGCAGACCGACGGCATCAAAGCTGCCAGCGGCGAGCCGGGGCTGAAGTTCACTGTCGACTTCGGCATGGGCATGCTCAATGCACTGAACCTTGGGGACGTGGTCAACGAGCTGGCATACCAGATCCGCCCCTTTGAAGTGAACCGGGGCGAAACGGACCGCATCATCCGCGAGGCTGCGACCACGCTCACCAACACGCTGCGCGACAGGAAACGCTGGCATATCGACGATGCGGCGCCGAAGTGGCTCCTGCCGCTCTTGTCAAAAAACGACAAGGTTAAGGGCATCACCTGCACGCTGGGCAAAGTCGCGCACAACCTGTACGGGAAAGAGTATGTGGACGCGCTGCATGCCTGCCGTGATCGCATCGAGGCGATTACTGTCGACAGGCTGCGTGTGAAACCAGTCATCAAGATCACTGGGGAATTCTGGGCACAGACGACAGAAGGAGATGGCAACTTCAATATGTTTGCCTTCCTTGAAAAAGAGGGCGCGCAGGTACTCGTCGAGCCCATCGCTACCTGGATCGCCTACATGATGTATGTCGCGAAGGAAGGTGCCAAGGCCCGCGCCGATGCCCAGGCGCCCTATCGCGATCCGAAGTGGTTTGAAGTGAAGAAGCGCGCTGCCAACGAGTTTGCGCTGTTCAAAAAGACGGCCGGACTCAACGCCGGCAGCGCGATGTGGACCTACTTCTACCACCGCACGATCCGGCACATGGGCGATACCGTGCATCATCTGGTTCCGCAGAAGGAACTGGCACGACTGGCGCACCCCTTCTATCACCAACTGGCGCGTGGCGGCGAGGGGCACATGGAAGTGGGCAAGAACGTCTACTACACGGTCAACCACCTCTGCCATATGGTGCTGGCACTCAAGCCCTTCGGCTGCATGCCCTCGACCCAGTCCGATGCCGTGCAGTCGCGCGTCGTCAGCAAGTACAAAGACATGATTTTCCTGCCGATCGAAACTTCGGGTGAAGGCGAAGTGAACGCACACAGCCGTGTGCAGATGGCGCTGGCGGAAGCCAGAGCAAAGGCGCGCGCTGAGTTCGAGAGCGTGCTCGAGAAGACCGGAAAGTCGCTTGACGATCTTCGGGAGTACGTCGCGGGTCATCCCGAACTGACGCGAGCTCTTTACAACGTACCCCATTGCCAGGGCATTGCCGGAACGGCCGCGCAGTTCGCATTGCATGTGAGTGATCTGATGAATCAGGATCGTGGTGGCCGACGCCATGCCCGAGTGGCGCTGTCAGCTCAACAGGCGGCGTGATGCGTATCCCTTTACGCATCATCGCTGAGGGAGGCCGTGCGCGGGTGAGCACGCTAGTCGGCGTCGCGCTCGACGCTATGCTCGTCGGCCTTTTCTGGTCTCACCTGCGGCGGGCCCTCGCTGTCCAACGATATCGGCCCGTTTATCAGGCCTCCGGTCGTCGCAACAGGCTCCGGTTCTGATCCGGGCCGAGGAGAAATGCGGATGCAGCAGCTATTGGTCGGTCTCGATGTCGGTTCGACAACCGTAAAGGCCGTTGTGGTGAATGCGGCCACCGATGCCATCCTCTGGCAGGATTACCAGCGCCACGAGACGCGCCAGCCTGAAAAGGTGCTCGAGTTCCTCGAACGTATGGAAGCGGAAGCCGGCGTGGCGCAGGAAAACACGCGGATCTTCGTCACGGGTTCGGGCGGCGGCACACTGGCTGAAATGCTCGGCGCCAAGTTTGTGCAGGAAGTCCACGCCGTGGCGCTGGCGGTTGAGAAGCTGCACCCCGAAGTATATTCCGTCATCGAGCTCGGAGGACAGGACGCAAAGATCATCGTCTTCAAGGACGATGAGGAAACGGGACGCAAGAAGAAGATCCCGTCGATGAACGATAAGTGCGCTGGTGGGACCGGCGCGGTGATCGACAAGATTAATGCAAAACTAAAAATCCCTGTGGCTGAATTGGCCAACCAGGGCTATCAAGGGATCAAACTGCACAGAGTCGCGGGAAAGTGCGGCGTCTTCGCCGAGACCGACATTAACGGCCTGCAGAAAACCGGCACGCCGCCGAATGAGTTGATGGCTTCCCTGTTCGAAGCGATCGTCCTGCAGAATCTGAGCGTCCTCACGCGTGGCAACACGCTGCGCCCGCACGTGCTCCTGCTGGGGGGCCCCAACGGGTTCATCCGCGGAATGCGCGAAGCCTGGCAGGCGAACATCCCGCGCATGTGGAAAGAGCGCAAGGTCCAGATCCCGGATGGAGCCACGCCGGAAGATCTGATTAAAGTTCCGGAGAATGCGCAGTACTTCGCAGCGCTCGGATCGGTCGAATTCGGCAAGGATGAAGAGCCTGCGGTGGGAAAGTATCTCGGCGCCGACAAGCTGCGTTGGTACATCGAGTACGGGCGCGCCGAAGAAAAGGCAACATCTGGCGGCAAGGGACTCGTCACCGGCAGCGACGAACTGGAGGAGTTCCGGACCGCTTACCGGCGGAAGAAATTCGTCCCCGTTCAGTTCACCGCCGGCGCGGTCGTCTCGGGATTCGTGGGCGTCGACGGCGGCTCCACCTCTACCAAAGCCGTGTTGCTCGACAAGGACGGCGAGATTCTGTGCAAGTCTTATCAGCTCTCCAATGGCAATCCGATCCAGGACACCATCGAGATGTTCGATAAGCTCCGCGAGCAGGTGGAGTCGAAAGGAGCCCAGATTGAAGTGCTCGGCGTCGGCACCACCGGATATGCGAAAGACATTCTTCGCGATGTGCTCAACGCCGACGTCGCTCTGGTTGAAACCGTCGCGCACACCGAATCGGCCCTCAAGTTCTACGACGACCCACACGTCATCGTCGACGTCGGCGGCCAGGATATCAAGCTGATCGTTCTGAAAGATGGCCGCGTCAAAGACTTCAAGCTGAACACGCAATGCTCGGCGGGCAATGGGTATTTCCTGCAGTCGACCGCGGAAGGCTTCGGTATGAAAGTCGAGGAGTTCGCCGACATCGCCTTCTCGGCGAAGTCGATGCCCTCTTTCGGCTACGGCTGCGCGGTCTTCATGCAGTCCGACATCGTCAACTTCCAGCGTCAGGGCTGGCGATCGGAGGAAATCCTTGCCGGCCTCGCCGATGTCCTTCCGAAAAACGTCTTCCTGTACGTTGCAAGTATCCCGAACCTTGCCGCGCTTGGATCGCGCTTCGTGCTGCAGGGTGGAACACAGAACAATCTCGCAGTCGTGAAGGCGGAAGTCGACTTCATTCGCTCCAGTTTCCGCGCCAACGGGCGGGAGCCCGAAATCATCGTGCATGAGCACTGCGGAGAGTCGGGCGCAATCGGCGCCGCCCAGGAAGCACTGCGTCTCTGGAAGAACGGGAAGGAGACAACCTTTATCGGACTCGATGCGGTACGGAATATCCGCTACCGAACTACGCGCAACGAAGACACCCGCTGCTACTTCTGCAAGAATAACTGTCTGCGCACTTTCATCGACGTCGATGTGACCGGCAGGATCGCTGCTGACGCCGTCGCTTCACTGCCTCCAGCCCAGGACCGGGCCGCCACTGCAGAAGAAGTCGCCGCCGTTGTTGCAAACCTGCCCAGCCTCGAACAGATCGAGGCGAACCTGCCCGCCCACGGATCCTCTTGCGGCACAGGCCATGACCATGACCACGCCGGAGGAGGCTGCGGCTGCGGATCCTCCCCCACGGCCTCACTCCGTGCCAAAATCGAACCGCTCATTCAGATACAGGCTGCTCCTGGCGCAAAAAAGCCCGTGGAGCCGCCGAAGCCCACTGGCGAGTTTCAACCGCGTAAAACCAAAGTGCCGCTGCGACTGGGCGAACAGCGCCTGATCATCGCCACCTGCGAAAAGGGCACGGTCGAAGACCTGAACGACATGAAGGGGATCAAGGCGGATATCGACAAGATCAAAGCCGCCAATCCGAACTTCGTGGACATTGCCGCGCGCGAGGTCTTCCGTCCTCTTGAGGTCCCGAACGTTGCCGATCCCATCCCCTCGGTGAAAGGCCTGTTCGTTTCCAGGCAGAACAAAGAGCGTGCCGCGCTCGTGGGCCGCCGCAAGGATTTCAGAGTCGGCATTCCCCGCCTGCTGAACACCTACACCTACGCACCTCTGTTCAATGCATACTTTGCGAGCCTTGGCCTCAAGTCGGAGAACATCGTCTACTCCGACTACACAACCCCCGAACTTTATCGCGCAGGAGCCAGCCGCGGCGCCGTCGATCCCTGCTACCCCTCGAAGATTGGCATCGCGCACGTCTACAACCTGCTCGCGGTGAAGCACGCCAAGGCGCCTCTTCATGCCATCTGGTTCCCCATGTACGACGTGCTGCATACTCCCCTTGTCAATCTCACCGGCTCCAACGCCTGTCCCACCGTCACTGCAACTCCGAACGCCGTTAAGGCCGCCTTCACCAAGGAGAGCGACATTTTCTCGGAGAATGGCGTCGTCTATCTCGATCCGATACTGAATCTCCAGGACCGAAAGATCTGCGCTGACCAGATGTATAAGGCCTGGTCATCCATCCTCGGCCTGTCGCGCGAAGAAAACGACCGCGCCATCGAAATTGGCTTTCAGGCTCTCGCCGACTGCGAGAACGAAATCCGCCGCGAAGCCCGCAAAGTGCTCGATCAGCTGGAACGCGAAAACCGCATCGGCATCGTGATGCTGGGCCGCGTCTATCACCACGATCCCGGCCTCAATCACGAAATCATGGAGGAGTTCCAGAAACTCGGGTATCCCGTTTTCTCCCAGAGCACGCTGCCCATCGATGAGGACATCCTTGAACGCCTGTTCGGCGATGAGGTTCGCGCCGGCATCATTCAGCATCCGCTCGACATCAGCGACGTCTGGAAGAACCGCTACTCCACCAGCACCAATCACAAGGTATGGGCCGCCAAGTTCACCGCACGCCACCCCAACCTCGTCGCGCTTGAGGTCTCCAGCTTTAAGTGCGGTCACGACGCTCCGATCTATGGAGTCATCGAAGGCATCATCGAACGATCCGGCACGCCCTACTTCTCCTTCAAAGATCTTGACGAGAACAAGCCCTCCGGATCCATCCGCATACGAGTCGAGACGATCGACTATTTCCTGCGCCGCTATCGCGAAGACATCATCGTGCGGCACAAGAAAGAGCAGCTCATCGAGGAGCAAATGGCTGCCTTCGAGCGCTCGCTGCGCAAACAGAGCCAGGGAGAGGAAGAATATGAACTCGCTGCTGCCGGTGATTGACCTGTGCCCCTCAGTTAACCGGCGGTTTCAGCCGGCCACGAGGTCCGAGGTTGGCCGGGCGAAGTGGCTTGTCTTCTGCCCCTCTGCCTTGGTCTCTCTTTCCCCGGCGGTACAAAAGCGGTAGAAAAAATGGGGCTTTGCGTGAGTGATTGGATTGATGAGGAGATGTTTTGACTCGTAACTAAACAATTACCTTGTTTCCAGCAACCCGGCCCCGCAGCGTCGTTTTGAGGCCCTCAAAGCCAACTTGATTCGCCAATACTTGCGGTTCAAAGGCCTCAAACGAGAAACGCACTTACCAGTAAGGAAAGCAGTAAGCCGCAAATTCACTCCCCAGGGGAGGGGTCGCCGGCAGCTACCGTATCGTGTAGCGCACACCCGTCGTGATGACGTAATTCTGCGTCGATCCAAAACTGAACTCGAGTGGATATTGATATTCGAAATCCACCAGCCGCAACCGCCAGCGATAGTTCAGGCGGTAATCGACGCCACCGCCCGGCGCTATCACGAAGTAGCTGCCGTGACCGTAGTTATAGGGGAAGTTGTACTGCGCATCTCCAACCAAAAATTTCGCATACGGGCGGAATCGGTAGCTGCTGCCCATCCCGTTGAACTGGTAGCGCGGGCCGCCCATATAAGTTGTCGTGTGCGTGAATTTGTACGCCCGGTAGAAGGTGAAATTCGCCTCTCCTTCTGCCCCCAAATGCCGATCGAGGGTCGCATCCACATTTACGCCGGCGCCCCCGATCCACCGCTTGCCGTAGCCCAGGTAAGTGCCGTTGATGTCGCCGCCCACCGTCAGGCGCTGTTCGTCTCCAATCGCCGCTTCCGGAGACTGGGCGCGAGCCTGGAGGGTGCCGACCAGCCCTAATACCAGCAACAGGGCGCAGGGAAACCACTTGCCTTGCATCATCGTTCGCGCTCCGCTCACTGGACCTGCACCGTTAGGTTGGCGACATGCGACACGCCAGTCTTTTCACCGGTGGCCGTTACCTGGATCACATACGTGCCGGCCTTGGCGCTGTTCAGCGAGAGACCGCCGCAACCATTCATCAGCAGGGTGGTGCCTGCCAGCACCGCAAGAATCGTCAACACTTTCAGCAGGCCATGCCGTTTCCGGAATCGCCAGAAGGTGAATCCAAATGCCGCTGCCCCTGGGAAGACAAAGGCCGCCAGAAGGCCGCTGCCTCGACCCGGCATCTCGTTCTTTGCCTGCCCGCCGCCAATCAGTGGAGAATTTGTATCCACCGTCAATTGAACTGACGCGGATCCATTGGCCGCCAGCGTCACGTCATTGCTCGAGAAGTTGCAGGTCACTGAGAACGGCAGCGACGAGCAGCCCAGCGCCACTGTGTCCGAAAAGCCGTCTTTCGAATTCAGCGCGATCGTTGTAATGCCGTACTTGGTCGTCGGAATCGTCAGCGATGTCGGAGTAAGTTGAACTGAAAAGTCCACCGCCTGGCCGACCGTCACGGTCACCGCGTTGGATGTGGAGGGAGAGTTGTTCGTATCTCCGCTGTACTGCGCGGTGATGGTGTAGCTACCGGCGGCCAGCGTCACGTTCAGGGTCGCCGAGCTATTGGCCCCGATGCTCGCCGTCCCGATGGTCGCGCCACCGCTCATAAAGGTGATGGTGCCGGTCACCGCAGCCCCGCTCGTCGAAGTCGTCGTGGTCAGCAGCGATAGCGGCTGATTGCTGGCGAGCTGCGTGGCTGAAGCCGCGAGCACCGTCTGCGTCGTGAAAGCACTCACCGTAATCGTGACTGCCGCGGACGTGCTTCCCGCATCGTCGGTGTCTCCGCTATAAACCGCGGTGATGTTGTGCTGCCCAACAGCCAGCGTCGAAATACTCAGCGTCGCCACGCCCTTCGCGTTCAGCGCTCCGCCACCGATGTTGGTCGTGCCGTCCATGAACGTCACCTGGCCGGTGGGAACGCCGCCGTTGCCCGTCACCGTTGCCGTCAGCACAACTGGGGTATTGGCGCTGACGGTGGTCGCACTCGCCGTCAGCTGAGTCATCGTCGTCGCCTGAACCACGCTGAGCGCAAGCACGCTCGACGTGCTGGCGGTGTTGTTGGTGTCGCCCTGGTAATCCGCAGTGATGGAATACGATCCAACCGCCAGCGTCGCGGTTGAATACGTTGCCACGCCAGTCGCGTTCAGCGTTCCCGTTCCCAGCAGCGTTGTTCCGTTATAGAAATTCACGGTCCCGGTGGGTACGCCGCCGCCTGTGGTGACGGAAACCGTCGCCGTCAGCGTCAGGTTCTTGCCGGCGATCGACGGGTTGGCGCTCGCGCTCAGCAGAGTTTGCGTGGTGGCATCCTGTACCACTTGCGACACCGCTGCGGAGGTGCTCCCAAAGTCCCGCGTGTCGCCGCCATACGTCGCCGTAATCGTGTGCGTTCCCACGGTCAGCGTCGATGTTGCATAGGTGGCAATGGCCGAATTTGCCCCGTTCGCCGCCAGCGTGCCGGTGCCAATCTGCGCGGCGCCGTCATAAAACTTTACCGTGCCCGTCGGTGCCACCGACCCTGTGGCGAGAACTGTCGCTGTGAACGTCACAGAGCTGCCGTGCAGCGAAGGATTCACGCTGGAGAGCAGACTCGTCTGCGTCTGTTGCTCCACATCCTGCTTCAGTACCGACGACGTTCCAGTCACGTTGTTGGAATCCGTGTAGGACGCCGTGATCGGGTTGCTGCCGAGCGGCAACGCGGCCGTTGTAAAGGTGGCCACACCCCCCGCATTCGGCGCGCCGCTGCCAATGTAAGTGGCTCCGTTATAGAACGAGACGGCATTGGAGAAAGAAAGATTGCCGCTGATCGTCACCGTTGCCTGGAAGGTCACATTCACGCCGAAGATCGACGGGTTATTCCCGCTGGAATTAATCAGAACAACGGTGACCTGCTCGTTCACGACCTGCGAGAGCGTATTCGACGTGTTCGTCAGGTAATACGTATTGCCGCTGTACGTCGCGGTAATCATGTGCGTGCCGACGCCCAGATTGTTCAGTTGCAGCGTTGCGGCTCCTGCTTTGAGCGTCTGCGTGGTGCCGATGGGGCCGGTCGCGCCGTTGTACGTGTCGGAGAAGGTCACCGTACCCGTTGGCACTCCCTCTGTTGCGCCCGGTGCCTGCGTCACAGTCACCGTGAATGTGACCGTTTGTCCGAAGTTCGATGGGTTTGGTGTCGAAGTCAGCACCACACTCACCTGGTTCTGCGCGAGCGCCTCGCCGACCGTCTGAATCACGATGGAGGGATCCGCGCCCGGCGACGTCACCGTGACGTTGCCCACCAGCGGATTCCCAGCCGCAGTCGGCGCGAACTCCGCCGCCACCACGCATTGGCCATCCACACCGACCGGGCCCGCCGTGCAGCTCGTCGTTGCAGCATCGAATTGTGCATTCGCATCCGTCGTGACGCTGGCGACGGTCAGGCTCTGGTTGCCAATGTTCTCCACCAACTCATTCTGCGGAGCGCTCACTTGGTTTTCCCACAGCTCTGGCGAATAGAAAAGCGTCGCCTGATTGGAGTTCACTTCACGAACGATTTGGTCGTAGTACTCGGCGATCAGCAGGTTCCCGCTGGCGTCTACGATCACCGCGAAAGGTGCATAAATGCCGGCTCCCGCCGCAATGCCGTTTCCGGTGAACTTCTCGCCCGACTGGCCGTTCCCGTAGGTGTAGCCGGCCTTGCCGTCGTTATAGGTGCCGTTCGAATTATTGCCCGCAACTGTCGTGATGACGCTTCCGCCGGCAACCCTGCGCACCACATAGTTCCGCGCGTCGGCGATGTAGACGTTGCCCGCCGGATCCACTGCCACGCCGAACGGCGTATCCAGCTCCGCCGATTTCGGCGCTCCTTTATCGCCGGAGTAGCCGGCCGTCCCGGTCCCCGCGAACGTGTTAATCGTCCCACCCGACACCACGCGAATTCGATTATTCGCCGAGTCCGGAATGTACATATTGCCCGATGCGTCGAAAGCTACGCCGTACGGAGCGTTCAGTTCGGCCTTCGATGCCGCAAGTCCATCCCCCGCAAAGCCGGGGGTGCCCGGGTAAAAACCCACGACAGTCGAGATTTTTCCGTCGGCTGTTACTTCGCGGATAACATTGTTGCCGGTATCAGCGATGAACAGGTTTCCGGCCGGGTCGACCGCAATGCCCTTCGGGGAATTCAACATCGCCGATGTCGCAGCGCCACCATCTCCTGCATAGCCCGGTTGGGCATTCCCAGCAACCGTGGTGATGCTGCCCAGAGCCAGATTCACTTTGCGGATGACGTTGTTGTTGGTGTCCGCAATATACAGATTTCCCGCGCCATCGACGGCGACCGCGCTGGGAATATTCAGCGGCGAGTCGATCGCCACGGTCTCCGTCGCGCTGTAGCCCGCATTGCCATCTCCGGCAACGGTAACGATGTTTCCTTTATTGGCGCCCGTGGCAAGCACTTCCCGAACACGATTGTTATCCGAGTCGGCGATAAAGAGATCCCCGGAGCCGTCCAGCGCCAGCCCGGACGGCAGATAAAGGTCCGCCGAAGTAGCAGGTTGGTTATCGCCCAACTGGGTCCATTGACCCTCCTGGCCAGCCGCAATACTGATGGTTCCAGGGACAGCCACAGCCAGGGGCCCCTGACCGCTTCCCGTGAGGTACGCCGTGCCCAAAACCACATTCCCGGAGCCCAGCAACACGACCGCTCCGGCGCGGACGCCCGGATATTGCGGCCCGAAGACTACGCTCACCGAGCACGTTTGATTGGCGCTGTACGTGTTGCCGGTGCAGCCATCTCCTGACCCTGCCGACACATAGTCGAGATTCAGCGTACCCAGCGTCAGGTACTCCACCGACTTCACGGTCCCGGCATTCGCAACGGTTACCATCACGCTTTCCGATGGCGAGGTACTGCCTACCGCGGTACCAGGAAACGTAGTCTGTGCGCGGCCCGCAGGGGCCATCGCCGCAAGCAGCGCTGCCGCCGCAAGCCAGGACATGCGCTTTGCAATGTTCAGCAGGTGGGAGGAGAAACTCCGGCTGACGGCCGGGTCTGAAGACACTGACGCGGGGGACAAAAGACCATTCATGCGGCAACTTCCTTGGCAAGATCTTGCTGAAGCCCGCATCAGGCACGGATGAGGGTTTTCAGAGTCCCAGCAAAGGAAGCCCGCGGCGCACAGAAGCACCCAGTCGCGGCGTGCAGCAACCCAACAAGTTGGTCCCTTTTGCTGATAACTGCCGAAACAATAGCACGCCGGAGCGCCCCGAGCTATTACTTTGGTAAGGATGAAATTGACACTTTTGTGGGATACGCACGAAAGTTACCTTTGTAGTTATTAAGTTGTTTGTCAATAATTTGCGAGATTCAGCCCATTTTCGCCGCTCGCAGCTCTCGTTGCGGCATAGTTACTTTGGTGTACCCCTGGGCTCGGGGGAGAACCCCAGCGCATCCGGAATCTCTGGTGGGCCCGGAGGGATTTGAACCCCCAACCAAGGGATTATGAGTCCCCTGCTCTAACCGTTGAGCTACAGGCCCGCCTGCCTGCGAGTTTAGCGGAAACCGCGTTCGCCAGGGCGAGATTGCGCCGGGCCCGTTGCCAGGGATCACACCTCGCCCCGCCGCGCATCCCCGGCCCCGTTGCCCCAAACGCCCATTGATCGCTGAGACAAAAATTCACCAGAGAGCAGCACACGATCGCGATACCGTTCGCGGCCAGCACCGGCAGTCGCGCCTCCTGCACCAGAACGCGCATCAACACCAGATTGCCCACCAGCGAAACCAGGCCGTTGGAAAGATGAAATCGCGCTAATTGGATCAATAACGTGGAACCGTCGCTGCGGTCTCGCCAGGTGTAATGCACATGCCAGACAAAGTTGTGCAGGAGCGTCAACTCGATCGCCGCAGCCGTTGCCAGCAAATAGTGACCTCCCGCAACTCTCTCCAGAAGAGCGAGTGCCGCCAGTTGCACGACCATGCCCATCGCACCTACCAAATTGAATTTGCCCCAGCGGACGAAGGCGTTCACGGCAGCGGCTCCTGGCGAAACAACTCGGCGGTGTGGCGCACGGTGATGGCAATCGCCATCACGAACATCCCGGCCGCGGCAATCAGTCCTCCCACATCGAACAGAAGAAACTGATGCCCGAAGAGGATCGCGTACGGGCTGCGCAGCAGCGCAAGAGTCCCGGCGATCAGCAGGATGCGAATCTCGGTGGGACCGAAGAATCCCTGTGACATCTGAAAGCAATCGAGCGTATAGGTCGCCAGATAGCTCTCGCTCGAGAGCAGCAGAAACGCAACCAGCATCGCCACCGACGTAGGCCAATGCACAAATCCGGAGCAGCCCAGCCCGGTCATCAGCGCAACCGATCCAAAGAGGTCGACCATGTGGTCCACATAGAACCCATAACGCGGCCGCTGCTGCTGCCGCACCCGCGCCAGTGTGCCGTCCAGGCTGTCGCCCAGCCAGTTGAGAGCCACGCACACCACAACCAGCAGCAGGGCATAGCGGTGGGTTCGCGCGACCGCATAGAACGCGCCCGCACCGATCTGCGCGCTCAGTCCGAGCACGGTGAGTTGGTCGGAGTTGACCCAATGCGGCGTGCGCTCCGCCATCCACTGCAAAGCATGCTTCTCCACAGAAGCCGTCAGCGACCGGTTCACACGCCGCGCCGTTGCAAATCCCGTCGCACTCCTGGTTGTTACTGCATTCGTTCCCATCTTCGTCTCCTTTTTTGTCGTTGGTTCTGCTTGTTATGGCTTGCCCTTCAGCGCGTTGCACGTCGACCGCAGCGTGAACTCCAGCGACTCGCGAGGCACGCTCTCCACAAATGGCCCCACCGCCCAACCCAGTCCGGTAGGAATCGAGCGCGTCAGCGAGATCGATTCAACCTGGAGGTACACGCCGCCATCTCGCTCCTCATAGCTCCACCAGGTGTTCTGCCGCCACAGATAGCCGTGGTCCGCGGCGGCAGAGAGCGCCCGTCCTTCACTGTCGATCTCCGCAATGCGCGTGCTGCGCGATGAACTGAATCCGTGCTGTGCGTCGAGCCGTCCAAACGTAACGTCGTAAGCCGCTTCCATCACCACCGTGATCACGTGCCGCTGGCGGACACGCATCAATACCTGAATCCGGTCGCCCTGCTGCGCGAGCACGCGCGCCTCCAGCACCTGCGGCGCGTAGACCCGCGGATACGCGCTGAAATCCCGAAGCACCTGCTCCACATCCGCGGCGTGCGCCCCAGGCGCAAATGCCGTGCCGCGCCAGTGGTGCAGCAGCGCTCCCGGCAAATCCAAACCAGCGGCCGGGGTCAGTTGCTCGATGACCAGTTCGCCGCGGCGCAGGCGTATCGCCTTCTGCGGATCGGCGGCCACACCGCCCAGGAATCCTGCGGGTTCAGCGTGCTCTTTCCCAAGGCGAGCATCCACGGCGCCGATGTAGGCGTTCAGCGTAGCCACCGCGGCAGGCGTCGGCTCTTCCGCGTGACATGACGTAGCGCCTGCAAAGAAAACCAGCCCTACAAAACAGAGCACTCGAAAATCGCCAACTCGACGCGCTTTCATGCTCTGCAACATGCGCCGTTCCGGCAGCCCGGATCAATGCATGGAAGCTCACCCGGAGACGAATGATTCTCACGGTGCAGCCTATTGCAGGCGCGCGACTTAGAAGAAGTTCTCCAGTCGGCGCCGAGGCTGAAACCCGCGCCTGATCAGATACACTCGACGTCAGCATGACGGACGGTCGGCCAGCGCGACGCTATCGCTTCGGAGTTTTCGAAGCCGACGCGGCCACGGGCGAGCTGCGCCGCCAGGGAATCCGCGTGAAGCTAAACACGCAGCCCTTCCAGTTGCTCTGCCTGATGCTCGAGCGCCCGGGCGACCTGCTCACCCGCGAAGAAATCTGCCGCGACCTGTGGCCTGAGGGCACCTTTGTCGACTACGAGCACGGCGTCAACTCCGCCATCAACCGCATTCGCGAAGCCCTCGGCGATACGGCGGCAAGTCCGCGATTCGTGGAAACCCTCGCCCGCCGCGGCTATCGTTTCGTCGCTCCAGTCGAGAAGATTGCGGACAACAAAAATCCCTTGCCATCCAATGTGGAGCCCGCTCCCGGCGCTTCATCACCCGCAGCGGAGGCACAGCCAATCGCTGAACTAACCGAACCGCCCGCAACAACCGGCATCCTCGCGACGCCCCACGAGCTTCCGAAACTTTCGCACCCCGCATCGCAGACGCTGTTCATCCTTTTTCAGGTCATGTACCTGGGTTTCTATATCGGAGCGCTCGCCAATCTGGCTGAAATTGAAGACCTCTTTTCCGTCCTCACCCGTGCCAGCGTGTGGATCACCGTCCTCATCGTCAGCGCCGCAATTCTCATCCCCGTCCGCGCCTTCGTCCTCTGCGCCGTGTTGCTGCACGCGCCCGGCGTGCGCGAAAAATTCCTGAAGCTCTGGCCGGCGCTCCTGGTATTCGATGAACTGTGGGCGCTCGCGCCATTTCTGCTGCTGCACCACATCAATTTCGGACTCGCTCTCGCCTGCACCGCCCTGCTCGCCTGGGCGCCGTTCGTCCAGCGCTCCCTGGTCCTGATGGGCGCAGGCAGCGTGCCTCAGGAAGCCTCGGCCCCGGTCCGCTAAGCCTCTCGGCATCGCGCCACCCGTCTTTCGTCGTATATTCCAGACTGAGCCCGCTGCACATTCCCTTTTCTTTCGAGGCACGCATGGATCGAGCGCGCAGGCAGTTTCTGGTTCAGTCCTCCTTAGGCCTGCTCGGCGCAGCCGTCGCCGGCAAGCTCAACGCAGCGGAATCGTCCCCGCAGCAGTCTGCGCCCGCCGCGCCGCCTCCCGGCCAGCCGCCCGCCTTCGCCACGGCACCCGCTGTCGGCCCGGAGGTCTCGGCCTCGACCTTTGCAGAAGCCGAGAAATTAGTCCGCGTCGAACTCACCGACGCCGATCGCGCGGAAGCCGCGCTGAGCTGGCGTCAGGCCATGGCTCCGCTCTATGAACGCCGCACCGGGCCGCGCAAAGTGTCTCTCGAGCCCGACCTTGCGCCATGGTCCCGCGTTCAGGCCGTCCAGCCCGGATGGCCCACCGGCCCAACCGAAGATCGCTTCCTCCGCAGCCATGCTGATCCTGGCCCGGTCCCCTCGAGCGACAGTGAGATTGCCTACGCGCCCGTCACCAAACTTTCGCGCTGGATCGAACAACGCCGCATCACTTCCGAGCGGCTCACACACATCTATCTGGACCGCCTGCAGCGTTTCAATGAGCAGCTCCGCTGCGTCATCACGCTCACGCCCGATCATGCGCTCGATCAGGCGCGCCGCGCCGACGCCGAAATTGCCGCCGGGCATTATCGCGGGCCCCTCCACGGCATTCCCTGGGGTGGCAAAGACCTGCTCGACACCGCCGGCATCGCCACCACCTACGGCGCAGAGCCTTTCCGCAACCGCGTCCCCTCCAGAGACTGCGCTGTCGTTGAACGCCTCAATCAGGCTGGCGCCGTGCTCGTAGCCAAGCTCAGCATGGGCGCGCTCGCCCTCAATGACATCTGGTTCGGCGGGCAAACCATGAATCCCTGGAATCTTGACGAGGGGGCATCGGGCTCCAGCGCTGGACCCGGCGCCGCCACCGCCGCCGGCCTCGTCGCCTTCGCCATCGGCAGCGAAACCGGGGGCAGCATTGTCAGCCCCTCCATGCGCTGCGGCGTCACCGGCCTGCGTCCCACCTTCGGCCGCGTGCCGCGCACCGGAGCCATGACCCTCTGCTGGTCGCTCGACAAGCTCGGCCCCATGGCTCGCACCGTGGAAGACACGCTGCTTGTCCTGCACGCCATCACCGGCCCCGACGGCGGCGATACTGGCAGCGTCCCCAGCCACCTCGACTTCAATGCCGCTGCGCCTGTACGCAACCTCCGCGTCGGCTACTTCCCCAAATGGATGCACGAGGACCCCGCCACCGACGTCGATCGCGCTGCCTTGCCCGTCCTCTCTCAACTCGGTATGCAGCCCATCGGCGTTTCGCTGGCCGACTGGCCCTACGATTCGCTGGACATCATTCTGTTTGCCGAATCCGCTGCGGCATTTGAAGAACTCACGCTCAACCACGGCGTCGATCAGCTGCGCGCGCAGGTTCCTGACGCCTGGCCCAACACCTTTCGGCAGTCGCGCTTTCTCTCCGCCGTCGATCTGGTGCAGGCCGACCGCTTCCGCCGCAAGGTCGCCAACGAAATGTCCCGCATCTTCTCTGAAGTCGATCTGCTTCTGGTCCCTTCGCTGCGCGACGAGATGCTCACCCTCACCAATTTCACCGGCCATCCCTCGCTCACGCTGCGCGCGGGCTTTGTGCATGTGTCGGAGGCGCGCAGCGACTGGGCGCCCGATCCCGTCCATCCGGTACCCAAATTCTCCCCGCCCCGGCGCGTCCCGCACGGTGTCACGCTCATCGCGCGTCCGTTTGAAGAGGGCATGCTGGGCGCAGCCGGCATCGCGCTCGAGCAGGCCTTCAATGTCGCCGGCGAACACCCTCCCGGCTTTTGAATTCTCGCAGTGCTTGCGCCCAGGTCATTTTGACTTCAGGTCCTTGCCCTGCGCCGCAATCGCCAACTCGGATCCGCCCATCGAGCCCGTCTGCATCATTGCGTCAATCGCTCTCGGGTCCATGGGCCGCGCGAAATAGTAGCCCTGCCCACACGGACAGCCCAGCGACTGTAGCTCCCGCAGTTGGTCCGCGTCTTCTATCCCTTCTGCAACTACGTCCATCCCAAACGAGCGCGCCAGGTCCAGAATGCTGCGCACAATCTGGTGGGACTCGCGATCGTTCACCACCCCCTGCACAAACGACTTGTCGATCTTCAGCGTGTCAAACGGAAACCGCTGCAGATAATGCAGCGAGCTGTATCCCACGCCGAAATCGTCCATGTGCAGCCCCACGCCCAGGTCGCCAAGCGAGCGCATCGTCTTAACCGCCGCTCCTGCATCGGCTATTAAACTGCTCTCCGTCACTTCCAGCCGCAGCGCTCCCGGACCCAGTCCCGTCTCGGCCAGCACCTGCCGCACCCGCTCCACCAGATTCGGCTGTTCGAACTGCCTCGCCGAAAGATTCACACTCATGCGTGTTCCCCGCAGCTCCGCGCGGCTGCCATTGCGCCATGTCACCAGTTGCCGGCATGCCTCGTTCAACCCCCAGTCGCCCAGCGGCAGAATCAACCCCGTCTCTTCCGCCAGCGGAATGAATGCCGAGGGCGGCAGCAGCCCTTTCTGCGCATGCTTCCATCGCACCAGCGCCTCAAACCCAATAATGCGGTTGTTCCGCAAATCCACTTCCGGCTGGTAATACATGACCAGCTCCCCGGTGCGGATCGCGCGCTCCAGATCCGCTTCCATCTGCATTTTTTCGTGCGCTTCTTCGCGCATACCCTGCGAATAGCAAACCACTCCCGGCGGCTCGCTCTTCCGGGCGTGCGCCAGGGCGCTCTCTGCATCGCTCATCAGATCTTCAGGGTGCCCGTACGCCGCGTCCGCCGTGGCGATGCCAATCGCCAGCTGCGGCGTTAACCTCTGCCCGCGCCAGATAAACGGCTCGCGAAATGCCTCGGTCGCCTCCATGGCAAACTTTGTCGCTTCGGCCTCGTTGCGCGTTGTTTCGAGGCACACCAGAAACTCCGCCCCATTCAGCCGCGCTGCCACCGATGGCTCCGGCAGCATCGCCTGCAGCCGTTGCGCTGTCTCCATCAGCAGCCGGTCGCCGCCGCTCAGGCCCAGCATCTCGTTCACGCGATCGAAGCGGTCCAGCACCACCGAAAGCACTGCGAAATTCCAATCGCCGCGCAGCCGCCCATGCTCCATCCGCCGCTCCAGATGGTCCAGGAAGAACAGCCGGTTCGGGAGACCTGTCAACGCATCGGCCATTCGGCTCTCGGTGTTATCCGTCAGCGATCCAGCCAGATGCGTCACGCGCCCCGATGAGTCCTGCGACACTACCGCGCGGGTCAGCACCCATCGCCATTCCCCATCGCCGTGCCGGATGCGGTGCTCGTTGCGCAGTCCGTGAGTCTTGCCCGCCCGCACCGCCCGCAACTCCGCCTCAAACCGCGGTTTGTCAAACGGATGCACTCGCTCCAACCAGTCGTTAACCCGCGAACATGCCGCGCCTACTCCCGTGATGCCCTGCCAGCGGTTCGACCCCCACAGCCGATCCGTCGCCAGGTCCCAGTCCCAAAAACCCTCCTCCGACGCCTCCAGCGCCAGCGCATAACGAAACCAGTCTTCTCCTCCCGTCCGGCTTTGTTCTTGCGGCATATTTGCTCATTTCCGGATGACGTCCAGGCACCTTGCATCCGCCCAATATCCGCGGTTCGACCGCAATCCACCTGTCTCGCTTTTCATCGGCGCGAAACGGGCCAGCTTTAGGGGGGAAGGGTGAGAGAGAGGGGGCGCGTTCTACCGTGGAGCTGGGCCCAGCCGGGCAGCGCTTTCCGGCCCGGTTGGGCCATGGCTACGCTAGAACCGAATCACCGGCCCGAACGTGGCGCGCACGTTGTTGTACGCCCCGTTATCCAGGTAGACTTCATCGCCGGCTTCAGCACGGAGTCCAAAGAATCCCCAGAACCCCTCAAGACCGCCGCCTGGATAAAACGCGACGTGCGTTCCTGGTCCGCCCACGCCCCCGACAGCCGTGCTGACCGTTCCGGTCGAGACGTTATTCGGGTTGCTGCTGGTGAAGTTAATGAACCCAGCCTTGCCCGTCACAAACGCATGCATCGATGGGCTGCCCAGGTAGAACGTCGGCCCGAACAATCCTGTCAGCGGACGCAGTCCGGTCGTCGTAAACGTCGTGCTGACGCCTCCGCTGTTCCCGCTTCCGAACGTGGTGGTGTAGTTCCGTGCAAAGTCATAGCTCATCTCGCCTTCAATCACAGTGTGGCGCGCTACGTTGATGCCCAGCCGTCCTCCGACGCCCACAAAATTGATCGCCGAATTACCCGGCCCATAGTGAAGATAATCGCCAAACGCGCCCACTTCGACGTGATTCTGCCAGGCCGCCGGAGGGGTCGGCTCCTGTTGGATGGGCGCCGGAGGCGGTGGAGGGTAATTCTGCGCCGCGAGATGCGAAGGTCCACACAGTAAAAGACCCAGCCCCATTATGGAAGCCAACGATGCAATGCGTTTCATTCACGACTCCTGAAAAAGATGAAGAGTTGTCGATCGTCGAACAGCGCGCCGCTTCTCACCGAAGCAGCCGTTTTTCGCGCACGCTCCAGTTCGATGCCCATGTTTACTCTCTGGTTAACTAGCGCGCGCGCCAAACAGCGCCTGCTCCTGTGTGCAAGCCGTTGCATGCGGGACTCACCCTCTTCGCCATCTTCCAAATCTGGCAAAATAAGCAGGATGCAGTGGAGGTGAAAGGTGCCGGCCTTGCAGTCGATTCTCGACACACTCAAAGCCAAAGGCCGCGAGAGCACGCGGACTATTTACGCTCGCCATGGTCTGCCCGCCGATCGCGTCTTTGGCGTGAGCGTCGCCGACCTGAAGATGATCGCGAAATCCATCCGCGGACAACAGGCTCTGGCGCTCGAACTCTACGCCACCGGCATTGTGGACGCGATGTACCTCGCTGGAATGGTCGCCAGCGGCGCACAAATGACACCGAAGCAGTTACAAATGTGGGCGGAAACCGCACCTGGGTCGATGATTGCCGAATACACCGTCCCCTGGGTCGCCGTAGAGCATCCTGACGCCCGCATCCTCGCCATGAAGTGGATCGCATCAAAGCATGAAAATGTAGCTTCCGCCGGCTGGTCTACCTACTCCGGCCTCGTCGCGACGGAGCCGGACGCCGCCCTCGATCTGACCGAAATTGAAAAGCTGCTGGCATCGATTCCCGCAGCGATTGGCCAGGCGAAAAACCGCGCGCGCTACACCATGAACGGCTTTGTCATCGCCGTCGGCGCTTATGTACAGCCGCTGCTCCGTCAGGCAAAGAAGACGGCACAGCAAATCGGCGCCGTCGAGGTGCAAATGGGCGAAACCGCCTGCAAGGTGCCGCTCGCCACCGAGTACATCGCGAAAATTGAAGCTGCCGCCCGTATCGGTAAAAAGAAAAAGACCATTCGCTGCTAATGTGCGGGGCTTTTGCCCGGCCACAGCAGGTTCAGCTTCTTCTCGGAAACGCTGATCGCCGTGTACTGCGCGCCCAGCACTTCACCGTCCGCCTCCACCAGCAGCGGCACGTCGTAATCACGCCCATCCAGAGGCCGGCACACCATCTTCCGCACCCTCACATAATGCGGATAAGGAAGGTCGCCCCACCCCGTCTTATTCCCATCGTCGGCGTTGCCGTTCCCGCCCGTCATGGCATGAAAGCTCGAATGCACCAGTCCCATCCGCCCCGTTGCAGGAACCCAAGCCAGACGCAACCAGTCTGCAAACGGATCGCCGCCCGCCTGCCACGCATTGATCGCCGGCAAATGCGCCGCAATCGCCTCACACGCCGTCTCCGTCGACATGGTGCCGTCCTCGTACGTCAATTCCATCTGGAACGGCTGCACCGGATGCCCGATCAGCAGCTTCGCGCCGCCCACAAAGTACGCCAGCCGCCCGCCCCGGCGCTTGCCCTGCCCCATCGGCGCCAGGTTCATCAGCGCTGCATGCACTCCCATCCCCGCCGCAATCAGGAAATACCAGCTCCGCTTGCTCTTGTGCCCCACCGGATGCAGCTCGATCTTCCCCAGAGTGACCGGCCGCACCTCAGCGTCCAGCAGCGTGTGCGCGGCCAGCAGCGGATTGCGCGGCATCCGCAAATTCTGCGCGATCACATTGCCAGTCCCGAATGGCAGCACTCCCAGGCGCGCGCCGGAACCCGCCAACCCCTGAATCACCTGAAATACCGTGCCGTCGCCACCGCACACCAGAAATGTGTCAAACCCCTCTGCCACGGCATCCCGCGCCTGCTGCCCCGCCGAGTGCGCTGACAGCGTCTCCTGCAGATGCACATCGCTCCCGTGGGCGCTCACCAGCTCGGCGATCTGCTCCACAGCGGCGCGTCGCTTCGCCGTGTGGATCAGCAGCGGATTCAGGAACATCATGACCCGGCGCATCTCGTCAGACTAGGAGCAATGCGCCCGCGCGCATATGAATTGTCAGTGAGATGCGTCCCGTCAGCATCCGATCCAGCAACCCCACGCCGGAACCGCGACACCAGCACGTGGATGTCGAGGCAGCCGGTTCAGCGGGTTGTAACCGGCATTTTGCCTGCTTCGAGGGCGGCGCTACGCTGCCTGCATGGCCACGGCCCGCCGCTGCCCAAGGAACCGGACGATCGCTGTCAGGATCAAGTGGGCGCAGCACGCCCCGCAAAGGTCGAGCAGAACATCCCATACCGAACTCGTTCGCCCCGGGATGAAGCTCTGGTGCCATTCGTCCCAGCTGGCCAGCAGCAGCGTGCTTAGCACCCCCAGGCTCGCGGCATAACGGAAGCGGGTCCACGATGCCGGCGGCCACAGCGGCCAGCGCGCCTCCAGCGTGACGCGCCAGGCATTGAAAAAAGCAAGGCTGACCGAGCCGTAACCAGCGAAATGTCCCGTCTTGCGAATGTAGTGGTGCACGATCGCCCAGCGCTCCGCTGAAATGGGGCCAAATAGCGCCTTCCACAGGGGAAGCAGCCAGCGGCTGGTGTTACTGGCCGACATCATGGCCGTCGATTCCACGATAATGACGGCGATTCCCGCGAGGGCAGGAATCCACTGGACAATTAGCCGCATCCGAGAAGTGCGCATCCATCTCCGGGAATCGATCAAGGGGTTAACTGCTAGATTATATGGATTTCCACCTGCAGTGTCCGCCTTGCTCCCCTGATGCCTTTTGCACAAGCGTGATACAACAAACCGTGGTGCCAGGGGTTGGAACGAACGAATGACCAGTCAGGAAAAAGTCCTCATCGTCGAAGACGAACCGCACGCGCTGTCCGGACTCGCCGAGCTGGTTTCTGGATGGGGTTACCGCACGGAAACCGCCCGCGACGGCATTGAAGCCCTCGAGAAAGTCACCGCCTGGCAGCCCGGCATCATCGTCTCCGACCTGAAAATGCCGCGCATGGATGGCCTCGAACTGCTGGCTCGCCTCGGCGAGACCCATGAGAAGGTCGCTGTCATCATGCTCACGGCACAGGGTTCCATTGCTGCCGCCGTCGAGGCCATGAAGAACGGCGCCTACGACTTTATTCAGAAGCCCGTCGACCCCACCCGTCTCCGCGCCATTTTGACCAACGCCGCACGCCAGCGCGAGACCGATCGCGAGTTGGAAGTCACCCGCCGCAAGCTGCGAGAGACCGGTATCCTGGGCTCGCTGGTGGGCGCGTCGAAGAAAATGCAGGAGATATTCACGCTCATCGAACGCGTCGCCACCAGCAACGTGAGCGTCCTGATCACCGGCGAGAGCGGAACCGGCAAAGAACTCGTCGCCCGCACTCTGCACGACCTGAGCCCGCGCCGGATGAAGCCGTTTGTCGCCGTCAACTGCGCCGCCATCCCAGAAACGCTCATCGAAAGCGAGATCTTCGGCCACGAGAAGGGCGCGTTCACCGGCGCCATCGAGCGCCGTGCTGGCTGCTTCGAACTCGCTGAAGAAGGCACCCTCCTGCTCGACGAGATCGGCGAGATGCCGGTGGGCACCCAGGCCAAGCTGCTGCGCGTTCTTGAGGACCGCAAGCTGCGCCGGCTGGGCAGCAAGGTCGAGTCGCCCGTTGACGTTCGCGTCCTGGCCGCCACCAACAAAGATCCCGAGCAGGCCGTCGCCGGCGGTCAGCTGCGCGGCGACCTTTACTACCGATTAAATGTTTTTAACATCCACATGCCTCCTCTGCGCGAGCACAAGGAAGACATTCCGGCCATCGCCGATTCCATGATCACGGATATGAACCAGAAGCACGGCCGCCGCGTGACCAGCCTCGACAGCGAAATGATGGCGCGTCTGATGGCCCATGACTGGCCGGGAAATGTCCGCGAGCTCCGCAATACCATCGAGCGCGCCGTGGTGCTGTGCGCTGAGGGACAACTGCAGCCTCGCCACCTGCCCCAGGGGTTCGGTA
>DATHQV010000159.1:0-6710 GCA_035482355.1 Acidobacteriaceae bacterium | reverse complement strand
AGGCCGGAGAGGATGGGCTGGTTGCGGAGGGCGAAGAGTTTGTGGCGGCAGAGGTAGTTGGCGCGGCCTTTCATGTAGCAGACGCGCAGCGGGCCGAGGAGGGATTCAAGGAACGGAACGTCTTTGAAGAAGAGCTGTTCCTGAAGATTTTTGGTGCCGGTGGAGATGATGACGCGGCGTCCGGTAGCAGCGGCGGCGCGGAGGGCGGGAAGCAGATAAGCGAGGGTTTTGCCGGTTCCGGTGCCGGCTTCGACGATGAGGTGACGATTGTCAGTGAAGGCGCGTTCGACGGCCTGAGCCATTTCGAGCTGGCCGCGGCGGAATTCGTAAGGGAGGCTGGAGCGCGAGAGCGTGCCGCCGGGCGCGAAGAAATCGTGCAGCGATGGCGGGAAGGAAGCCGTTTGAGGGGTGGAAGACACGCAGAGTTCAGGATAGACGGTTGGGGACGAGGGAGTTCTGGAAGGTCTGGAAATCGGGACACTAAGGTTTGCGGGGCAATTGCAGTGTGTCTCGAAGTGATCGCTCTTCCCGGAGGTAGCCCTGGTTGGCCATGCGCGCGCCGAAGCGGCGGAAGGCCTCGTCGGAGACGGGTTTGACGCCATTGGCGGAGACGAAGCGATTATAGAAATTGAAGAGGGCGCAGGCGGCGATAGCGTAGTAGATGGAAGTGTCGTCCCAGCCAGCGCGGTGGAGCTCTGCAATGTCTGCCGGGGAGATGGAGTCGGAGGCGAGAGTGACTTTGTGGGTGAAACGGAGCATCGCTTTCTCGTTATCAGGCAGGGCGGATTTTTCGAGATCGCGGATCGCACTCCAGACCAGCGTTACGTCACCGTAGAGGTAAGCGGCGACTGCGGCGTGGGCCTTCATGCAGAAGTCGCAGCGATTGAGCGACGAGGTGTAGGCGGCGATGAGCTCACGCAAACCCTGACTGATGGGCGCCGGCTCATGCATGATTTCCTGGGAAAAGCGCGCGAGGTGCAGGGCAGCTTTCGGCCGGAAGGCGAGCAGATTCCAGATGCGCCAATATTCAGCGCCGGAGGCTTTGGCCGCGGCGATGAGATCGAAATAGGGGCTGGGCTGCGGATTGTTCTCGACATCCTGAAGAAACATGGACTGGGATTCCTGGGTCGTGGTCATGGGGCGCCTCCCGGTTGGATTGGGGTGTCTGACTGATGCTGGCTGTTGTCATTTTCAAACAGAGCGAGCAAGCCCTGCGAGGGCAATCCGAATGCGTTAGCGACACGATTGAATGTGGCGAAGAGCGCGACGATGTGGATCGCTTCGGCGATCTGCGGCTCCGTCCACCCGTTCTGGATCAGCGTCTCCACGTCGGCGCGCGTGATCCAGTGCGAACTTCGGTTGACCTTCTCCGCGAACTGGAGCAGGGACTGTTCCGCGCTGGAGAGAGTGGGAGAACTGAGTTGATTCTGCTGAATCGCCGATAGCGTCCTGGTATCGCCGCCATGAACGCGAAAGAAGTAGCCGTGGCTGTCGGCACAGTAGGAGCAACTGTTTTGCGAGGAGACGAATGTCGCGAGCATCTCCTTGTCGCGGCGCACCAGTTGGCCGTCAGCGAAGAGCAGGCTCGCAGCGATATCCATCATCGCCTGCAGCAGCGGCGGATGGGTGGCGAAACATTTGAGGATGCCGGGAACATCCTGGCGGCCGAATCGGGATCGGAACTGGTCATAGAGATGAGCGACGTCGCCGGCGGCCTGGCTCTCCTCGACGGCCGGAAGATTGGCCGGCGAGGAAGACGCAGGATTTGCACGCAATCGAGAGAGTTGCTCGTATTCAGGGAAGGCGATGGGTTTATCCAACCAGGATTCTCCGTTTAGAAATCGATCCGCGTGGCGAACTGAAAAGCTCTGGGGCCCCCGGAACCGAAAAAGCCGCCAGCGGTGCTGACTGGAGAATAGAAGTTTTCCTGCACCGCCTGCGCGGGCACCGACGGTGGGCCGGCCTGCGCTGGCTGGTAAGGCCCGATGGAAATGTTGCGCCCTGAATAATTGGCGTTGGTGGTGCCGCGAATGTTGGTTTGGTTGAGCATGTTGAAGCCTTCGCCCATGAGGCCGAGCGTGGCGTGTTCGCCAAGATGAAAGTCCTTCTTCAGACGCAGATCGAGCGAACTGAAGGGGCTGGAGAAGTTGATGCCCGACGGGACATTCTGCAGCGTGCCGCCGGCGAGACAGGGGAACGCGCCGGGACAGGCGGGCAAGGCGTTCCAGCGATTGATGACGGCGTTGAGCTGATCGCTGTTTTTCACTTCGCGGCCGAGAGCGTTGCGAGGCAGCAACGGAAGGCGCGAGCCGCTGGCTCCGTTGATAGCGGTGCCGGGGAGGAAGGTGTCAGCGGCAACGCCTGAGCCGAAGGTGTAGAGCGGCGCCAGGGAGAAGCCCCACGGGAGCTGCGCTTCGCCGTATGCGGTGATGCGGTGGCGCTCGTCGGTGACGGCGTAGCCCTTTTCCATGCGCAGATTATTGATGCCCTCGACCAGATCGACCTGCTCATCGGCGTTGCTGTTGGTGAGCTGATCGTCGTCGGAGTAGTCGAAGGTTTTGGAAAGCGTGTAGCTCAGGTTGTACTGGTAGCCGATGCGACCGAGGTGAGCGGGCCGATGGGCGGCGCTGACGATGAGGCCGTCGTACCAGGACTTTGCCTGCGACTGAATCAAAGTGATGTTGTCGGAGATGCCGGTGAGCGGATCGGTCATGGTGCAGGGGATGTTGTCGCCGGGGCAGGAAATATCGGGTGAGGAAGAATCGGTGCCGCGCAGCAGGTGGCCGATGAGCTGGCGCGTGGCGAAGACGTGGAGGCCGTCGGCGGAGACAAGCCAGTCGTTGCCGAACTGCTGTTGCATTCCCGCGGAGAACTGCTGAAAGAGTGGATGATGAGCGTCCGCGCCCATGGCAAGGATGCCGACACCGCCTACCTGGTTGGGTCCGCTGAAGGGGCTGCCGAGGGTTGGACTGCCGGGCGCAAAGCTCGACATCGGCGCAAAGCACGCGCCAAGACTGGGCGGCCCGGGAACGTAGGGCGAAATGCAGGATGAGCCCGCGTACTCCGACACGGTGAGGGCGCGGTCGTTCTGAACAAGCTCTTCGGCACCGGCCTCGAGAATGATGCGGTCGTAATAGATGCCGTAGCCTCCGCGCAGGGCGGTCTTGCCGTGGCCAAACGGATCGTAAACAAATCCGACGCGCGGACCGAAGTCCTTCTTGTCTGGAACTTTTTTCAGGTCGATCACATTCGCCATCCAGGTGCAGGGCTGGGTGGGCTGCTGGGTGAGATTGGGGCAGGGATCGTGAGCGGCGGAGTTGCCGGTGAGATTGGAATCGTATTCCCAGCGCAGGCCGAGATTGAGGGTGAGCCGCGGCTGCACGCGCCAGTCATCCTGCACGTAGCCGGCTACGTAGCTGTCAAAAACGGTGGGGATGGGGACCGGCGTGACGGGAGCGCTGCTCCTGAGGGCGACGGCGATGGGAATATCGAGATCGTTGATTTGGCCATCGCCGTTCAGGTCGGCGAATCCGAAATCGGAAGTGAGGATCACGGTCCCGGTGCCGAAGACGTTGATCATGCCGTAGGCCGTGTAGTGCTGGAATTCTCCGCCAGTATGGAGAGTGTGTTTGCCGAGGGTCCACGCGTATTCGTCGCGGATCTGGAAGCGATTGAGGTGCGTGGCCTGGGGCAGGTTGAAGTTCGCGCCATCGGCAAGGTCAGGAAAGATGAGCTCGTTGGTGAGGCCGAGCGATGCGGGGTCGGTAACAGGAGCGTCGTTGGGGAAGGGCGGAATGTCGTTGTAGAAATTGTCGTAGTGGAAGGTGAGATCGTTGACGCGCGTGGGGCTGAGAACGGTGGTGAGGCCGACGATGACGGAGTTAAAGCGGTTGAGGGAATTTTGGCGCTCCGCTGCGGTGAAAGACGGAGTGGTCTGCGAAGGCGTGGCTTCTGCGGTATCGGTGGAGCGGTTGAAGGAGTAGCGGCCGGTGAGGGTGTTGCGCGTGCTGAGCTGGGTGTCGAAACGCGTGGACCACAGCGCTTCGCGCAGCGGTGCCGGCGCTGACGCATTCAGAATGGAGTCGGTGGTGAAGTCGCGCGCACCGGTTTGGAGTGCCGCATTCTGGTCGCGAAATTCGAATGAGGAAAACCACCACGCTTTGTCTTTTGCGATAGGGCCGCCGACGGATCCGCCGGCTTGCTCACGATCGAAGGGCGGTGTGGGCAGATTGCGATCGAAGGTTGCGGGGAGGGCCTGGAGATTGCGATTGCGCTCAAAGAGAAACACCGAGCCGTGCAACTGATTTGTGCCGGACTTGGTGACGATATTGATGATGCTGTTGCCGGAGCGGCCGACTTCCGCGGTAAAGCGGCCAGTGGCAATCTGGAATTCCTGGACGGAATCTTCGGGGAAATTGGAAAGCGTGCCGCCGACGACTTCATCGTTGTTATCGCCGCCATCCACGGTGATGTTGCCGCCGCGGCCAAAGCCTCCGGCGGAACTGACTTCGAGGGTGTTGGTCTTGGTGGGATCGAAGGTGGGAGCGGGGCGATTGCCAGGCACAAGATACGCGAGTTCCAGGAAGTTTCTGCCGTTGAGGGGAATGTTCTCGATGGTCTTCGAGGTGATCTGCCCCTGAATCATGGATTGGGTGGGATCGACGGCCACCGCGGTGGCATTCACTTCGACGGTGGTACCGGCATGCGCGATTTGGAGCTTCGCGTCGATGGTGGTGTTGCGGCCGGCTTCGAGCACGACGTTCTGAAATTCGCTCACGGCGAATCCTGGGTCCTCAATGCGGAGAACATAGGAGCCAGGCGGCAGATCGGAGAGCGAATACAAGCCGCTGCTGTTGGAAACCGTATCGCGAGAGACGCCCTGCGCGGCGCTGACGGCGGTAACATGCGCGCCGGGGACGACAGCATCCTTTGGATCGGTGACGATTCCGTTGATGCTGCCCACGGGGACCTGGGCGAAGGCGATGCCTGCAAACAAAGCGGCGGCGGTGAGCACGGAAAGAGTCCGTGCCCGAGAGTGCTGACTCATCGGAAGTGACCTCACTGGCAAAAGCTGCTGCTGGGGATTTCGACAGCAGGAACAAAAATGTGCAGACTCTCCGTGTTCTGTGAAAGCTGCCTGGGGTTCGTGAGGCCAACATTACTGGAGCGAGACGGCACTGTCTTCAGCAGAGAGATGGGCGGGAAGGTCATCCGTTCGATGGACGCGATGGGAAAAGCAAATGGCGTCCATCTCTCCCCGGCGGTTGCACGATTCGGCGGCGATGTGCAGACGAACAGCAGTCCAGCGGCAACATTGAGCACATGAATGCGCATGGGGAATTGCGCGTGGCCATCTGCGCAGTATGACCCCGCGTCTCGGAGCAACCCACGGCGACTGATTGATGCTCTGTGATGATAGCCAGTTCGTCGGGCGCGAACGTTCGTTGATGAACTGACGATCGCGGAACCGCGGGCATAGCGCTGCCATGCTGGATCCGGCCGATTCGGAACTGCAATTGCAAAGTCAGCTGTGTATGAGGAAGGCAATCTGCACGAGACCCAATCTGCACGGGCCTGCACGATTCAGGAGACCAGGAGCGCTCCCACCTATGTCGTATCGAATTCTGGCCATGTTGTTCCTTGCCGGGACGACGGCTTCGCTGACAGCCCAATCTACCGTGAGCTTTGAAACCTATGGCGACACTTACAAGACCAACAGCGGTCCTGTAGTGACGGGCGACTTTAACAACGACGGCAAGCCGGACCTGATTGAGTGCTGCAACACCAGCACGCAGATGGTATTCCGTGCGGGCTACGGGAATGGAATGTTTGCGGCTCCGGTGGCCGCGGCCGCAACTCCGGTTTCACTTGGCAGCGCGATGGCCGCCGATGTGAATGGCGACGGAAAACTGGATCTGGTTGCAGTGGCCGCGCAGAATCCGCCCGCGCCTCCGGGTGAAGGCTACTACTATTTGACCGTCTATCTGGGCAACGGCAACGGCACGTTCCAGGCAGCGAAGACCTACAAGACGACGGAGACTCCAGTGAGCGTCGTGGTGGGAAACTTCTTCGGCGATGGGCATCAGGACATCGCGGTATTCGAGAGCAACAGCACGATCGATGTATTCAGGAATGAGGGCACAGGCGAGTTCGTACTGGACAAGTCCATCAACATGGGCGGCGGAACGTATGCGGAGATGATGGGTGCGGCGGGGGATTTGAACGGCACGGGAGTCAGCGATCTGGCAGTCATGCAGTTGGCAGGAACGAGCAACGGCATTAACTTCGCGAACCCGCAGCAGCTTTACGTTTTGTGGAATGACGGGAAGGGCAATTTTACGCAGCAGGAACTGGGGACCGATTACAACTTTCCTCTGATCGCCATCAGCCGGCTGAACGGCGACGCCCAGATGGACCTTTTGGTGAGCCATACATGCTCGGGTAATGACCAGTGCATGGCTGTGGATGTTTATTACGGACAGGGCGCCAACAAGCTTGAGAAAAAGACGGTGGTGAGTTCGACGACGGGGACGAATCCTGGCGACGTGCTGGGGCTGGCGGGCGTGGATGTGAACGGCGACGGATACGGGGACATTGTGATCTTCGGACTGGTGGAGCAGGATTGCCCGGACGGGTGCCCAACAAATCCTGAAGGCGCATTTGTGTGGCTGGGCAAGGCTGACGGGACGTTCGAGCAGACACCGCAGGAG
>DATHQV010000158.1:0-12775 GCA_035482355.1 Acidobacteriaceae bacterium | reverse complement strand
CGCCCCCGCCGCCCCCAGCCCCACAGGCGAGCCCAAATTCCCCCCCGTCGATCCCGCCAACTTCACCGCCACCGCTCCCACCAAAGCGGACGTCGAAGCCTTCCTGCATACCTCATGGGGCTACGACAAAGACCGCGTCTGGGAGGTCTACTCCATCCAGACCACCAACGCTCCCGGCGTCAGCAAGGTGCAAATCCTCCTCGCCCAAAAGTCGACCCCAACCCAGATCGCCAACCTCACCTTCTTTGTCACTCCTGATAACCATCACCTCATCTCCCAGGAAACCGTCCTCGACTTCGGCCCGCATCCTTATACCAACGCCTGGCATGCTCTCCAGCAGCAGGCCGACGGGCCCTCGCGCGGCGCGGCCGACAAAAAATTTGAGCTCGTCGAATTCGCCGACTTCCAGTGCCCCCATTGCAAAGAAGCCCAGCCCATCGTCGAACGGCTGATCCAGGATTTCCCCCAGGCCCACTACGTCTTCGAAAATTTCCCCCTCGTCAACATCCATCCCAACGCCTATAAAGCTGCGGCGTGGAGCGCCTGCGTCTTCCAGCAGGGCGGCAACGACGCCTTCTTCAAATACGCTGACTCCGTCTTCGCCGGCCAAAATGACCTCGCTGGCCAGGGGGCCGACCAGGCCCTCCGCAACTCCGTCATCGCCGCCGGTCTCGACCCCGACAAAATCTCGGCCTGCGCCGATTCGCCGGCAGGGAAGAGCGCCGTCGACGCTTCCATGAAGCTCGGCGACGACATCGGCGTCGATCAAACCCCCATGCTCTTCATCGATGGCCGCGCCATCCCCATGCTCCAAATCCCCTACGACCAACTCAAATCCATCATCGAGTGGCAGTTCTCCCTCGACAAATAACGCCCGTCGAGACGATAACCCCGGTAGCACTCTCGGCTCTTAGGAGTAAAAAAGAGGTGTCATCCCGAAGGGAGCGCCGCCACATTATTTTCCAGCGACGACTACGCTGATCCGGCGCGCAGTCGAGGGATCCCCCGTCCATCGGGAGGGGAATCGGTCGCGAAGCGGCCGAACGAACTGCCCGCGCGGACATTTTCAGCAGCACTAACTTGCTGATCATCCCGCAAGGAGAAAAACCATGAAGATCGAACCCGCCCTCACTCCCGCCCGCACTGCCGTCCTCGCCATGGACCTCCAGAACGGCATCGTTTCGATCTACTGCGCCAGCGACTCGGAGATGATCGGTCGATGTGCCGACGTCCTCAAGGCCGCGCGCGCCGCCAGGATGCCAGTCATCCATATTCGCGTCGGCTTCCGCCCCGGCCTGCCAGAAGTCAGCACGCGCAACCCGCTCTTCGGAGCCATCAAAACTTCCGAGCGCCACCAGCAGCTCTTCCACGGCACCGGCGGCGACATTCATCCCGCCCTCGGTCCTGACGAAGACGACATCATCGTTACCAAGCATCGCGTCAGCGCCTTCGAAGGCACCGACCTCGAAATGATCCTGCGCTCCCAGGAAATCGACACCCTGGTCCTCTTCGGCATCGCCACCAGCGGCGTCGTCCTCTCCACCCTCCTCCACGCCAGCGACTCCGACTACCGCATCATCGTCGTCCGCGACTGCTGCATGGACACCAGTGCCGAACTCCACGCCTGCCTGATCGATAATTTGTTCCCGCGCCGTGCCACCGTCGTCACCTCAACCGACTTGCTGGAGTCGATTGCATAAATCGGCTTTGAAGAGTCACGGATTGATTCGTGCCGATGAATCGGCTTTGAAGGGGAACGGATTGATCCGTGCCAATGAATCGGCTTTGAAGGGGCACGGATTCATCCGTGCCTGAGGCCAAGTCAAAGGCTCTGCCCGGTTTTGGCAGATGCGGGAAACGCGCGAAGCGCGTCCGCCCTTGCTTTTTGTTGTCATCCCGACCGAAGCGGAGGGACCCGCTGTTCGCTTTTCCAGCCCTCCCACAAAAATTGTCAAGTTTTCACCACTTCACCGAAGTAACATTTGATGATTCGAAACAACTTCCAGGCCAAAATAGTTGGCGTGGCAAACCGCCGAAGTTGGTATTCTAAAAATAGAGAGAAAAAAGCCAAAAGGCCTCGCGGATTCCGCGAGGCCTTCGTGTTTCTGCTCGCAAAACTCTACCCTCACCAAGGAGCCAACACCATGCAATCCACCTCCTCCCGCGCCGGCCGCACACCTGCCGACGACACCCGCTGCCGCCACCTCACCCTCGGCGGAGCCCGCTGCACCTCGCCCACCCTCTACGGCAAAGACCTTTGTTATCAACATGGACACCGCGACAAGGTCCTCCGCGTCAAGCCTGCCGTCACCGACAACTTCCCCCTCGCCCCCATCGTCACCTTCGACTACATGGAGGACCATCTCTCCGTCCTCGCCAACATCAACGCCATCGCCGACGCCTTCTCCCGCCACGCCATCGACTTCCGCCAGGTCACCGCACTCACCTACCTCATGCAAACCGCCCTCAAAACCCTCAAACAAATGTCCGAGATCGAATCCAAAATCACCGCCGAAGAAGTCGTCCGCGAAGTCGTCTACAACGACCTCGATCAGCCCCTGGCCGTCCCCGAACCCGCCCCGGAACCCGAGCTGGCCACCGAACCCGATCCAGAACTACCACCCGCGCCAGAACTCCAGCCCGAAGCCGAATTCCAGCCCATCCCCGCCTCCAAACCAGTCGCCGCCCGCCCCGCAAGCTGTCATCCCGAGGAGCATCGCGACGAAGGATCTGCGGTTGTTCTTCCGCCCATCACCGTCACCGAGCCGGCCGATTGCGCCTCAGCGACCCCGCAACCAACCCAAATTCAAACACTTAAGGCCTCAGTGGAACGTAACCCCATTGTTTCCCACACATACGAAATCAGCAAAAAACAACCCTCATCGTTTCATACACATGCAGAAACAAGGGGGAGGGGTAGGGGGTAGGTCTCGAGCAAAATAGCTACGAAATTCCCGCCGACAGCTTCATCGCCGACCGTCTCACCGCCGACAGGCCGTCTCGTCGCTGACCGCTTGATCGCTTATCTCGTCGCGGGTTTCAATTCGGGACGTCCCGGGGTTTCCGGCAACGTTCTGACTTCCTGGGTCTCCGCCGCTGGCTCGCCGTTCGCCGACTCGGCCTCAACACGCGCCACCGCGTCCTTCAGTTCGCGAAGAAAAGGCTGGCTGGCCGCACCCGCGCCACGTTCGCCCGTCTTCGGGTCGACATGCGCATCGATTCGTTCCAGCGTGGCCCGCAATCTTTGTAGTGGCGTGGATGACATCGTTTCAAAACAGTCCGGGAATAGAAGAAGTTATGCGATCCCTGCGTCCGCTGTCCACAAAATTATTCCGCCCCGGCTCCCGATCCCCTTCACCCCTCACCATCCGCGCTGACCGTTTCACCGCTGGCCGCTTCTCCGCTGTCTCTCCACGGACAATGCCGGCATCCAGACCCGCAACAGCTCCCGCGGCGCAAATGATAAGCCGCAGTGAACACAACGTACGGACCCTCGCGATAAAAATCCTCGCCCTCGACCAGCGGCCTGGGTCCCGATTTCCGCTCGACCGGCGGCTCAGGCAAGCGCACCACCCTCAGCGGCCTTCCACGCAAACACCCCCGCCACCGGCATCTCCGCGACCACCGTCTCCTCCGCTGCCGAAGGAGGCAGCGGCAACGTGACCGTATTCCCCGCAATGCACGCCGGACTCTCGCCCGGAATCACGACTCCCACCAAATTCATGGGATCCGCCGCAGCGATCATGACCGCCGGCATCTCCTGGAGCGTCCGCGTTCGCCCAGCTCGCAGCATGTCCGCCGCTTCCGGCAACGCAAACTGCTCGCCGCCAAATCCCGACACGAACCGGCCGCCGCGCACCGCGCCGCGCGCCTCCAGCCGGCGGAACATGCCCACCAACTCGCGCCACGGCGGCGCCGTCGTCTCGCGCGACAGCACATCGCGAAACACCACGCCATACCGCCGCAGCAGCATCCGGCACGCCGACTCCACCTGCGCATCGCGTCGCGCCGCAGCTTTACCGGCAGCTTCCGCGCTCGCATGCCGTAGCTGGTCAAGCGCAACCGGTTCTTCAGGATCGCTCAGCAAAGCCCAACGGCCAGCAGCGTTACGGCCAGCCGCTTTCGTCTTTCCCGGCGCGCTGAACGCTTTCTTCCGACGCGGATCGATCAGCATCCGCAGGCTGTCGAACCCATCCGCGTTCACCAGGCCAGCCGCCACCAGTTCCCACAGCGCGCGATGCGCTTCTTCCGCCGGAACCGCGAGCATGCGAATCAAATCCCCGGCAAACATCGCTCCCCGCGTGCCCAGACACGAACGCACCTGGTTCGCCAGCTCGCTCAGCGACGCATTGAGCGTTGCTTCCGGAATTTGTCGCCGTTCCAGGCACAAATCCATCCACAACGCCTCTTCGCGGACAAAAAAAGTCACCGGCGCCATGCTCGTCGGCACCACGCGTCTTGGGCCGCCTCCATTCGCATCCGCAAAAGCAGCATGCGGCGAAATTCGGCCCCATCCAACCGCGCCCGTCAAACAAAGCGCGTCCAGCCATCGCGGATCGTATCCCGCAACGCGCTGCGGCAATATCGTTCGCTCCCATTCTGCCGCCGGCGCTTCAAATCCCTCGAGGCCACGCAGCGCCTCCAGCAATCCCTGTTCGCCCGTCAGCTGCCGCATCTCGCCCACATGCTGCCAGTCCAGCAAATACCGCATATATACCGATGGCGTCACCGGCTCAATCTGCCGCCGCAGCGCGTGCAGCGTACGTTTGTGGATGCGCTGCAAAATCCTTCGCTCGCACCACTCCACATCGCCATCGGGAATCGCCTCTGCTCCCGACTTGCCCTCAAACACGCCCCGCAGAATCGTTCCCGTCGTCTCCAGCCGCAACATTTGCGGCCAAACCGCGCTCGTCTCCACGCCAAGTTGCGCAGCAATCGCTGCCGACGTCACTGGGCCGGTCATTTGTAACCATCCCTGCAGCAGTTTCATCAAAATGTCACTGAAACAGGGCACTTCTCCGCCGAATTTCAACATTTCCACAGGGAATTCCACTTCCGGCCACAAAACACCTACCCACGCCACTCGTTCCGCCGCCACGAAATATGCGCGCTTTTGCAGACCCGACTGCACTTCAACCAGTACAGCTCGGCCCGTTCGCTCCAATCGCGTAAGAAATACATCCCAATCTCGACAGCCCTCGTGCGCCAGCGTTTCCACCGGCATCGCCACCAGCGCGCACAGCAAATCGTGCAGTTCGTGCTCGTCGCGAATGTCCGGCCAAATCTCCGCGCGCACCTCCGCAATCGCTTCCGGCGAAAGCCGTCCCGCTTCGCCCAGCACCGCGTCCGGCACCACGCCGCGCATCTGCACCGCGCGCGCACGCCGTTCCTCGAGCCCTGCATCGTCCAAAAACGCATTGGGATTCGCGTTGATCAGCTCATGCGCAAACGCCGACGGCGTCGTCGTATCCACCGCCACGCACCGGATCCGCCCATCGTGCATCGCGGCGATCACGTTCTTCAGTCCTTCGAGATCCATCGCTTCCTGCAGCACATCACGCATCACTTCCTTCACCAGCGGATGGTCCGGAATCTGGATGTCGCCCTCGATATTTTCAAAACATGCGGCCGCCTGCGGAAATACGCTCGCCAGCAAATCGTCGCTCCGAATCCTCTGTACCTGCGGCGCTACTTTCTTTCCTTTTTGGAACCGTAACAGTTGCAAACTCCGCGAAGCATCCCAGCGCCAGCGCGTTTTGAACACCGGCGCCGCCAGCGATGCCTGTTCCAGCAGCTCCGTCACCGTCTCCGTGGTCAGGAAATGGAACACATCGCTCAGCGGAAAGCTGTGCTGTTCCGCCAGGCAGATGTTCAGCCCGTTATCCGTCGCCGCTGCCTGCAACTCGAAATTAAATCCCCGGCAGAATCGCTTGCGCAGCGCCAGGCCCCACGCTTTGTTGATCCGCCCGCCAAAAGGCGCATGCAGGATCAGCTGCATGCCGCCGCCTTCATCAAAAAACCTTTCTGCAACAATCGTTGTTACAGATGGAACCGTCCCCAGCACGGCGCGGCCGGCCGCCACATACGCAATCAGTTGCTCCGCGCCGGCATCGTCCATGCCGCATTCGGTCTTCAGAAACGCTGCGGCCTCTGCAACCTCCGGCATCGCCTGGCTGATGTATCCAGGCAGCACATCGCGCGTCCTCCGGTCGATTTCCTCCCGCAGTTCTGCCACATATTCAGAAAGCTCGCGCGTTCGCTGCGGCGCTTCGCCAAACCAGAAGGGCAGCGTCGGCGGCGCTCCATGCGCGTCTTCTACCAGCACCCGCCCAATCGACTCGATGCGCTGGATGCGCCAGCTCGCATTGCCGAGCTGCACCACATCGCCCGGCGACGAATCTACCGCGAAATGCTCGTCGAGCGTCGCAATTTGTACGCCTTCCGGTTGCAAAATCACCGGAAACAGCGCCGCATCCGGAATCGCTCCGCCATTCGTAATCGCGGTGGTCCGCGCGCCGCGCCGCGCCTGCACTCGTCCCTGCACACGATCGCGCAGCAGATACGCGCCATACCGGCCGCGGCTCGATTCAATGCCTTCCGCCAGCAGCCGCAGCGCTCCGTCAAATTCTTCCCATGTCAGATCGCGATATGGCTGCGCCCGCCGCAGCACGTTGAAGAGAGCGCGCTCTTCCCACGGTTCCGCTCCGCACGCCGCCACAATCTGCTGCATCAGCACGTCGAACGGCTTCTCCGGAATCTCCAGCCGATCCAGCACGCCAGCCCGCATCGCGCGAATCAGCGCCGCCTGCTCCACCAAATCGTCGCGAGTGACGGCAAAAAACCGTCCCTTCGGAATCGCGCCGCGCCAGTGCCCAGCGCGGCCCACGCGCTGCATCCCAACCGAAATCGCACGCGGCGACTGGATCTGGCACACCAGATCCACAGTCCCAATATCGATACCCAGTTCCAGCGACGCTGTCGCCACCAGCAGGCGAATTTCGCCCTGCTTCAGCCGCCGCTCCGCGTCCAGTCGCAGCTTGCGCGACAGGCTCCCGTGATGGCACGCGACATTCTCAATGCCGAGCCGCTCGCCCAGTTGAAACGCCAGCCGCTCTGCCATGCTCCGCGTGTTCACAAACACCAGCGTCGACCGATGCTCCAGCGCCAGCTCCGCCAAGCGCGTGTAGACGCTCGCCCAAATCGCCATGGTCGCGACGGATCCCAGCTCATCGGTCGGGACTTCAATCGCCACGTCCAGCGTGCGCCGCTTTCCCGCCTGCACAATCGCAACTTCGTCTCCGTGCGTTCCGCCCAGAAACTGCGCCACCAATTCAATGGGATTCTGCGTAGCCGACAATCCGATCCGCAACGGCGGCGGATGCTTCAGCAAGCTCGCGCCGGCCATCAGCGCATTCTCACCCGTCACCAGCGCGTCGAGACGTTCGAGACTCAGCGCCAGATGCGATCCACGCTTGTCATCGGCGATCGCGTGAATCTCATCCACAATCACTGTGTGCACGCGCCGCAAATGCTCGCGGCTCTTCTCCGCCGTCAGCAGAATGTAGAGCGACTCCGGCGTCGTCACCAAAATATGTGGCGGCGTCTTCAGCATCGCCCGCCGCTCCGCCGCAGGCGTGTCGCCAGTCCGCACCGCCGCTCGCACCGGCGCACACAGATACCCTCGCTCCAGCGCCAGTTGCTGAATCTCCCGCAACGGCGTCTCGAGATTCTTCTGGACGTCGTTCGAAAGCGCCTTCAGCGGCGAAACGTAGACCACCTCGGTCTCGCATCCCAACCGCCCATCGATCGCCTTGCGAATCAGCCGATCAATACAAATCAGAAACGCGGCCAGCGTCTTTCCGGAACCCGTCGGCGCGGAGATCAGCACCGGCCGTCCTGCATGAATCAACGGCCATCCCTGCTCCTGCGGCTCCGTCGGGGTCGCAAACCGCCGCACGAACCACTCCTGCACCAGCGGATGCGCCCACGCGAGCGCCTCGGGGCAAACGAATTCCGGAGCTGGTTCGGCTTCTGGGGTCACCGGCGACAGCATCCTCCGATTCTAACCCGATTTTCGTATCTTCTTCGCCCACTTCTTCTTTGCCTCAGGCCCTTGCAAATCTGCAATACTCATCCGATGCTCAGGAATTTCCTCGCCTGCGCGCTGCTTTGCGCGCCACTTCTCGCGCCCGCGCAGACTCCTCTCCCTTCGTCGGATTGGAAGACCCAGGTGGCCGAGACGCTCCCGCTGCTCGGTCATCGCAACTGGATCCTGATTGTCGACTCGGCATATCCCCTGCAAACATCGCCAGGCGTTGAAACCATCGACACGAAGGCCAGCCTCCCCTTCGTCCTTCAATTTGTGCTGGGAACGATCAATGATGCCCAGCACGTGCGGCCCGACATCTATATGGACGCGGAACTCCCGTTCGTGCCCGACGAGGACGCGCCTGGCGCGGCGCAATACCGAACGACCATCGCCGATCTTTTGCGCGCTTATCCGATCCAGTCCTTGCCCCACGACAAGATCATTGCCACTATCGACGACGCCGGGAAGACTTTCCATGTTCTGGTGCTCAAAACCAATATGACGATTCCCTATTCGTCCGTCTTCATTCGACTTAACTGCAAATATTGGAGCGACGCTGCGGAAGCGCGGCTGCGCGCGAAAATGAAAACATCGGGAGCCAGATAACTCACCATGCTCGCGACCTTCGAGGCCCGCCTTCAAAATTCCCCCGCGAAAGGCGGCCACACCTACGTTATCTGGCCTCGCTCCGTCGCCTTCTTTCAAACCCGCGGCCTCGTCAAAGTCCGGGGAACCGTCGACGGCGTTCCTTTCCGTAGCTCTTTCATGGCGATTGGTAACGGCGCCCATAAGTTACCGGTGAAGGCCGATATCCTCGAAGCCATCGGTAAAGGAGTCGACAACATGGTTACTGTAGTGCTCGAAGAACGCCTCGTCGCCTCCGCAAAAAGTGCCCAATCCCCGCGTCCCGCCTGATTTACTCCACAGGTAACCACTTTCCCGTACTCATTCTTATCCCTCTTACAGTTTCTCGTTGCGCCGCCCTGGGGGTGTGGTTATACTCCGGCATCCCCCCTTGGAGGCACTTTTGAGCAAAATGAATTTTCGCCGTTGGCTTCTCGCAGGTCTCGTGGCAGGAGTTATTGCCGATGTCCTTGGTTTTCTCATTGACGGGATTTGGTTAAAGCCAGCATGGCAGTCCGGAATGCAGTCTCTCGGACTAAGCGGCTTCTCGCCGAGCGCATGGGCCTGGTTCAACGTGCTGGGGGTCGTCAATGGCCTCATGGCGCTTTGGATCTACGCCAGCATCCGCCCGCGTTTCGGCCCTGGCCTCAACACGGCATTTAAGGCCGCTATTGTTACGTGGATCATCGGCTCTCTGATCCCGAACCTTACCTTTATGGTCTTCGGCGGTTTGTTCTCACACCAGCTCGCAGCATTTGTGACCCTCGGTGGATTCATCCAGACCGTGGTTGGCGTCGTTGCTGGCGCGTCGCTTTACAGGGAAGCCTCGGTTCCGGCAACCGTCGCGGCGTAAGCCGCACGCGGGACCGCGCACCAACAGGAAGGCGGCGCTGCAGCCGGCAAGTTGCTGATCATCTGCGCGCTGCCTCACCCCAGGGAATGCCCGCGCTCTCGGAAGCGATCTGCTGGCCACCGGCCAGACTCCGAATCTCATCTCCGCCATGACATTCCGTTCGAAGGAGATCTCTCCCATGTCCCTGATTCGTTCCGGATGCCGCGTCGCGGTCGCGCTTGCTGGTCTGTCGGCGGCGTGTCTCTCCGCACCCGGTCTCCTCGCCCAGACCCCGGCCACCGTAACCGTCGTTCATTGCCCGCGCCTCTTCGACAGCGCTGGCGGAACCATGCTCGGCCCCACGTCGGTCTTCATCACCGGCGATAAGTTCGACAGGATTGAGCCAGGCGCCGCGCAGCCTGCAGGCGCCACCATCATCGATCTAGCCGGAGCCACCTGCCTTCCCGGCCTCATCGACGACCACGTGCACCTCGACATGCAGTTCGGCAAGAACACCTATATGGAGGCGGCGCATCTCAACCTGGCCAACAGCGTCCTGCGGTCCACGCTCTACGCCCGCCGCACCTTGCTCGCCGGATTCACCACGGTCCGCAACGTCGGTGATCACGACTACGATACCGTTGCGCTCCGCGATGAAATCGCTGCCGGCACAGTGATTGGACCGCGCATCTTCACCGCTGGCCCCGCCATCAGCACCACCGGCGGCCACGCTGACCAGACCAACGGTCTCAGCCTCGATCTGCAGGGGAATCCCGGTCCGCTCCAATCCATCTTTAACGGCCCCGACGAGGCCCGCAAAGTCGTTCGCCTCCACTACAAGAATGGCGCTGACCTGATCAAGGCCATGCCCTCGGGTGGCGTCATGGACCTCGGCACCAACGGATCCGCCCCGCAAATGTCGCAGGATGAGTTGAACGCCCTCGTTGAAACTGCTCATGACTACGGCATGAAGGTCGCCGTCCATGCGCACGGCGCTGAGGCGATCCGTCGCTCCGTCCTCGCCGGCGTCGACTCCGTTGAGCACGGCACCTTCATGGATGACCAGGACATCGCCCTCATGAAGCAGCACGGAACTTTCTATTGCCCTACGGTTTACACCGGTATCTACGTCGGCCAGCAGGCGCAAACGGGAGCGTATCCGCCCACCGTCGCCGCCAAGGCTATCGCCATCGGACCGCAAATCTTCAAGACGGTCACCCGCGCCTACGAGGGCGGCGTCAAATTCGCCTATGGCACCGACGCCGGCGTCTATCCTCACGGCCAAAACTGGGAAGACTTCATCTACCTCGTCAAAGCCGGCCTTCCGCCCGCGTATACCCTGCAAATGGCTACTATCAATGCCGCCCAATTGCTCGGCCACGATGACGCCCTCGGCAGCGTCGCCACCGGCAAGTTCGCCGATCTCGTCGCCGTTCCCGGCAATCCCATCGACGACATCAACGTCATGAGCCAGGTCAGCTTCGTGATGAAAGCCGGAATCATCTATAAGCAGGACGGCAAAGAGGTTCTACAGCCCTAATCATCCGGAGCACGCACACTCCTTCCGGGCGTGTTGTACATTGGCAAGACCATCGATACAGAGGTTTTTGCCCATGTCCAACCGTCGTGCTGTCCTCGCCCATACTCTGGCAGGCGCCTGCCTCATCGTCGGCGCCGCATCCCTTGCGGCCCAAAGCCCGATCTATCCGCAGGACCCGACGCTCCCCGCCGACAAATACATTTGGCTTGAGGAGGTGAACAGCCCACGCGCTATGGACTGGGTGAAAGCCGAAAACGCTCGTACCGCCAAAGTGCTTGAAGCCGATCCCCGTTTTGCCGCCTGGGAAGCCGACGCCCTCAAGGTGAGCGAAGATCCCAACCGCCTGCCCATGCCCAATCTGCGCGGCAACGACGTCTTCAACATGTGGAACGACCAGAACAACCCGCGCGGACTCCTCCGCAAAACCACAGTCGCCGACTACAACAGCCCCAATCCCAACTGGCAAACCGTTCTCGACATCGACGCCCTCGGCAAAAAGGAAAACACCAGCTGGGTCCTCCACGGCGTTGAGTGCCTCTACCCCGGCGACCATTACTGCTTGGTCGATCTCTCGGTCGGAGGAGAAGACGCCTCCACGGTGCGCGAATTCGACCTCAAAACCAGCCAGTTCGTCGAAGCCGGCTTTATCGCCCCTCACAGCAAGCAGGACGTTGCCTGGGAGGATAGGGACACGCTCCTCATCGCGCGCGACTGGGGCAACGGCACCATGACCACCTCAGGCTACCCCTTCGTAGTCAAGGAATGGAAACGCGGCACGCCCCTCGACAGCGCGAAGGAAGTTTTTCGCGGCGAACCGGCGGACATCTCCGCGGGTGGATTCGTCGCGCACGACGCCCAGGGCGACCACCTCACCATGTTCCGCCGCGGTGTGTCTTTCTTTGAATCGCGCTATTGGGTCAAAACTCCCAGCGGCCTCAAAGAGCTCTCCATTCCGCGCAAAGCTGATCTCGCAGGCCTGCTCAGCGGCCGTCTCCTCATTCAAATCCACGAGGACTGGACGCCCACTGCCGGCGGCCCGTCTTTCACCCAGGGATCGTTGCTTTCCGTTCGCCTCTCCGACGTTTTACGCGACCCCGCGCACCTCAAACCCACCATCGTTTTCGCGCCAACCGCGGATGAATTCCTCAACGGCATCGCTACCACTCACTCCCGCCTCATCCTGACCACGCTGAAGCACGTGCTCGGCCAGGCCTACATCTACACCCCCGAAGGCAAAGACGACTGGACCCGCCAGCCTCTCGCAGTGCCCGCCAACAGCACCGTCGAGGTTGTCACAGCCAGCGATACAAATGAGTCGTTCTTCCTCAACACGGAGAGCTTTCTCACTCCGCCCTCGCTGCTAGCGGGCGACGCAGCCACCGGCCAGCTCACGCCGTCCAAATCCCAGCCGTCGCAGTTTGACGCCTCGCAGGACACCGTCGAGCAACTTTTTGCAACCTCTACTGACGGCACCAAAGTTCCCTACTTCGTCGTCCATCGCAAAGACATGCCGCTGAACGGCGAGAATCCCACGCTGCTCAACGCTTATGGCGGCTTTGAAATCTCGGAGACGCCTACTTACAACGCCATCCGCGGCAAGCTTTGGCTGGAGCACGGCGGCGTCTTCGTCCTCGCCAACATTCGCGGCGGCGGCGAGTTCGGCCCCGCATGGCATGATGCCGGCCTCAAA
>DATHQV010000157.1:0-46903 GCA_035482355.1 Acidobacteriaceae bacterium | reverse complement strand
GCCACTGCGCTACGCTCCGTAAACAAACCTGCCATCGAATAAACTCCATGGCGGTACCTCCAAGGCCCATGTAACCTACCGGATAGATCGCTCTATAGGAGGATTACCGCGTGGGCCGTCTGTCTCATAAAGCTACGGCATTGCTGTTCGCCTTCCTCATTGTGCTGCCGCCCGCAATCGCGCAGGCTCCCTTGCGCACCATTGGTTTCGTGACCGACTTCGATGTTAAAGACGACGCCGTCGGCATCTGCAAGGCGGTGATGGACGGGGTTGCGCCGGGGGTGCGGGTGATCGATATTACGCATCAGGTAACGCCGTTCAATATCGCGGAGGGCGCGCGATTTCTCGCAGGGTCAGCGCCGTATTTTCCCAAGGATGCGGTGTTTGTGGGGGTGGTGGATCCGGGCGTGGGCAGCACGCGGAAGGCGATTATCGCGAAGTCGAAAGTGGGGCAATATTTTGTTGTGCCGGATAACGGACTGCTCACACTCGTGCAGGACCGCGACGGGCTTGAGGGAGCGCGATGGATTACAAATCCGAACTGGATGATTGGGTCGAAGCTTTCGTCGACATTTCACGGGCGCGATATTTTCTCGCCGGCGGGCGCACATCTGGCGCGCGGCGATGACTGGACGCAGGCCGGTCCGGCACTGGATGTGAAAGAGCTGGTGCGGCTCACGATCGACATGGCGTCCGTGAGTGATAAGGGGCTGCATGGCGAGGTGATTGGGACGGACGGGCCGTTCGGGAATTTGGTGCTCGATATTCCGCAGGCAACGTTTGCGCAGCTGGGGTATGAAGTGGGCGATTCGGTGAAGGTGGTGCTGGATGGAAAGCCGTACGAGATTCCATTCGAGAAGACGTTCAGCGATGTTGCGGTGGGCAAGCCGCTGTTCTACATCGACTCGCGGGGACGGCTGTCGCTGGCGGTGAATCAGGGAAATTTCCAGGAGATTTATCACGTCAGTCCGGGAGCGCAGCTGTTCATTCCGAAGAGATAATCACAGGCGTTTTTGTGAGAATATGGTGCCGCAACCGTTGGGGCTTTGTTGGGTTCCATCCTTTAAGTGCGGGTTCGGGCTCAACAATTCGTACGCAAGACGGGCCACGCACGCTGTCACTATTTCGGAAAGGAACACTCACGCTATGAAGAAGCTTCTCCTGATTGCATCCGTTGCACTGCTGAGCCTGCCGCCGGCTTTTGCGCAGCGGGTATACGTTGGCGTAGCACCGCCGCCAGTCGTTGTTGAACACCGTGGGCCGCGGCCCCATGGGGGCATGATCTGGGTCGGAGGACATCACCGCTGGGACGGCCATGGGTACGTTTGGGTGGGCGGCTATTGGGCGGATCGTCCGCACCCGGGTGCGGTATGGGTGCCTGGACACTGGGGTCACGAGCCAGGCGGCTATTTCTGGGTGGAAGGCCACTGGCGGTAAAACGGGCGCTCATGAAGTTACCAATGTGTGGTGCAGCCGCTTCTCAACAGGAGCGGCTGCACACTTGACGCTGGCGTGATGGGGCAATGGCGCGGTAAGATTCTGAGTCGCTGCCGGGTGCGCCCATGACTCACTACTCCACACTGCATATTCATACCGATTCCGGCATTCAAACGATTCTGTTGAATCGTCCGGAGAAGCGGAATTCTCTCACTCACCAACTGATTGACGACCTGACGCAGGCACTGGAAGCGGCAGGGACGAATCCGCAGTGCCGGGTGGTGATCATCACCGGCGCTGGATCGGCATTTTGCGCGGGGCTCGACATGGAGCATTTGCGCGAGATGTCAGAAGGGTCGCCGAGCGATCCGCGCTTTGCTGCGGATTGCCAGGCGGACGCCGAGAACATTGCCGGGCTGCTGCGGACGCTCTATTCCCTGCCCAAGCCGACCATCGCTGCGGTGAACGGAGCGGCGATTGCGGGCGGGATGGGGATTGCCACGCTTTGCGATTTCACGCTGTCGGTGCCGGAAGCGAAGTTCGGATATACGGAAGTGCGCATTGGATTTGTGCCGGCGATTGTGTCGGCGTATCTGCGCACGCAAATTGGCGACAAGCGCAGCCGCGATCTGTTGCTCACTGGACGACTGCTGCGGGCGGTGGAGGCTGTGGACCTGGGCTTGGTGACGCGGATTGTTCCGGAGGCGGAGCTGATGCACGAAGCGCGGGCGCTGGCACAGAAACTGCTGCGCAACAGTCCGTCTGCGATGGAAGCGACCAAACGGCTGCTGACCAGGTTTTCCGATCGGACGTTGCCGGACGATGTGGAAAAGGCCGTCCTGGCGAACGTGCAGGCGCGGACGACGGAGGATTTCCGCGAAGGGGTGCGGGCGTTTCTGGAGAAGCGGGATCCGCAATGGCCGTCGCTGGAGGCAACGAAGGAGACGGCGGGGCGTCGGTGAGCAGCGACCAATGGCACGCTGAATTCCTGCGTGGAACATGACCACTTTAGGAACCCGAGTGGTATCTCGCCCTGACCACTTGCAAGGTTTCCGACCTAGCCACTAAACTTCGTTGCAATGGCTGACGTGTCGGGTGGGCTCCTTCCGGTAATCCTGATCGATCGCAAGGCCGCAGCGCCTTTGCACAGGCAGCTGTACGCGGGATTTCGCGATGCAATTTTGCGGGGCGATTTGGCTGCGGGGCAACAAGTACCGTCGAGCCGGGCTTTGGCGACAGAACTGGCTATCTCGCGATTCCCGGTTCTGGACGCGTATTCGCAATTGCTGGCGGAGGGGTATTTTGAGAGCCGGGTGGGTGCGGGGACGTTTGTGTCGACGTCGCTGCCGAACCGGACGGCCGGACCGCGGCCGGCTATCCAGCCACCCTCTGCTCCTCGGCAGACTTCGCGGCGATCGAAGGCGTTTCCTGTGTACGATCCGCTGCCGTGGCGGCATGGGTGGGGATCGTTTGGCGTGCATCAGCCGGCGCTCGATCACTTCCCTTTTGAGCTTTGGTCGAAGATGCTGGCGCGACACAGCCGGGTGCTGCGGGTACACCCGTCAGACAACATTCATCCATTGGGGCTGAAGCCGTTTCGGGAGGCGATCTGCGCGTATCTGCGAACGGCGCGAGCGGTGCGGTGCGAGCCGGACCAGATCATGGTGGTGAACGGATCGCAACAGGCGCTGGATATTACGACGCGGGTTCTGCTGGATCCTGGCGATGCGGCGTGGATTGAAGAGCCGGGGTATTCGCTGGTACGGTCACTGCTGTTGGGATCGGGATGCCGTCCGATACCGGTGCCGGTGGATCAGGACGGCCTCGATGTGGCAGCGGGCATCAAGATGTGCGGAGATGCGCGCGCGGCGTTTGTGACGCCATCGCACCATTACGCGCTGGGCGTGACGATGAGCGCGGCGCGACGGTTTCAGCTGCTGGAGTGGTCGCGGCAGACAGCGTCGTGGATTGTGGAAGACGACTACGACAGCGAGTATCGCTTTGAGAGCATGCCGATTCCTTCGCTGCAGGGACTGGACACCACTGGGGCAGTAATTTACCTGGGAACGTTCAGCAAGGTGCTGCGGCCGTCGCTGCGGCTGGGGTACATTGTGATCCCGCCGGATTTGGTCGATCGTTTTATGGCAGTTCGCTATGCGATGGACATTTTTCCGTCGTTCCTGTTTCAGGAAGTGCTGACGGAGTTCATGCATGCGGGACACTTTGCGCGGCATATTCGGCGGATGCGCGGGCTGTACAAATCGCGGCGCACGGCATTGGTGGAGAGTCTGCGGTCGGAGTTGGGGGACTTCGTTGAAATCCAGGGCTCGGAGGCGGGTATGCACCTGACGGTGACGCTGCCGGATGGCTATCGCGATTTCGACATTGCGATGCGCGCGGCGAAGGAACGGCTGTGGCTGTGGCCGTTGTCTCCGTGCTACCTGGGAGAGCGGAAGCGTCAGGGCTTTCTGCTGGGGTTCAGCAACACGCCGGAGGAGAAGATGCCTGAAGCGGTGAAGCGGATACGGCAGGTATTGGCGGTTTGAAGCCGGACCCCGAAACCGCACGGGAAATTTCAAGGTCACATTCGGTTCACACAATTTTCTGCTGAGATCGCCTATCCTCATCGGAGGAGGCGACGCATGGCACGGCACACTCCCCCGAAGAAATCCGCGAAGCAGACCCACAAGACACCCACAGTTGCGAAGAAGATCACGAAGAAGGCAGCCGCGCCCGTTGGGCCGATTTTTGCTCAGCCTGCGCCTTCACCCGATCCGACCACTTTCAAGGATCCGGTCACCGACCAGAAGTATCAGGAACTGCTGGTGGTAGAGGCGGTACCCGAGCCGACCGGCAATGCGGTAGAGCCGATACTGACGCTGGAACAGGTGTACGGCAGCGCGGGAGCGGCGAAGGTGCAGGCGATTACGGCGGCGGGGCAGATTGTGTTTCACTCCGTGGGCGATACGGGCAGCGTGACTGGGCCGGAGACGCAGAGCCTGGTAGCGGACAAGATGGTGACGGACTTCGACGAAACGGATGCTGCGGACGTGCCTTCGTTCTTTTTTCATTTGGGCGACGTTGTCTATTATTTCGGCGAAGGGGCGTATTACTACGACCAGTTTTATGAGCCGTATCGCAACTATCCCGCGCCGATCATTGCTATCCCGGGCAACCACGATGGGGTGGTGTGGAAGGCTGATCCGGCAACAACGTTGGCGGCGTTTCTGCGGAATTTCTGCACGGCTACGGCGGCGCAGTCGCCGGACTCCGGCGGATTGCTGCGGACCACGATGATTGAGCCCGGCGTTTACTTCACTTTTGATTCGCCGTTTGTGCGGATCCTGGGACTTTACAGCAATGTGCTGGAGGATCCTGGCGTGATCTCCGCGCAAAATGGGACGTATCCGACGCTGGATTCGCGGCAGGTGGATTTTTTGACGGCGGCGTTGCAGCGGATCAAGAGCGAAGCTTATGACGGCGCGATCATCATTGCGGTGCATCATCCCCCGTATACGGGCGGGTCGGATCACGGCGGCAGCCCGGAAATGCTGGCGGATATCGACTCGGCATGCACAGCGGCGGGCGTGTGGCCGCATGCGGTTTTCAGCGGACACTCGCACAATTACCAGCGGTACACGCGGACGGTGAATGGGCTGTCGATTCCCTACATCGTGGCGGGATGCGGGGGACATTCGCCGTTGTCGGCGATGAGCGGCACGCTGCGCACCCCGTATCCGATCGACAGCACGCTGACGCTGAACAGCTACGACGATACCGATTACGGGTATCTGCGCGTGATCGTCAACGCAACGACGATGACGATTGAGTTTCATCCGGAAATGGACGGCGGCACGACGAAGACGCCGGATGACGTGGTGACGATCGATCTGCAGACTTACACGGTGAGCTGAGAGCCATCGCGGTCTCTAAGGGTGCAGGTCGGTCTTCGACAGCATCTGCAGGAATTGACGCCACGAAGTTTGATCGATAGTCTCGCCGACGAGCTTGCCGTCGCGATTGAAGATGAACGTGCGCGGAATTCCCTCGATGTGGAATTTCTTGAAGACGGAGCCGTCCATGTCGAGGAGGACGGGCGGGTGATAGTTGGAGGCGCCTAAGAAGCTGGAAACCTTGAAGCCCTGCTCGTTGGTGATGGAGAGGACAACGAGGCCCTGATCCTGGAAGCGGGTGTAGAGGGCGTCGAGCGAGGGCATTTCGAGGCGGCAGGGGCCGCACCAGGTGGCCCAGAAATTGACCATCACGATTTTGCCGCGCAGCTCGGAGAGTGTGTACTTCTTCCCATGCAGGTCGTTCAGCGTGAAATCACTCTTTTCGATTTGCGCGTCGTCATCGACGAGGGTCTGCATGGCCTGGGTGTAGAGCGGATCGCTGAGGTCTGCTGAGGCGTGCTCGTAGCGCACCAGATTGGCGAGGTCCATATAGGGCATGGGCGGTTCGCCTTTCTTCGCGGGAACGGGCGATTCGGAGAGGGACTGGCGCAGCGCGTCGGCGACGGCCTGAATCGTATCCTGGCCCTGATCGCCCTCGGTGACGAGGTGTGCGAGCGAGTCGGCGAGCTTCACTTTGTCGATGCCGGGCGGAAGGGCGCGGATGTCGGTGGCCAACTCCACGGTGGCCGAGGGACGCTGCGTGGCGTTGAGCGAGCGCAGACCCTGCATGCGGCTGATGATCTTCGACTGATTGTCGGCGTGGAGGAAGGCAGGGACGGCAAACAGGGTTGCTGCGAGCAGCAGCGAACGCTGGATAGAGAGCATAGGGGCCTCGGTTGAGAATTGACAGAATGGTATCCGATGGCGGGGTAACTGTCGCAGAAATTTTCGCGGGCGCGGGAACGCTCTACAACGAAACAGGCAGCTCCGGAGAGCTGCCTGCTGGGTGATTAGCTGCGGAGATTTAGTGGGCGCCGACAGCCTTCGGTGAGGCGGCTTCCAGTTCAGTGAGGCGTTTGGCGAGAAGCTGCTCGAGCTGGACGAGGGCTTTGCTGAAACCGTCGATGCCTTCGGCGAGCTTGTCGTGCGCCATGCGATCGGCGGCGTGCATTTTCTCGAAGGTAGCTTCGTCGATAGTGAGGCGCTCGATGTCGAGCGCTTTGGCTTTCGCGGGATCGAGCTTGCGTTCGAGAGTGCCTTCGGTGGCGTCGAGCTCTTCGAGCAGCTTCGGGGAGATGGTGAGCAGATCGCATCCGGCGAGCTCGATAATTTCGCCGGTGTTGCGGAAGCTGGCGCCCATGACCTGGGTTTTGTAGCCGAACTTCTTGAAGTAGTCGTAGATCTTCGTCACCGACTGGACGCCGGGATCGTCAGCGCCCTGATAATCCTTGCCGGTGTCCTTCTTGTACCAGTCGAGGATGCGGCCGACGAAGGGCGAGATGAGGGTGACTCCGGCATCGGCGCAGGCAATGGCCTGATGGATGCCGAAGAGGAGAGTGAGATTGCAGTGGATGCCCTCTTTTTCCAGCTTCTCAGCGGCCTTAATGCCGGCCCACGTCGAGGCGATCTTGATGAGGACGCGCTGGCGCGATACTCCGGCGGATTCGTACTTCGAAATGATGGAGTGGGCCTGCTCAATGGTGGCGGCGGTGTCGAAGGAGAGACGCGCGTCGACTTCGGTGGAGACGCGTCCGGGAACGATCTGGAGAATTTTTTTGCCGAAGGCGACGGCGAGGTTTTCGAAGGCCAGCTTCGAAACCTTGGCGTCGTCGGCGTTGTCGCCGAGCTGCTTCTTCGCATCCAGCAGCACGTCGTCGACGATTTTGCTGTAGTGCGGCATTTGGGCCGCCGCGGTGAGCAGGGACGGATTGGTGGTCGCGTCCTGCGGCTTGACCTTCTCAATTGCTTCGATATCGCCGGTGTCGGCAACGACCGTGGTCATTTCACGGAGTTGTGCAAGCAGTGTTTTCGCCATCGATTTTCCTCCTGCGCTGGGCAGTGTGGCCTTCATTATGCGGTATCCGGCATCTGGTGGGGAAATGCGGGAACTGCGTGGTTGAAAAATTTCCGGTTAAGAATCCCTACAAGGTTAGATGCGTTCGGGACTCCTGTGGACTAGTGGATTCATGAGGGTGCCGATTGCCTGCACGGATACTTCGACGCGATCACCAGCGCTCATGGGGGCAACGCCTGCGGGTGTCCCCGTGGGAATCACGTCGCCGGGCAACAGCGTAATGGCGGCGGTGATGTGGCGGAGAAGCGTGGGAATCGAAAAAATGAGGTCGAGCGTGGTGCCGTGCTGTTTCTCTATGCCATTGAGACGGGTTTCGACGGTGAGGCCCGCGGCGGGATCGACTTCGTTGGTGACTATGGGGCCCATGGGGCAGAAGGTGTCAAAGCCTTTGGCGCGCGACCATTGGCCGTCGGATTTCTGCAAATCACGAGCGGTGACGTCGTTGACGATGGTGTAGCCGCGAATGTAGGGGTGAACGTCTTCGTCGGCGCCGATGCGGGCGGCGCGTCGGCCGATGACGACGGCGAGTTCGCCTTCGAAATCGACACGCTGCGACTGGGGCGGAATGACGATGGCTTCGCCGTGGGCGATGACCGAGGAGGGAGCTTTGAGAAAGAGGAGCGGCTCTTTGGGGACTTCGTTGCCGAGCTCAGCGGCATGTTCGCGGTAATTACGGCCGATGCAGACGATCTTGGAGGGAACGACGGGGGCCAGCAGTTTGACAGACGCCAGCTCGATGGGAGCGAAGGGGTTGGTGGACAGCGTGGTCCACGGATCTTCAGGGAAAGGCGGGAGGAGGCGTTCGATCCACAAGGTGCCGGAGCGGTCGACGACTTCGCCGTATTGCGGACCAGCGCTGGTTTGGAAGCGGCAATATTTCATAGGTGATGGGCTCTCATTGCGGCAGGCTCTCTTCGACTTCAGCAGAGCGCGCGCTTTCGTTGCCGTCCTGATCGACGGCGCTGACGGAATAGGCGTAGCGATGGCCGCTGGCCACTGATTTGTCCTCGAGCGATGGCGGGACGAGGATAGCTTTGCCAGACACGCGTTCGGCCACGGTCCCGGCGGTGACGTCGCGACGGTAGACGATATAACCGGCGAGGTCGATGTCGGTGTCGGGGGTCCACGAAACGTCGAGGGCGTGGGACTGCTCGTCGGCGACAACGGCGAGGCCGGTGGGAACTGCGGGCGGGAAGGTGTCTTTTGCGTCGATGGTTGCGGGCTGTGAGGGGAGCCCGAGGATTTCCAGCGGGTGATGATCGAGGTCCACTTTCAGCACGCGTTCGACGGTGTAGCGCCAGGTGTGGTCGAAGGCTGCATCGCGGTCGAGAGCCTGTCCGGGATCGCTTTTATCGAGGTCGACTTCAAGAACCTGCTCCTGGGGCGGGGGCGTGCCGCTGGCTTCGCTCGATTTTGATGCGCCCGGCTGCGCGACCAGAGTGCGATGGATGCGAAGAACGAGTCCGGTTTGCGGATCGGCCTTTTGCCAGTGCACCACCACACCTTCTGCCTGGATTTGGACGGTGAGATTCGCGATGGCGGGAGGAGCTGCGCCGGTGGCGATCCAGCCTGGGTTCGACGGGCCTGCGGTCTTGCCTGCATGGTTGCGGAGCTCGACCACGTACGTGACCACGCGCGGTGCGCCGGTGGTTAGATCGGCGGGAAGCTGGGCGGTATCATTCGCGGGCTTGTCGGGAGCGAAGGCGTCGTCGCCGGCGTTCGTGCAGTTGGGCAGACCGATGCTGGGTGGAGGATTGGCGGGGGGCTTGCCGGGCGGCGGCGCGGCGCCGTTGATCCAGCAGAGATGGGCGCGCTGATCGCCTTTGAGCGGGACCTTGTCGGTGGTGTTCTTTGGCATCACCCAGTGCAGGTGAACTTCATTACCCACGCGGGTGACGGTCAAGTCCCTGACAGGCTCGGGAAGCCACAGGGTGGGAGGTTGCGGATTGGCTGCCAGCCCGCAACCCGCCAGCAGAACCAGCCATCCCGATGCGGCACCGGCCCAGATCGCCCTCTTCATGCATTTTCAGCGTAGCAGAGCTTCGAGCGAGGTCCGAATCTCGTCGTTTTCAAAGGCGAAGCCGGCATCCTGGAGGCGTTTCGGCAAGGCGCGGGAGGAAGCCAGCAGCCCCTCGTCCGCCATGTTGCCGAAAGCGAGGCGCAAGGCCGTTCGCGGAACCGGGAACACCGCCGGGCGATGCACGGCATGCGCGAGGGCGCGCGTGAATTTCTGATTCGTCACCGGATTAGGCGAGGTGAGATTGAATGCCCCGCAAAGATCGTCGCGACCCATGAGGAAGGTCATGGCGCGAATGACGTCGGGCAGGCTGACCCAGCTCATCCACTGATGGCCCGAGCCGAGACGGCCGCCGAGACCGAAGCGGAAAGGCGTCAACATTTTCTTCAGCGCGCCGCCATTTTTATCGAGGACGATGCCAAAGCGCAGATGAACGACGCGAATGCCGGCATCCTTTGCAGGCCGGGTGGCTGCTTCCCAGGCGGTGCAGGTATCGGCGAGGAATCCGGAGCCAGCGATGCTTTGTTCGGTGAGGATTTCTTCGCCGCGATCCCCGTAAAAGCCGACGGCCGATGCGCAGAGGAGTACGCGGGGGGGGCGGCGCCCCATGGCGATCCGTTCACACAGGGTCCGTGTGGCGTCTACGCGGCTTGAGAAGATGCTCCGTTGCACTTTCGACGTCCAACGCTGGGCGACGGGAGCGCCACCGAGGTGGACGACCGCGTCAAAGTCTTCCAAATCGACAGGGTGCGCGACCACCAGGGAGTTTCTGTGATTCCAGTAGATTGAACCTGGCCGCGCGTCGCGCTGGTCGCGCACGAGGCGAACGACCTCGAAGGACGCACTGCGAGCCGCTCGCACCCAGGCCGATCCAATCAGGCCCGATGCTCCACTTACAAGAATCCGTCTTTCCAAGTTTTATTTTCCTGATCTCGGGGAAGAGGTACCGGGCCCGGACGCGCGAAAGATACGACCATTAAACCCTGGACGCGGCATCCGCGCAAAACTGCTGTATCCAGAGGCATTGCAATAGGAACCCCAGTTTAGATTTCCGGCAATTCACGTCATGAAAACTTCTTGTGATTGAGGTAACATTTTGGTAGTTTCAACCATCGCAGAAGAAACAATCCGGACAGCCATGGAAAGCAAGCCTGAATCCGCCGCGACCCCCGTGGAAATCGCCTCCGGCGAGCCGCCGTCAGCGGAGACATTTATCGCGGAGAAGCGCATTGGGGAGCGGATCCGGCGGTTACGCCTGAAGCGATCGATGGGGCTGGTGGAACTGGGGCGGCACGCCGGGCTCTCGGCGAGTTTTCTTTCGCAACTGGAAACCGGCCGCGTGGTGCCGACGCTGCGCAATCTGGCGCGCATTGCGATGGTTTTCGGGCGCGACCTTTCCTATTTTTTTGAGCCGGAACCTCACCCTCTGTTTCGCGTGCATCGGCGCGCGGAGCGCGTGCGGCTGCCGCAGTCGGGCGTGGACGATCCGACGTACTACTTCGAAAGCCTGGCCTACATGGTGCCGGACCGGCAGCTTGATCCTTACTATGCGGAGTTTGTGCCCGCGAAAAGGACGGCCGAGGTGAAGCCGCATGTTCACCCTGGGTATGAATTTCTTTATCTGCTGCAGGGAGAGCTGGAGATCCGGCATGGGGACCGGGTGAACACGATGTCCGCGGGAGACAGCGCGTACTTTGACGCGGGGACAGCGCATGCCTATCGCTGTGCCAGTCCTACTCCGGCGGTTGCGCTGATTGTGACCATGCACCAGATGCTGCCGCATGCGGGAGCATCGCTGCGCCCGGCAGCGGTGGCTGTGACGCGAGGGGCTCCTCCGCGGACGCCTGAATCTGAGCCTTAACAGATGTGCGCCACCGGCTCGACGCCGGATGCGCTCGGCAATGTTGTGGGAACTGTGAAGTAGAACTTGCTGCCCTTCCCCACGACGCTCTCCACCCAAATGCGGCCGCTATGCTGGCGTACGATATTGCGGCAGATGGCGAGGCCGAGTCCGGCGCCGCCCATGACGCGTGAGTCTGAGGCGTCGACTTGCTGGAATCGCTCGAAGATCACGTCCAGCTTTTCGCGGGGGATGCCGCGTCCCTGATCTTCCACGGAAAAGATGGCGTCATTCGCGTGGAGCGGACGAACACGCAGCACGATCTCGCTGCCGTGCGGGGAAAACTTGATGGCGTTGCCGATGAGATTGCTGAGAGTTTGAAGAATGCGATTCTGGTCGACCCAGAGTTGCATGGGTTCGGCCTCGATGCGGAGGGCTATATCCGCCTTTTGCGCGGCGGGGCGCAGCAGATCGACGGCGCGCTCGAGCAATTCCTGAGAGTCGGCCTGTTGAAACTCCATGGGCAGGCGACCGGCGCCCATGCGCTCGAAATCCAGAATGTCGTTGACCAGACCAACGAGACGATCGCAGTTGCCTGCGGCCATATCCATCATCTGTTTGGTTTTGTCGGGGCGAGATTCGAGCACGCCTGCGGCGACTAATCCCAGCGCGGCGCGGAGCGAGGTGAGCGGGGTGCGCAGCTCGTGGCTGACGGTCGAAATGAATTCATCCTTCATGCGGTCGAGGCGCTTGCGCTCGGTGACGTCGACGCCGGTCATGATGATGAAGTTGATGTCGCCAATGCCATCGGTGAGGGTGGTGGTATTCCATTGAATCGAGCGGAGCGAGCCATCGCGGGCGGTCCACTGGAGCTCGCGTGGCGCGCGCATGGCGCCGAAGCGAGCCTGCTGGAGAAGATCGGCGGCGAGGCTGCGCTCTTCCGGTAGAAACAGTTCGGTGGGAAAAGCGCGGCCCGCCAATTCGGCAAATGCATAGCCGGAAATCTCTTCGCAGGCACGGTTGAAGCGGACGATGCGACCCGCGGTGTCGAGGACGAGCACGAGGGCGCTCATGGTGTCGAGCACGGCAGAGACGAAGTTGCGCTCGACGGTGAGAGCTCGCTCGATTCTCTGGCGGCTGCGAATGGCGCGTTCCTGGGCGCGGGTATGAATTGCGTATTCGAGGCGCGTGACGACCTGACGCGAAAGGACGCCGAGGATGGAGGCGTGCTCCTGCGTGAATGCGTTGGGCTGAGGAGAGAGTACCGCGAGGGTTCCCACAGCGCCGGCAGGGCCGTTGAGCGGCGCGCCGAGGTAGGAACGGCAGTGGAGATTTTGCGTGACGGGCAGGCCGCTCACCGGGAAGCGCGGCTCGTTCGCGGCATCCGCAATGAGGAGCGGTTCGGGATGGATGATGGTGAACTGGCAGGCGGTGGCGCAGCGCGGGAGTTCCGGCTCCGGAATGCCAACACGGGATTTAAACCAGAGGCGATTCGCGTCAAGAAAACCAAGGTACGCGTAGGGCGCACCGGTGACCTGCGCCGCCATGCGCACGATCTCGTCGAAAGCAGGATCGGCGGGCGTGTCGAGAATGTCGTATTCCAGAAGGGATTTTAGCCGTTCGGCTTCACCCCGCTGGGCCGCGATCGCCCCGCTGCTCGTATAAGTCCGCGACGTTCGGGACGCTTGCTGAGCATCTGTCATCAGGACGATTGTCACAAAGAAAGCAGAAAGCTCTGTGCCCCGTTTGGGTTAGGAGCGGACCATAGGTACCGAATGAGTACAGTAATCGACTGGTGATCACCTTGGTATCTCCAGCGGTAACCACGTTCGCGCGTGGGCTTCATTTAGTGGAGGCTGCAGCAGTCGGCGGGAGGTCCGTCGTTGCTGGCGTCCATTTCGACCTTCCATGTTCCGTCGGGCTGCTTCTTCCAGACCGTCATGTAGCGGCCGGAGGATTTCACTGGATTGCCTTCGGCATCTTTCGCGACGCCATCGTAGTGACCCCAGGTAAAGCCCATGTCGCCGCTGGCCGAGAAGCGTGCTCCTTCGGGCTTCCACGTGAGCTGGTAGCTGGCGGGCGTCCAGGTGGCGGAGGCGGCGATGGCATCGTGGCCGACGACGGGAGGCTTGCCGTTGGCGAGGGTCACGGCGTCCGCGGCAAACCAGGAAGCAAAGGCGGGGCCTCCACCTTTGGCGGTGTCGGCAGCGAATTTCGCTTCGAGCTGGTAGAGGAATTCGATGCCGGGCGAGACGCTGGGATCGGTGAGCGGATTGACGGATTGGGCGGAGGGCTGCGATGGCGTGAGCATTTGCGCGGGTGCGGCGCAGCAGAACAGGCACGCGAGTAGAGCAACAGCGGAAGACGGTGCACGCATAGCTTGATTCCCTGCTTTCAGGATAGATCACGGCGCGGCTGGTTTAGGGAAACGCGGTATGCTGACAGTTCGATGAAGCCTGCAACAACTGCGAGCGTAACCGGAAAGCCGAAGATTGCCCTGCTGGTGGGCGCGGGGCTGACGCTCTACGCGCTGAGCGGGGTGGCGCAGCACGCGTGGCCGGGGCTGCGAGTGGAGAGCGAGATTGTGCGCGTGGCGGCGCTGGGTGTGCTGGCTGTAGCGGCGATGCGCAGGCGTTCGCTGACGGGCTGGATCTTTCTGGCGATGCTGGCGGGAATTGAGCTTGGCCTGGATGCTCCGCATGTGGCGATGGCGAGTCGCGTGTTCAGCGACATCTTTTTGCGGCTGATTCGCGTGATTGTGGCGCCTCTGATTTTGGGAACGCTGATCACGGGGATCGCCGGGCATGCGGAAGCGAAGACTGTGGGGCGGCTGGGGCTGAAGTCGCTGATCTATTTTGAAGTGCTGACCACCGCGGCGCTGGTGATTGGGCTGGCGACGATTGATATTTCAAAGGCGGGCGTGGGGCTGAATCTGACAGCCGTTCACGGCGTGGCGACAGTGCCTGCGCCGCAGGCGGCGCTTTCGTGGCAGCAATTCCTGCTGCATGTGTTTCCTGAGAATATTGCGAGCGCGATTGCGGAGAATCAGATTCTGCAGGTGGTGGTGTTCGCGATCTTGTTTGGGCTGGCGCTGGGGCGATTGAGCGGAGCGAAACGCGCGCCTATGCTGCGGCTGGCCGAATCGCTGACTGAGACGATGTTCGCGTTCACGAACATCGTGATGCTGGCTGCGCCGCTGGGTGTGGGAGCGGCGCTGGCGTATACGGTGGCGAACTCCGGCGTTGGGGTGATGTTCAACCTGGGCAAGCTGCTGCTGACGCTTTACGTGGCGCTGCTTTTGTTTGGCGTGGTGGCCATGCTGCCGGTGATGCTGCTGGCGCGGATTCCGGTGCTGGGATTTCTGCGCGCAGTTGCGGAACCGGCGACGATCGCGTTTGCGACCAGCACCAGTGAGGCCGCGCTGCCACGTGCGATGGAGGAGATGGAAGCGTTCGGCGTGCCGAGGAAGATTGTCGCGTTCGTGATTCCCACGGGCTACAGCTTCAATCTTGCCGGATCGGCGCTGTATTTATCGCTGGCTGCGGTGTTCACGGCGCAGGCGGCGGGGATTCACATGTCGGTGGGACGGCAGGCGGCGATGCTCTTCACCCTGATGCTGACGAGCAAGGGTGTGGCTGGGATTCCGCGCGCGGGGCTGGTGCTGCTGCTGGCGACGGCTGCGACATTTGGATTGCCGATTGAGCCGGTGATGATCATTCTGGGCATCGATGCGCTGATGGATATGGGGCGCACGGTGGTGAATGTGGTGGGTAACTGTTTGGCTTCTGCTGTGGTAGCGCGGTGGGAAGGTGAATTTCGAACCGAGATCCCATCTGCAGAGGCTGTGGCTGCTCTGAAGGGGTGATGGACGACTATGCAAAGGTAAGTGCGGGCGCTTCGCGCGGGTCCGCTCACTTGACTAGCGATTTACGGGATGAAGGCCTTTGAGGGAGCAGGCGGAGGGCTGATTTGGTTCGGCGTCGCGGGCGCGCGTGGTGTGGAAGCGGTGCAGGCGCAGATAGCGGACGCGGAGGCCGTCAATCGTGGCGGGCATGGACATCGGGTTGCGATTGATGTCGACCAGCACGAGCAACGCGGCTTCAGCGGAATTGTCCATGCTCTGCGTGACACCGACACCGAAGATGGCAGGATCGCTCATTAGTTGGGGTGCGACGTTCTGCTCGATTGCGGTGGCGCTGGCGAGAGATGTGGTGGAGAGGTGGAGTCCAGGCTCGAGCGACGGCATGTTGGGCGCGGTGCCACGCGCGACGGAGGCGCCATCGGTGACGATAGCGACGGTGCGGAGGCCTTCGATGGTCTGCGGCACGGCGGCGTCGGGGTGATCGACGTAAACGTTGATGGCGGCGCTGCCGGGGCTGTCGAGGCTGGCGCCGGCGGCTGCTCCGAGAATGCCTGCGCTATGCATCGAAGTGCTGGCACTGGCGGCGATGGACTGCGCATTTTCGGCGGCGGCGGCGGAAACGTGGGGCGGCTCGGTGGGGAAAGCGGGATCGTAGCGGAGGCAGGCGACGGCATGCGGAGTGCTGGCGCCGACGATGCTCATGCGGCTGCCGGCCTGGGCGCCGAGTTCGTGGAGGACGTCACCGATGGGATTGGCAACGCTGAGGCCGTGTCCGTCACCGTCGGTGCCACCGGCGAAGTAGAGGCCGATGGGCTCGGCATTGCTGGCGTCAAGAACAAGCGCGCCGGAGTCGCCGCTGTCAGTAAAGTGGGTGCCGCTGATTCCGATTTGATTCGAGTAGGTCTTGGTGGTGTAGGGCTGGGTCTCGGCGCAGTCGCGGTAGTAATCCACTTTGACGGTGAGCGCTACGGACTCGATGCTGGAGCAGGTGAGGCCGGTGGTGCGGCCGCTCTTGGCGACATCCATGCCAAGGTTCGCGGCGGTGAGAGGCTCGCCGTGTCCGGCCATGGGCGGAGCGGCGGCAAGGGCCTGATCCGATCCCGGCGCTCCTAACTGCAGGATGCTGCCGGAAGGGTCGACCGCTCCCGGAGCCGCACTAGCCAGGGCCGCGTCGACGTTGCTCTGTTTTGAATCCAGCGGGACAAAGTATTTGAGTGACGCGAGCGGATGCAGCGTGGAGCCAGGACGGTTAAGCGGGGTGCAGGCGCCATCGATGAGGCCGGGCTGATCGATGGTGTCGCCGATGCGAGCCTGATCGGATTCTGCGAGGACGTGGTTGTTGCTAAGGATGTATTGGTTCTTCTGCTCGTCTTCGACGAGAGCGCCGAGGGTGCCACCACAACAATCGGCGACATACGAATTGCCGTCTTTGTCTTCCCAGGTATCGTAGTCGCCGTCGTTGCCGCCGGAGGTGCCGAGCGCGGCAGGGCCTGTTTGCACGGACTGATTCGCGACCGGATCGCTGACGATGCCACGGCGATTGAGCAGGACGCGGAGCGGTGAAGTGACAGCGGATCCGTTGACGGAGGCGATGACGTAGACCTCCTGCGACGGAACCGCGGTGGGCGCGGTGTAGGTGACGGTGCAGGTGGTGTAGCGATCAGTATTGCGCAGGCAGTCGGAACTGCTGAGAGTTCCCAGCGCTTCGGCGGTGATGGGTCCGGCGCCGGGGGGTGCGGCGAGAGACCACTTCACCTGGCCGGCGTCGACTTCCGCAATTTGCGCGGTGACTTCGGCGGTGGCTCCCGAGGTGAGCGCGACATTCTGCGGGAGGAGAGGCTGGACGAATCCCGGATGAATGAGAAGGGTGACGGAATTGGTGCTGGCGGGATCACTCTGCAGCGCAGCGATGATGCGGACGGAGATTTCGTCGGCAGAGATGGATCCGGGAGCGGCGTAGACGCCGGTAGCATCAATGTGGCCCTGGCCCAGGGCGGCAGCGTTGGTTCCGGAATCGATGCGCCAGACGACGGGCGCGGCATCGCCGGAAGGCAGCGAGGCGTGGAGGGCGACTAACCCGTTGGTGCTGATGGAAACTGCGGAAGCGTTGATGGAAAAGGCGGCGGTGCCCCTGGATTGGGGAAAGTCCAAGGTGCCGCACCCGGCTACGGCCAGGGAGACTCCTGCGAGCAGAAGCCGAGTCAGGGCGGGACGGATTGTAGCGACACCTGGCATCCGAAGTCGGTCAACACTATCTTAGCCTTCGTTCTATGCATTCCAGCAAAAAAGGAGCGCAGATTCGCGCTCCTTTCGCTGCGGCTGATCGTGCAGTGTTACGCCGCGATATTGGACTTGTGCTCGCGCGCCGGAACCAACTGGGGCATCGCTGGGGCGACCGGCATCACCTTCATTTCACCGGCGTTGGCGGCCTTCATGCGGCGAACTTCCCAGGCGGTGAGGGGGCGCATTTCCTGCGCGGAATAGTAGATTTGGCGGCCACAATCGAGGCAAACCTCGTAGGTCTCGTTTTTGATGGTGAACGGGCGCGTGAGCCGGGAATGGCTGCAGCCGAAGAGAATCTCAGCAAAGAAGTCGACGATGGCACGGAGGCAGGCAGTCAAGGTGTTCATAAAAAGGGGTGCGCTCCTTTCCTGGTTGTCGGTTGCGCACTCCATCGGATGCATTTGGAAGGAAAATGTCGCCCGTTCTGCCGAGTATTTTCATGTTAAGAATGCGACGACGAGCTTGCCAAAATGGGCCGCAGCTTCCATCCGGCGCAGGGCGTCAGGGAGCCGATCGAAGGTAAATACCTCATCTATCGTGGGTTTCAGGGAATGTTGGGCTATGGCGCGATTCATTTGCTCGAAATCGGCGCGCGATCCCACATAGATACCCCGCAAATTGATCTGCTGGTGGAGGATGAGGGGAATTTCGACCGGACTGGCGGATTGGGTGAGCACGCCGATTTGGGCAATAACGCCTCCGATGCACACGGCGCGCAGCGAGCGGGAAAATGTTCCGGCGCCACCGACTTCGATGATTAAATCCGCGCCTCGGCCGCCGGTTTGTTCGATGACCCACTTATCCCAGTCTGGATTGCTGCGGTAATTGAACGCGGCGTCGAGGCCGAGGGTGCGAGCGCGGTCCAATTTTTCGTCGCTGCTGGATGTTCCGAGCACGCGGGCGCCGAGGAGTTTGGCGAACTGCAGCGCAAAGATGGAGACGCCGCCGGTGCCCTGGATGACGACAGTGTCGCCGGGTTTCACATGGCCTGCACGGACGATGGCATTCCACGCGGTAACGGCGGCGCAGGGGAGGGTTGCGGCTTCTTCGAACGACAAATGCTGCGGGACGGTGACGACGCCGTCTTCGCGCAGGATGACGTATTCCGCCAGCATGCCGTCGATGTCGCCGCCGAGCGCGCCGCGAATTTTTGCGGCATCGGGGGAGCCGTCGATCCAGTTCTGCATGAAGATGCCGGCCACGCGATCACCCACTCTGACGCGGGTTACGCCTTCGCCGACGGCGACAACTTCTCCGGCGCCATCGGAGGCAGGAATGCGGGGCAGGCGCATTTTGGGGTTGTACTTGCCGGTGACCACCATGAGGTCGCGATAATTCAGCGAGACAGCGTGGATTTTGACGAGAACTTCGCCGTGCCGCGGCTGCGGATCGGGAAGCGTCGCAAGCTCAAGATTTTCAATACCGAACGAGGGAATGCGCCAGGCTCTCATGCAGACAGGATGCCACGGAGTACGCGCCGGATGCAGCGTTGACGTTGATTTCGAGTTCGATTTCGTGCATCACATCGCGCGTAGGCGGCGTACCATGGACATATGGCCAGAGGTTGGGAAAGCAAATCCGTCGAAGATCAGGTAGAGCAGCAGGCGCAACGTCACGAAGCTGCCGCGGCACGACCGAACGAAGCACTGATGATTGCCGCTAAAGCGGTTCGCATGCGGCAACGCCAGGCACTGGAATTGCAGCGGGAGCGAATTCTGGACGAGCGCACGTCGAGTCCGATTCGCCGCGCGGCGCTGGAAGCGGCGCTGAGCGAGATTGAAGCGAAACTGGCTGAGTTTTAGGATTTCGGTCGGGATCCCAGGAATCAACCGTCGCCGCGGGGCATATGGGAACCGTTCCGCGCTCTCCTTCGCAGGATGAGCAGCGGAGGGGTTCATGCATCCGACGTGGCCGTTCTATTTGCGCGCCGTTCTGGCGCTGCATATTGCGATGGGAGCTGTTGCCTTTGTCTGCGCCCCGGTTGCTTTGGCTACCGCGAAGGGCGGGCGGACGCACCGGAGATGGGGAAAGATTTATTTCTGGGCGATGGCCGGGGTCGCTGCGACCGCGCTCTTTCTCTCCATTGTGCTGCCGATACTGTTTCTGGCGCTGGTTGCGGTGTTCAGCTTTTACGCGGCGTTCTCAGGGTATCGGGTTCTGTATCTCAAGGACCTGACGCGGGGCGGAAAAGCGCATTTTGCTGACTGGTTCGCGGCAGGGATCACGTTTGTCTCCAGTTGCGCGTTGGCGGTCATCGGAGCGTTTTGGCCGAGGCTGGTCCCGGGGCTGGGAGTGGTTTCCATCGTCTTCGGATTTCTCGGCATGGGTCTGGCCTCGGCTTCGATCCGCACGTTTTTGCGGCCTTCTGTAGAGGAGCAATTCTGGTGGTTCTTTCACATGCGGGGCATGATCGCGAGCTACATTGCCGCTTGCACGGCCTTCTCGTCAGTGAATCTCGGGCACTGGTTCGGCGATGCGCTGTGGGTGTGGTGTGGCCAACGGCGATTGGGATTCCGCTGAGCATCTGGTGGCAGCGCAGCTATCGCGCGAAGTTTGCGGCGAGGGCCGGGCAGGCGGTCAAAGCATGAACCGGTTTTCGACTACGAGCGCCGGTTGAACATGACGGAGTTGGCCTGATCGATGGTGGTCATGAGAACGTGCGCGATGTTCACGTGCGCGGGACGCGTCGCGGCCCAGACGATGGCGTCGGCGACATCTTCAGGTGTAAGCGGCGTAATGTTCTGGTAGACCTTCGCGGCGCGGTCCTTGTCGCCACGGAAGCGGACCTCGCTGAATTCGGTCTCGACCATGCCGGGATCGACGCTGGTGACGCGGACGGGCGTACCCATCAAGTCCTGACGGAGGCCGTCGTTGATTAATTTGACAGCGGCTTTGGTGCCGCAATAGACGGCGCCGTTGGGATAGGCGAGCTCGCCGGCGGTCGATCCGAGATTCACGATGTGTCCGCGGCCTGCGGCCACCATGCCGGGAACGACGGCGCGCGTGACCCACAACAGGCCCTTGACGTTGGTGTCGATCATCTCTTCCCAGTCTTCCGGCTTCCCTTCCCAGAGCTTCTCGAGGCCGCGGCTGAGGCCGGCGTTGTTCACGAGGACGTCGATAGCCCGCCACTCCTCAGGGAGGGCGGCGAGAGCTTTGTCGACGGCGTGACGATCCTGGACATCGAGCGAGAAGTGATGCACGGCGGGTGCGCCGGCCGCACGGAGTGCCGGCTCCATCTCAGCGATACGCTGCACGCGGCGCGCAGCGAGCAGCAGGCGCGCACCTTCCGCGGCGAAGGCCCACGCGCACGCGGCGCCGATGCCGGAGCTGGCTCCGGTGATGAAAACAACGCGATCTTCCAGACTGAGTTTTGCCATGTTTTCTATCCTAACGAAGAGTGCGTGGAGTGGGCCGCGGGAGCGTTATTCGAGCTTTGCTTCGAGCCCGCGCGCGAGCTGCAGATAGCCTGCGGCCCAGTCCTGATCCTTCATTCCGGCCTCGAAGGCGCGATGGAAAGTGGCGAAGAGGTCGGCCAACGGTGTCGTCAATTTCTCCGCGTGCGCCGCTTCGCGAAACAGCCGCATGTCTTTTTCGCCGAGGGCCATGGTGGATCCGGGGGTTTCCGGCGGGTGCAGCATGATGTTGCCGTACATCTCGTAGAACCGTGACTGGAAGAGCGCGCTGTTGACGGTTTGAAGGAAGACGCCGGGTTCGATGCCAAGATTTTCGGCGTAGACAAAACTCTCCGTAAGCGAGGCGATCATGGCGGTGATGAGGAAATTGCCGCCGAGCTTGAGGGCGTGGGCGCTCCACGGATTTTCAGACACGATAGTGATGCCGCGGCTGCAATGTTCGAGCAGAGGGCGGATTTTTTCGACGGGATCCGACGCGCCGCCGACGGCGATCCAGAGCTTGCCCTGTTCCGCGATGTGCGGGCGGCCGAAGACCGGGGCTGCGACGAAGTGCTGGCCACGCGACGTGTGGTCCGTGGTGAGGCGGCGGGAGAGATCGACGCTCAGGGTGCTGAGCGAGACGTGAATCGCGCCAGTTTTGAGGCTATCGAGGAGCTTGCCGTCGTTGAGGAGAGATTCGAGCGCGGGATCGTCCATGAGCATGGTGAAGACGACGTCGCATCCGGCGACCGCTTCGGATGCGGATGGCGCGACCCTTGCGCCCTCGGAGCGCAGCGGCTCGGCGCGCGAGGCGGTGCGATTCCAGACGGTGAGGTCTTCACCGTTCTTCAACAACAGGCGCGCGATGGCGCTGCCCATTTTTCCTAAACCGAGGAATGCAATTTTCATTGGGTCTCCAGCGATGGATCTGTAGTTGAGATGACGGCGGGTGGTTTACCGATTCGCGGGCGGAGCGATGGGATAAGGGGCCAAAGCAAAGCGCCTGCCGGTTGGGCAGGCGCCTTGGGATCCGAAATCAGATCCGGGTTACTGCGGCGGAGCGTCGAAAATCGCGCCGACCGTATCGTTGCTGTTGACCTGGACGGTGCAGGTTGTGGGTGTGGCTACCGTGCAGTTGGTGGACCATCCGTTGAAGGTTGAGCCGGTACCAGGAGCTGCGGTGAGCGTGACCACAGTTCCGGCAGTGACGTTGGCGGCGCAAGTCGGCCCCTGAGTTGCGGTGCTCCCAGTGCCAACCGCCGCGCAGTTGATGACCTGCAACGGTGTCGATGTGCCGGGTATGGTGCCGGTGATTGTACCGGTGCCATTGCCGACCAGAAAGACATCCAGGATCGGGAGTTGCACTGTCCCAGCGCCTCCGGTGTTTTGGATGCTCGCACTGGCTACGATCGGACTGCCATCCGCAGCAGTGGCGACGGCGCTAATGGTGGTTTCGCCGAGACTCAGTGCCGTGGCAAAGCCGGTGGCGCTGACTGAAGCGACGGTAGTGTCGCTGGAGATCCACGTTACCTGATCGGTGAGATCCGCTGTCAATGGCGCCACGTTATAAGTGCCGATTGCGAGGAACTGTGTGGATTCTCCGGCGGAGTTGACCGTTTGGCTCGGCGGAATGATGGTGAGCGAGGTCAGGATCCGGGTAGGCGGCGTAGTCGCGGTAACAACCGTGACGGTACCGGTAGCCGATAACTGACTTCCATCGGGACCGGTTGCCTGTGCGGTAATGGTGGCCGTGCCGGCACCGACCGACGTCACAACGCCGGTACCCGCATCGACGGTTGCAACGTTGTTGTCGCTCGATGACCACGCGGATGATGTGGTGAGGTTCAGGGACGTGGGCGAGGTGTTGAAGGTGCCGTAGTCCAGGAAGTCCGCTTTTTGATTGGTGCCCGTCAGGACCTGGACGCCGGGCGAAACGGTCAGCCCGGTAAGCAGCCTGACCCCTACGGTCGAAGTATTGACGCTGAGTGTGCCGGAAGCTGAGACGACGGAACCATCGGTCGCCGTTCCCAGCGCGGTGATGGTGGTCGTGCCTGCCGCGACAGCCGTGGCTACACCGGAAGAATTGATGGTAGCGACGTTGTTGGTGCTGCTCTCCCACGTGACCGACGAGGTGAGGTCGGCGGTGAGAGGGGCAATGTTGTAGGTGCCGATGGCGATAAAGCTGGCTGTTTGCGTAGCCGCCGTAAGCGTCTGGCTGCTGGGAATGACGGTGAGGGACGTCAGGATGCGTGACCCCGACGAACCTGCCTCGACAGTAACGATGCCGGCGCCGGTGACCACACTGCCATCGGAACCAGTGCCCAGTGCGGTGATGGTTGCTGATCCGGTGCCAACGGCTGTGACGACACCGCTGCCATTGACGGTAGCGATGGAACTGTCGCTGGATTGCCACGTCACGGAATCGGTGAGATCGGCAGAGAGCGGAGCGGAATTGTAGGTGCCGATGGCGATGAACTGCGCCTGCTGGCCTGAGGCGGTGAGAATCTGGCTACCCGGGCTGACGTTGAGGGCAACCAGAAGCCGCGAGGAGATGGGATTGATGACGGTCACGGTGCCGCTGCCGGTGACCACAGAGCCATCGGGGCCAGTGGCGAGCGCCGTGATGGTCGCGGTGCCGACGCCCTCGCCGGTGACTGCGCCGGTGGACGAAACCTGGGCAACGGTCGTATCGCTGCTCTGCCAGGTGGCAAGGTTAGTGAGGTTGGCTGAGCTGGGCGCCGCGCTGTAATTACCGATGGCGATGTACTGGGCGACTTCGCCGACCGCAGTCAGGTTCTGGCTGCCAGGAATCACGGAAACCGAGGTCAGCGCGCGAGCTTCTCCGCCGCCGCCGCCCCCGCTCTGAGAGGAGACTGTAATGTTCGAAGTTGCACTGAGGGGGCCGAAGCTACCCTGGAAATTCGCCGTGATGATCGAAAGGCCACCCGATACACCGGTGACGAGGCCGGACGAGTTAATGGTGGCCACGCCGACCACGGATGAGGACCACGTCACGGAACTAGAGACGTTTTCCTGGGTCGTCTGATGGCCCGACTCGGTATAAATGGCAATTGCCTGAAATTGGGCCGTTTGTCCCATATTCACGGCAGCCGTGTTCACTCCGGGAGTGATCACGAGGCCGGTCAACGACCTGGACATGCACCCCGTCAATGCGACCAGGGATGAAAGAAGGGATATTCCGATGGCCAGAGCGAAGCGGCGAGAGGGCACACACGTAGGCATAGTCGTCCGTAATTGCATAAAAGATCACCGTCCTCAGGAGAACTGAAGAGCTAGAGGCGGCTCTCAAGCTTCTGGGTTTGGGAGTATGTGCGAGATTATAGGCCGCCAGATTTTGGGGGCTATTCCACTTTCGGGGTACGAAAGACAGGGGAGAACCAGCAGCGTTAGCCGGCGTTCGCGGAGCGCAGGACGGCGAAGTCGGCTCGACGCGCGGAAGCAGGCAAATGTTGGGGAATCGAAATGGGGTGCCGAAGCGGGCGCAACGGCCCTATCTCTACGATGTTTCAGTCCTTCTGGTGAAAGAACTTGTTATTGATGTCGGGCCAGAACTCTTTAAAGATGAAAGTGCCACCGTCGAGGCTGACGTTGAGGAGCCAGCGCTGGCCGGTTTTGGTCCAGGTGCGTTCCTGGGAAGGGTAATAGAGGTCAGAGATGCCAGCAGCGGCACCGGCGCCGATAATTTCCGATGCGTTAAAGCTCTCGTTTCCGGAGTCAGTACGGGTGATGAGCACGCGGTCGAAGGAATAGATCGCGCGTTTGACGAATCCGCCGTGCCCGAGGGTATAGAAGCGGGGATCCTGCCGGAAGATCACGGGGAAGATGAACTCAACCTGGTAGTTTTCGTCGGCCTGGTCGGCAAAGGTGTGCCAGAAGTAACGGCCGTAGCCTGCCGCTCCCTGGTGGAACTCGCGGGTTGAGCCTTCTGCCTGAGCGATGCCGGCCAGAGCTCCGGCGAAGATGACGGAGGAGTAGTCGAAGCTATCCTGGGTGCTCTCCTTGAATTTCTCCATCGCGGATTGCGGCGGGAGATGCTGATCCGCAGAAACGGACCGGAAGTTGGGAATGACGAAAAGGATGCGTTTGGTCTGTTTGCCCTCGAGGCTGCCGTCCTGCGGCTGCGCCTGGGCGGAAGAGGACTGCGGCTGCGCCTGGGTCGAAGAGGACTGGGTCTGCGGATCAACGGCAACCACCGACGAGGATGAATCCGCGGATTGCGCAATCGCCGGAGCGTCCGGCAACGTGCTGGGTGCTGCGGCCTGCTGCGAGGTGTGAGCCATCGCGACGGCGGGGAGAATGAGGCTGGCGAGGCAGGCCAAAGCCCAACGGCGGGGTGCGGCGATTCGGAGGAGTTCACGCATAGGTCGATTGATCTCAGATGGACGGAAAGTGGGTTCCCTCAGTTGACGCACCTGCAACGGGATCGGGTGTTGATATGAACGATTCTTCATCGTGGGGCAAAGGCTCGGGGAATTCTGCCGATTAAGATGCGCGACCGGGGATTTGGTCGCATATTTGAGCCAATGCGGGGGCAGGCGCATCCTTTCAATATGAGTGAGCTCGTAGCAGAGCCGCAAGATACTTTTGGCCTTGACGAGCATTTTCGCGATGGCCGGTTCCTGAACCCCGGCGTGCCGGATCACGGATTTTGGACGGCCATGAAGTGGATGAGGACGCGCAAGCCCGGCTCGTGGCGGGGGTGGATTCCTTCACAACCCGGCCCCAGGCCGCCGGCCCGGGTGGAGGGCAGTGCGTTGCGCGTCACCTTCATCAACCACGCGACCGTGCTGCTGCAAACCGCGGGGCTGAATATTCTGACGGACCCGGTGTGGTCGAAGCACGTGAGCCCGGTGAGTTTTATGGGGCCGGCACGCCATCGCGCACCCGGCATTCGGTTTGAAGATCTGCCTCCGATTGACTGCCTGCTGATGAGCCACAACCACTACGACCATCTGGATTTGCCAACGCTGCGGCGGATCGCAGCGTCGCAACAGCCGGTTGTTTTTTGTCCGCTTGGCGTGGCGAAGATGCTGCGCGGGGCCGGCTTCAAGGCGGTGCATGAACTGGACTGGGGAAAGACGCAGGCGTGGAGTGGGCTCGAGGTCGCATGTGTGCCGGCGCAGCATTTCTCTGCCCGTACGCCCTTCGATCGGAATCGCACGCTGTGGTGTGGATGGGTGCTGCAGGCGAGTTCAGGGAACATCTACTTCGCGGGAGACACGGGATTCGGCCCGTTTTTTTCGGCGATCCGCGACCGCTTTGGACCGATGCGGCTGGCGCTTCTGCCGATTGGAGCGTACGACCCGGAATGGTTTATGGGTCCGGTTCACATGACGCCGGAGCAGGCGATTGAAGTGCGATCGATGGTCGACGCGGCCGTGGCCGTCCCTATTCACTTCGGCACGTTTTCACTGGCGGATGATGGGGAGACGGATCCGGTGGACCGTTTGAAGCGGGGACTCGCGGGGCGCGACGATGCTGACCGTTTCTGGTTGCTGCAGGAAGGCGAAGGGCGGCTGATTCCGTAGTCGCTACTGCCCAGGCGAAAGATTCCATTGCAACTGGACGCCGCGGCCCATGGACGTCTGAATTTCGGACATCTCATCGGGAAAGCCGTGCTCGTGGGAGCGGCGGTGGAGCACATATCCGCCAACGAACCAGCCGACGGTGCTGCCAACGACGACATCGGAAGGAAAGTGCTCTCGAGCAAGAACGCGGGAGACGGAAACGGTACTGGCCACGCCGTAGACAACGGCTTTGGTCGCGATTCCGTCGTATTGCCCGGCGACCACATGCGCGAAAGCCCAGATGTTCATGGCGTGTTCCGAGGGCATGGAGGGATTATTGGGCCAGCCTTTTGGGCCGTGCGGCCAGAGACCGCCGCGCGCGTTGTCGGCCATGGGATACTCGCGGTCGAGCGCGTACTTGAGGGTTTCGTCGAGAATGCCAGCGTCGGCCATGGCCTCGGCGGAGAGCATTGCGGTCTCGGTCATAAAGTCGTCGTGGCGCACCGTGCCGATGGCGTATCCGGCGGCGGACGCGGCAAACGGCGCGTAAAGACCGCCGTAGTCAGACAGCTTGTTGAAGTGGTCCTCGCGCGTAGGATGGATGCCGAGATCGTGGATCGCCTGCGTATCGAAATGGACAGCGACACCGGTGGCTACGCCGAAGGGAATGATCCAGAGCAGGTCGTGCGGCGTGGTATGGATGGGACTGGTCGCGATGGCGGCTTCATCCTGGGCGACATGCTCTGCGCAGACGAGGAGCGCGCCCAGGCGGCAGGTCTGCGGCGCGGGAGCCGACGGGAGGGCTTGCGCAGCTGCGCCCACAGCGAAGCAGAGAGCGGACAAGCAGAGAGCAACAGCCGTACCGATCAGTCGACGCGAGAGCGAAAAGCGCATGCAGTCCCCTTCCCTTCCATCTCACCATTGCGGCGCAATCCCCGTCCAACCATGGATGCGAAGTACGCTTCTGCATGAACCGCTTGTAATGGGCGCGTAAGGTTCGGGCTCGACAGCGAGAGTAATCTTGTCGCTGAGAAAAGACGCTGCAAAATGTTGAGGAATTGGGCGGAGCTGCTGACCGCTCGTGATCATTCACGCTCATCTGCATGAGGGCGCGCAGGGTTCTACTGCGCGCGGCAGTTTATGAGAGGACATCCAAAGGTAATGAGGCTCCTGGTAGTGGAAGATGACAAGACGATTCGCGAGTTTCTGACCCGCGCATTGACGGAATCCGGATTTGGTGTCGATGCGTCTTCGCTGGGCAGCCAGGCGGAGAAGCTGGCGCTGGAAGGAGTGCACGATGCGCTGATCGTCGATCTGGCGCTGCCGGATATGGATGGACTGGAACTGATCCAGCGGCTGCGCGCGCAGGGTGTGAGTTCGCCGGTGCTGATTCTATCCGCGCGGCGTTCGGTGGATGAGCGGGTGCTGGGTCTGGAACGCGGCGGCGACGACTACATGACGAAGCCGTTTGCAGTGGCGGAGCTGCTGGCGCGCATTCGCGCGCTGCTGCGGCGGAGCACGCCGAGCCAGTCAGAAGCGACCCGGCTGCGCGTCGCGGATTTGGAAATCGATTTGATTCGCCGGGAAGCGCGCCGGGGCGGGGTGGAAATCCAATTGACGCAACAGGAATTCGCGCTGCTGGAATATCTTTGCCGCAATGCGGGACGCGTGGTGACGCGGGCCATGGTGCTGGACCACGTTTGGAAGATGCGGATCGACACGTCGACGAATATCGTGGATGTGCACATCCATCGCCTGCGCAGCAAGGTGGATCGCGATGCGCAGCAGCAGCTGATCCGCACCATCCGCGGAGTCGGATATGTTCTCAAGGATTAGCAGCAGCTTTTACCGCACTTCGGCGTGGCGGCTGGCGATGCGCAGCACGCTGGTGTTCGCCGCGGGCAGCGCGGCGGTTTTTCTGGTGATGTACATCGTAGTGGCGCGGACGGTGCAGGAGCGCAGCGATTCCTGGCTGATCGGCGAGAGTGAAACGCTGAAGCAGGTTGCGTTGAACACGCCGCGCGACGCTCTCTACGACCGCATCGTGGAGGAAGTGGCCGAGCTGGCATCGCAGGAAGTTTCCTACGACGGCAGCGGCCATCACATCCAGGGCAATACCGTTTTCTTTGCGCAGACGGACGGGAGCTCGCATTCGCCAGTGTGGGTCGGCCCATCGGACAGCGGCAAGTTTCTGAACGCGATCCGGAACCTGAACATCGCGCAGGGCGCGCCGATTTCGCTGCGGGTCCAGGGCTGGCGCGAACCGTTCCGGGTGGTCGCCGCGGATATGAAGCCCGGCGATGGGCGCATCTATCTGGGGCTGCTCGACGCTTCGGCGGCAGCGCTGCTGCAGCGGCTGCTGGTGCGGTTTGTGCTGGGCTGGCTTTTCATGGTGGCCTTCGGGTTCTTCATTACGCTGATGGGATTGCGACGGATGCTGCATCGGGTGGACGCGATCACGGGCGCGGCAGCGAGCATCCGCCCGGACGATCTGGGCACGCGGGTAACGGTGGCGAATCAGCGCGACGAGGTCGCGCGTCTGGCGCGGACTTTCAACAATATGCTGGACCGGATCTCATCATCGGTGAACCAGCTGCACACGCTCACAGATTCTGTGGCGCACGATTTGAAGAGCCCCATCACTTCGGTACGCGGCAGCCTGGAGATTGCGCTGACGCTTGAGGATCGCAACCAGTCCGACGACCTGGTGGCGGGAGCCATCGAGCAGCTGGACCGTCTGTCTGATGTGATTACAACCTCGCTCGACCTGGCGGAGGCGGACAGCGGCGCGCTGCGTCTGCGCCTGCAATCTGTCGACCTGGGAGAACTGGTGGGACGCGTGGCAGAACTGTACGCCCCGGCCTTTGCCGACAACCAGCAGCGGTTGACGGTGAGGGTGAGCGAGCCTGTTCACGTGCAGATGGATGTTTCGTTGTGCACGCGCATGCTCTCAAACCTGATGGAAAATGAGCTGCGGTATGCCACCGCCAGTTCAGAGGTGTGCGTGTCCGTGACCACGGGGCGGGAGATGGCGTGCATCACGGTCGAGGACGACGGCCCGGGCTTCCCTGCCGATCTGCTCAGGCCTGAGACTACGAGCGAAGGAGCGGGGGCGCCTCCGCTGCCGCGAGTCTTTCTGCGGTTCGTGAAGGGGAGTGATTCACAGGGCCATGGGCTGGGGCTGGCCTTTGTGAACGCCGTCGCCACCGCGCACGGGGGGCGGGCCATTGCGCGCAATCGTGGCGAATCCAGCAGCGGGGCACAGATTGTGATTGAAGTACCTTTGGCCCATCAGGTCAGGCTGGACGAGCAAAGCCCTTCATCACTGTCGATGCCGTAATCGGGTAATTACCGCATTTTCGTAGAGTGCACATCGGGTTTGAGGCGCGTAAGCCGGTTGACGATCCGGTAGCGATCTCCGCGATACGTCGACTTCACATATTCGGCGGGCTTGCCATTTTCAAGAAACGAGATGCGCGTGAATAAGAACACTGGACTCTTTGCCGCAATTTGCAGCAATCGGGCCTCATCGCTGGCGACTCTGCCCACTTCAACCGTCTCGCTGGCCGTGAATAGCTGCACGCCGTAGCGCTCGGTGAGCGTCCGATAGAGGGACGCCTGCTCGTCGAAAATCTGGAGCAGACCGGGGCAGAGATCGGCAGGCAGGCAACTGCACTCGACGCCCATGGGCAAGCCGTCCGCGTATCGGACGCGATGGAGCCGGAACACTTTTTCCCCGGCGCTCAGTTCCAGCGCCTTCCGGACCTCCTGCCCGGGCGCCTGCAAACGCAGCGAGAGGAGCCTGGAGCGCGTGGGAGTGCCACGCAGCCGCATCTCCTCAGTGAAGGACAGCACCTGGCGGAAATCTTTTTCCATCTTGGTGCGTGAGACAAACGTGCCCTTTCCCTGCTTGCTGTAAATCAGCCCCAGGTCGCACAGGGAGCGAACCGCCTGGCGGGCGGTCATGAGGCTGACCCCGTAGCGGTCGGCGATTTCCTGAACGGAGGGAATCGGATCGCTGGATTTGAAGGTCCGCGAGCGAATCTGCTGCATGAGCTGTTGCCGAATCTGGTGGTAGAGAGGGATGCCGTTTCCCCGTTCCAGCGGCGTGAGTTGCGGCAATGATCTGGCGTTCATCCGCTCACCACTAAATACTCATCGCCCCAAAAGAGTCAAGGCAAAATGGGGATTTATAGACCTTCTATTTTCTGGTCCTCTATAAGACTAGAGTGCCAGGTTTGACATGAGGAATCGATCCATGGTCCAATGCGACTCCATCGGGGTAATACCGATGGGGCATGCCCTGTACGGTTGATCCTCCTCATGGCCGTTCCCCAACACAGGCCGCCGCTTTGACCACGGCTCAATCCATCAGGCGTAACCCGAGCAGTTAATGGGAGTGGCACGGAAAACTTTTCGGAGGCACACATGTTCGAAGTATGCAGACGCCTGACGCTGGCATCGTTGTTGATTGCCGCGTTCGCCTTCACCTTTGCGGCAGCATCCGCGCAAACCATCACCGGCACCATCCGCGGGACGATCACGGATCCGAGCGGGGCTGTCATTCGCGGCGCCAAAGTCACGGCTGCCAATGTCGCCACTGGCGTGAAAACCACGACGGTCAGCGATACGGCGGGCGAATACAGCATGCAGTTTCTGCCGGTGGGCGTTTACAAGGTCACGGTCACCGCTTCCGGCTTCGACACGACATCCATCTCGGCCTTTTCCTTAGATATCGATCAGACCGCGAAGATCGACGCCCAACTCAAGGTCGGCGCCAACACCACCACGGTCGAAGTCGCCTCCGACGTCTCACCGCTTCTCCAAACCCAGGATTCGACGACCGGCGCGACCATCGATTCAGAAACCCTCACCAACATTCCCAACAATGGGCTGAACTTCCAGTTCGATACATTGTTCGTTCCCGGCGCTGTCAACCCCTCCGTGGACCAGATGGCCAGTGCGGACGGCAATGAGCGTGACATCGACCCGGCCGGTGTCCCCTCGTTCAACGGCAATCGCCAGCAGGCGAACAATTATGTGCTGGACGGGGTGGAAATGAACGAGACCATGAATAACCTGCCTGCATATAACCCCGCTCCGGATTCCATTCAGCAGGAAAGAGTGATCACCGGCAACGCCAATGCCGAGTACGGCAACGTGAACGGCGGCGAGGTCCTGGTGGTTACGAAGGCGGGAACCAATAAGTATCACGGCAGCCTGTACGAGTATTACCAGGACAATAACCTGGCAAACGCCAATTCCTGGGCTAACAACTTCGTCGGGCTCCCGATTACCCCGTTTACGCAAAACCAGTTTGGCGGCACAATTGGCGGTCCGATCCTGCGGGACAAGCTGTTTGTCTTTGGCGACTATGAAGGGTTTCGATACCACTCGGGCGGTTTGGCGAAAGACTCAGTTGCGACCGCGGATATGCGCACGGGAGACTTCCACGAGTTGTGGGGCACGAATCAGATTCAACTGTTCAACACAAATGACGGCGGGGCCTATTCTGCGGCCACAACGTATGGAAATTGTGCGGTCAGCCTGACGAACTGCAATCAGGTTCCTGTCAATAACCCAGTTGCTAAGTATCTGTTTGCGCATCCGGAGATCTATCCTTTGCCGAACACGGCACCGTTGCCGGGCACCGTAGACCGCGATAACTACCAGGGATTTAGCAAGGGCCAGACCTTTAACAATCAGGGCGACGTGCGCGTGGATTACACGCTGAGCCAGAAGGACACGTTGATGGGCCGCTACAGCATCGGAGATGCGTACGATCTGCCGGTACATCCGGTTCTGGCCCTGACCTTCCCCGCCGCGAACGATTATCCCTTTCAGAGCCTGGCGCTGAGCTGGATCCACACGTTTACGCCATCGCTGCAAAACGAATTCCGAGCCGGCGTGGCGCGGACGATTTGGGTTCAGTCAGAACCGTTCGACTCGACCGGAGATTTCAAAAAAGATGGCGATCCAACGCTCGGAATCCCGTTCCCGAACCAGCCCTTCCAGGGGTTTAGCCAAATGTATTTCACGGGCCCTGAAACCACCCTTGGAACCACGGCGATCGCGACTGAGTTTCACGAGAATAACTTCTTTTACTCCGATAACCTCACCTGGCAGCACAAGACGCACAACACGCAGTTCGGCGTCCAGATCGTGCGCTACCAGCAGAACAGCTTCTACCCCGGGAATGCGGGCGCTCTTGGAAGCTTCAGCTATGACGGCCAATACACCGCCAGCGCATCAACATCCACAGCCTGCGGACCGGCCGGCGCAACCACGTCGTGTCCGGGCTATTCGTTTGCTGACTTTGTGATCGACGAATCGGAAGGAGACCAGATTGGCGGGGTGGCTGGACCAGTGGGCTATCGCCAGTATCGCAACGCGTGGTACGCCCAGGACGACTGGAGAGTTCTGCCGAACCTGACGCTGAATCTCGGGCTGCGCTATGGCTTCGATCAGCCGATGTACGAGGTCAACAACAAGGAAGCCAACCTGATTGGCAGCGAAGTTTTGAATCCGAATCCAATGGCGACCCTTTCGCAGGTTGTGGAATACGCGGGCAAGAATGGCGCCAGCCGCGCGCTCTATAACCCTGTCTACACGAATTTCATGCCGCGCATCGGATTTGCGCTGCAGGCAACGCATAAGCTGGTGTTGCGCGGCGGCTACGGCATTACCGACTGGATGGAAGGGACCGGCGCCAACCTGCGCCTGACACAGAACCCGCCGTTCCTGTCCAATTTTTCGTACTTTCCGCTTGGCCCCACGAATACGTCTCCGGGTGCGGCGGCGGTGGCTGTGGAGAATGGGTTCAACACTTCTTCCGGCGCGCAGTCCTTCTACTATGGGAATTTCAATGCCTACGCTCCGAATTTGCAGCCGGCACTGATCCAGCAGTTCAATCTGACGGTTCAGATGCTTCTGAATTCGCATACATCAGCGACGGTTGGTTACGTTGGCCAGCTCGGCCAACACCTGGTGGTTCCGGTTCAGGCGAACCAGTGGCCATCGCCGGCGACCGGCTTGCTGGCCGATAACGACTGCAGCGGCACGATTGCGGCGCCCGCGCCCTTCTGCGGTGTCGTCGGGAACTACGCAAATATGTATGTGACGCAGTCCGAAGGTTATTCGAACTACGACGGGCTGCAGGCCACATTGCGGCATACCGCTTCAAACGGCCTGGAATACGTCATCAACTACAGCTACGCGAAGACCATGACGGATAACGCAGGGTTCTATGGCGTTGCCGCTGTTGCCGAGTCCAGCTCGTTTTACCAAAACATCTACGATCCGCAGGCCGATTACGGTCCGGCGGGGTACGACGCAAGGCACACGCTGAACGCCTACGGGATCTATCATCTGCCCTTTGGCCGCGGGGAAAAGTTCGGCGGCAACTGGAATCGCCTGACCGACGAAGTGCTGGGAGGATGGCGGCTTTCCGGCGACGCGATTCTTTATTCCGGCTTCCCGCTCACGATGTATTCGCCCTATGATTACAACGTCTACGCCAACGAAATCCATGCCATGCAATACCGGAAGATGAAGATTGTCCATCGCACGCTTAACGATTGGTTCGGCACGGATCCTTCGGCGGTTCCCTGCCAGGCTTTCACAGCCGATGGAACGAACATCGACAACGGCTCCTGTGCCTACGGGGACGAATCGTATACCGGATTCGGCAACGCTTCGAACGGATCCGAACGCGCTCCGGGCTATCGCAAAATCGACCTGGGGGCGTTCAAGGTCTTCCGCATTACAGAGGCCCAAACTCTCGAGTTGCGGGGAGAAGGCTTCAACGCGTTCAACATGGCCAGTTACGCGCCGCCCGACTCGTACCTGCCCGACTACAACCCCGACCCCAGCGCAAACTACCTGGGAAAAATCACGGGCACGAACTCCTCGCAGCGCATCCTTCAGGTGTCCCTGCACTACAAGTTCTGAGGGGGATTTCGCGCAGTTCGGGAACGCAATTAGGGGGCGCGGGTCAACACGAACGTGCTCCCGCGGTGTTTTCGGAGCGACTGGGGTCTCTCCTGCTGCAAACGGAGCCAGTTGCCGGAGGATGGACCCTGATTGGGGCTCCCGAAAAGCTCAGGCTGCTCAAAGCGACAAGCGCCAGGGGTCCAAAGGTGCCGTAGCACTCCGAGACGTTTGACGAAAGACAGGGTCCGAGGCTATCAAAAATCCCGCCATCTGTTGGCCGGCTGCGGACAGCGATCCTGGGGTTCTGACGCGACCAGCCGACCGCGAGGGCGATCACACGGGGCTTTTGTGACGGGTGGGGAAATCCTGGTTGCCATCGAGCGCCTGCTAAGATAAAGGGACACTCTTCGCCGTTCATTCCCTGGCTTTCTCGTCATCATCGGGGTTGTTCCCGCAGCGAGGCAGCCCTGGAACCACGGGACTCGTTCACTCTTCGACACCTGCCCCAAAAGTCGCATTTCGAGCAGAATCACGAGCTATATACTGATCCCAGTGACCTGAAAGGGCCCCGTTTACTCGATGCGCACAGACATCAACGCACAAATCGGGAAACGCCAGAAAGCCTCCCGCTATTTAGACGACTGTGCCCACATCAACGGAGACCCGCCATGGCTTCAGTAGCGAAGACCTTTCCCTCCCCAGTCCGGGTCCTGATTGCGGACGACCATGCCATGTTCCGCGATGGGCTGCGGAAGCTACTTGAGGGAGAACCTGGCTTCGCGGTAGTCGGCGAAGCGGCGGACGGAGAGAAGCTCGTGGAGCTCGCCAGGGAGACAAAAGCGGACATTATCCTGCTTGATCTCTCGATGCCCCGGCAGGATGGAATGGAAGTTCTGCGCGAGCTGGCGGCTTTGGAGATTCCGGTGCGGACGCTGTTGCTCACCGCTTCAATTGACAAAGCCCAGGTGGTGCAGGCTCTGAAACTTGGGGCTTACGGCGTCATCCTGAAGGAGTCAACCTCGCAGAGGCTCTTCGAAAGCATTCGCTGCGTCATGGGAGGCCAATACTGGGTTGGACGGGAGAGCGTTTCCGATCTGGTCAGGGCATTGCGGTCCGTGTCGCCGACGTCGGCCGGCGGTCCACGGCCCAAGGATTTCGGTCTCACTCGCCGCGAGCTCGAGATTGTGACTCTGGTGGTAGCGGGATATTCGAACCCGGATATCGGGCAGAGGTGCTGCATCAGCGAACAAACCGTGAAGCACCACATCAGCAACATCTTCGACAAGCTCGGCGTCTCCAATCGCCTGGAACTCGCACTTTTTGCGGTCAATCATCGGCTAACGGAAGCGCTTTCCTGACCCCTGCGCGGCCTCGGTAACACCCCAAAAGACACTTTGGTGTATGTGGTGGTCACCCACTTAATCGCATTAGTCCGCACGGGTACCACTCCATCGTTCTATACGGATAGAACTGCATAGTTGCATGACCATAGTACTGTCGGGCTATTGAGAAATCTGAGTCCCCCGCATAGCCTGAGAACTCGCAACATCGGGAAAACATGCTGACGCCTCTGTGCGGCAAGGAGACAGAATGGAATTGAACCACACCGCAACAGAGACAAACGTGGAGACGTCCCGAGCGCGGCGTTATGAGATTGGAGCGGCCATTCGGTATCGCATACGGGGGGAGCGGGAGTGGCGCGAAGGTGCAATGGAAAACATCAGCTTCTCTGGGGTATTAATTCGTGCAACGGATTTGGTACATCCCGACACAATCATAGAGATGCGGTTTTTACTACCTGTTGAATTGAACGGCGAGTGTGCGGCTGAAGTTCTCTGCCAGGGATCCGTGGTTAGATCGTCGAAATGCTCAGAACCGGTCGGCAGCGTGACAATCGCCGCCAGAATAAATCATTCGCGGCTTCTGCGTCAGACTCCAGAAAAGAGGATGGAGCCAGGGATTTATCTTCCGGTAGCAATCACCGACTAGCGTAATGATCTAACCCGCGTATTGATTTTGCTGGAATTATGAAGTGAGCATGTGACCCGAGCACTGCGCTGGGGGCATATGGCGAAGTTCTGAACAGTTAATTAAAGAATGGGCACTGTTGCTCACAGGGCGAAGCTGCATCCTTTTGACGTAATCCTCGCTTCGGACAGGAAGAGACAAACCGTATGCCGGACACAGAGAAGATCGACGCCGAAACCGGTGACAACTCGGCATGGTGGGCACTGTATACCCGCCATCAGCATGAGAAGGTGGTGGCCGAAATGCTGGAGGCCAAGGAGTTTGAGGTTTTCCTGCCGCTGTACGAATCAGTTCGGCGCTGGAAGGACAGGCGAAAGGTGATTTCGCTGCCTCTGTTCCCCGGCTACGTGTTTGTCCGGGGCGGGGTCCTGCGCCGTCTTGATGTCGTGAGCACTCCGGGAATTCATATGATCCTGTCGTATGGCGAGCAGGCCGCGATCATCCCTGAAGATGAGATACAGGCAATTCGCAGAACGGTTGAAGGAAATCTCCGCTGCGAACCACATCCTTTCCTGAAATGTGGCGAGCGAGTTCGTGTCACACGCGGATCGCTGCAGGGGGTCGAAGGGATCCTGGTCCGCAAAAAGAATATGGATCGGCTTGTCCTTTCGGTGGACATGCTGGCGAAGTCAGTCGCTGTGGAGATCAATGCATTCGACGTGGAGCCCGTCGGGACGGCTGGTCTAATCGGTGCAGTGCCAACGGCGCAATTGTCAGGCGGGGTCCCGGCTCCCCGGGTACGGCTGGCTAGCTGACCCGAGAGATCCGATGCGGAGAGAGATATGATTCGGCGGCACGGTGGGACAGCCGAGACTCTCTCCGCAGGAACTTTCAACGGAAATTGATATGAAAATCAGGTTAGATCGCTCGATGAACGCCGGGTTGATGGCAATAGCCCTTTCCGGTGCTTTGCTGTGCCAGGCCGCCACGGCTGCGCAGGCCGAGCACCCACCAGCCGGGAACGGAGCGTCCGCACCCGCGCAGGAACCAGCACTTTCCAGCACCAAGCCGCACGAAACCAAGTATGTGATTGGAAACGATGACGTCCTGTCGATCAATGTCTGGAAAGAACCAGATCTCACCCAATCACTTCCCGTACGGTCGGACGGAAAGATTTCACTGCCTCTCATAGGCGAATTACAGGCAACAGGCCGGACGCCGGTGCAGTTGGAGCTGGAGATCACCGCCAAGTTGCGCGCCTTTATCACGCAGCCGGACGTCACGGTCATCGTTCAGCAAATGAACAGCCAGAAATTCAACATCCTGGGGAGAGTTGCAAAACCGGGTTCTTATTCGCTTTCAGCGACAACTACTGTTCTGGACGCGATTGCAGAGGCTGGCGGCTTTCAGGATTTCGCCAAGCAGAAGGACATATACATCCTGCGTCAGAATACCGGCGGTAGTGAATCCCGCATCGCCTTCAACTACAAAGAAGTTATTAAAGGCAAGCACCCTGAAGAGAACATCAGGCTTGAGCCGCACGACACGATCGTTGTGCCCTGAAGGGCAGTCATATGCTGACACGCGTTTGTTTCGGGATCGCACTGCTCGCAGCTGTTCCTGTCTGGTCGCAGGTGGACAATACAACGGACGCCAGTTCCACCAGCACAAGCCAGATGGTGACGCCCCCTTTGGTGAGCGGTGTCGCCTATCCCAGCGGGGTCGGCTCAGAAACGAGATCCAATTATCTGGGCGGAGGCCTGGTTTTCAGCGTCGGCCATATTGATAACCTATTTGCAGGGTCAGGCAGTCCCGTGAGCGACACGACTTATCTCGTCCAGCCAACAATTTCGTTCGATCAGACCAGCTCACGGTTCCATCAAACCTACACATACAGCCCGACATTTACGTTTTATCAGCCAACAAGTGTTTTGAATGAGACGGATGAGCATGCCACGATGGATTTCGAATACCGTCTCAGTCCGCACGTTGCTCTTCGCGCAGCGGATACATTTGAGCAAAGCTCCACCGCGTTTAGCCAGCCTTTCTCCTCCTCTGAAAATGGGGTCTCTGGTTCAGTACCGACTGTTACCCCAGGCATCGTGGCGCCTTTCGCAAAACGACTGGCTGTCGGCACCGAAGCGGAACTCGCATGGCAGTTCAGCAGAACCGGCATGGTCGGAATGGGTGGGACGTTTACTGAGCTGCATTTCCCGGATCTATCCCAGGCACCTGGCCTCTATGACTCGAATTCGCGCGGGGGCTCTGCTTTTGTTAGTCACCGGTTAGGTGGTTCGCAATATTTTGGTGCGACCTATCAATACGCGAGGATCCTCACATATCCGGCGGGCGCGGAAGGCGAGACACAAACGCATACGGTTCTTCCCTTTTACACAGTCTATGTGACCCCGACAATTACATTCACGGTGGCGGGCGGTCCGCAGTATTACGAGATTTCCCAGTATCCCCTGCCGGTTTCACATGCATGGGCTACTGCAGCATCGGCAAGCGCAGCCTGGCAAACTGTTCATACCAACTTCGCGGCCAGCTTCAGCCGAGTGGTGACAGCCGGGAGCGGTCTGACAGGCGCCTTCCAGTCAAGCAGCGTCAATGTATCTGGCAGATGGCAGATGTCGCACACCTGGACGGTGGGGGCAGGCGGCACGTACGCGATCAACAACACTGTCGCAACGCTTCTACCTTCCACATCTTCGATTGGAGGCCACTCCATAACGGGGACGGGCTCTGTCGAACATGAAATTGGCCAGCACTTCAGACTTGCGTGTGAATACGATCGGATGCACCAGAACTACAGCGGTGTCGCGGCAATAGCGGGCGATCCCAACACCGACCGGGAGTTGATATCGGTGTTTTACCGATTCTCGAGACCATTGGGACAATGATCATGACGGAAGATTTCGAAGAACAACCGAAGCAGCAGTTCGATATCGCGCGGTACATGGACATTGTGCGCCGGCGTCACATGTATTTCCTCGTGCCGCTTTTTTTGGGTTGGTTACTGGTTTGGGGGGCAAGCTGGGTTCTCCCCGCGCGCTATCTATCAAGCACGCTGATTCTGGTAGAGCAGCCCACCATGCCCAAGAACTACGTCGTACCCAATGTCGACGACGACTTGCAGACCAGGCTCGTGAGTATTTCGCAGCAGATTCTTAGCCGGACACGCCTCCTCCTAATTATCGATAAGCTGCACCTTTACAGTGACAAAGGCCGCCACTTCACTCCCGATGAAGAAGTCACGATGATGCGGAAAGACATCCACACCGATCTGGTCCATGACCCCACGACCGGTGCGATCACCGCATTCACTGTCGCCTATTCGGCGCCGAACCCCAATCTCGCGCAGCAAGTCACCAAGGAGCTAACCTCGCTTTTCATCGGCGAGAACCAAAAGGAAATTGAGAAACAGTCGGAAGACACCACGAACTTTATAAGCGACCGTCTGGCGGATGCGCGCACGAACCTTGCAGAACAGGAAGCAAAGGTTCGAGAGTTCGAAGGCGCTCACGAAGGTGAACTTCCGTCCCAGCAAACAAGCAATCTCCAGATCCTGAGTGGACTGCAGGCGCAGATGCTGAGTGAGCAGGATGCTCTGAATACCGCCAAACAGCAGCGTGTTTACTATCAGTCGCTCATTGAGCAATACCGAACGCTGCACGTAGCGCCTCAAGCCTCCGGCGCCAGTCCGACGGGGGTTTCGGCACTTGACGAGCAACTCGTTAAGTTGAAGTCACAGCTTGCCGATCTCAGCGCTCGCTATACCGATCAATATCCCGCGGTTCAGAATTTGAAGGGAGAGATCGCCAAGACCGAAAAGATGCGAGATCAGGAGATTGCTGATCTAAAAGTCCGGGCGAACGCAGCGAAACAGTCCGGAGCCGCCAACAGCGCGAACGATCTGAGCGATGCCGTACAAAGCGCACCGCTCCTGCAGCTTGAGGGCCAGCTTCGGGCCAATCAGACCGAGATCTCCAACCGTGAGCAGGCGATTGCCGGATTGAATGCCAAAATCAACAACTATCAAGCTCGGCTGAACGCAGAACCCGCGAGTGAGCAACAGTTGGCGGATCTGACTCGCGGCTACGAACAATCCAAGGCGAATTACGACGATCTTCTCAAAAAAGAAAGCGAATCGTCGATGGCTACAAGCATGGAGCAAATGCAGCAAGGTGAGCGGTTTACGATGCTGGATGCTCCTACACTGCCGCTGAAGCCGGATTTTCCGAATCGCCTCAAGTTCTGCGCTGCTGGTTTTGGCTTCGGCATTGCTCTTGGCGGCGTCGTGGTGGGAGGATTGGAGTTCCTGGATGGTCGCCTGCACAGTGACAAAGAAATCACCGATCTGCTGCCAGTTGCTGTTATCGCGGAAATTCCGGAAGTCGTGAGCTCTCGCGATGAAAAACGGAATCGGCGAAGGATCTTTCTCGGTTGGGCTATGGCTGGCCTAGTCTTCGCCTGCATTCTCGTTGGTTCGGCTTTCAGCTTTCTGCACGCTTAGGAATCTGCTGCAATGTATAAGGCATTCTTCAATCTCGCGCGCAACCCGTTCGATCTGACTCCTGACCCCACCTGTTTCGTCTCGACGAGGCGTCACAACGAGGCGCTGGCTGCGCTTTATTACGGAGTGCGGTGGCACAAGGGTTTCGTGGTGGTTACCGGGGAGGTGGGCACCGGCAAGACGCTGCTGTTGCGTTGCCTATTGCGCCAACTCAGGGAGAGCACGGATATTGGTTATGCCTATGTTTTCAACAGCCGGCTTTCTTCGACGGAGTTTCTGCAATACATCGTTTCCGACTTCGGATTGCCGGCTTCCGGGAAGAACAAAGGTGAACTTCTGCAGGAACTCGGTCGCTTCCTGATCGCGCGGGGAGAACAAAAGCTGACGACCGCGCTCATTGTCGACGAAGCGCACCTTCTCTCCGAGGACATTCTTGAGGAGATCCGGTTGTTGTCGAATCTTGAGACCACGGATGAAAAGCTTCTGCAGATCGTATTAGTGGGTCAACCCGAGCTCGATCAAAAGCTAGACACCATCGGCCTGCGACAGCTGAAGCAACGGATTGCCCTTCGTGGCAAGCTCGGCTCTCTGAACTTCGACGAGACAAAGGAGTATGTCGAGCACCGGTTGCAGATTGCGGGCCGAGATCCGCACCGCCCTGCCATATTTCCCACAGAGGCTCTTGCCAAAGTTTTCAAGTATTCGCAGGGATTGCCCCGCTTGATCAACACCATATGTGAGAATGCTCTGATCGCCGCTTACGCGATGCATTCACAGACGGTGACCCCCTACATGATCGAAGATATAGCCTCGGAATTCCGTCTCGACGGGCCGGGGCCACATCAGGGAAATGTAACAGTTGGTCTCCGCGAAGTGAAGGATCAACCGGCCGGAGATGTGCTGTCGGATCTGTTTAGTCTTTGCGAGAAAACAACGATAACTGGATCAGAGCCGACGGTCGGTGCCGCCGTAGAAACGAGCGAACATGAGCCGTATATTTGACGCTTTATTGAGGGCAGATACTGAGCGTGAGGGAGGGAGCGGATCGGTTCCGTCAGCGGCTACGGAACTCCTGGAGCGAGCAGAACGCCAGGCCTCCGCGCAGAGGCAATCTGAGATTCAGGCGGGCGGATTGACCGTGGAGGAATATGCGGAAGTTGAACCCCTTTTCGCTCCCGTCGATCCCCTTCCCGGCACAACGCCATGCGACGTTGCAGCAAAGATCGAGGAGCCGATTCCGGCGGAAACCGAAAATATTCTGAACGAATTTCAGACTGCTACCTTTTCACTTCCCGCAGAAAGCCACCTGGTCGCGTTGAGCGAGAGAGAGAGTCCGGCCGCGGAAGCGTTTCGCCTGCTGGGAGTTCGCCTGCGGACACTGCGGAAGCAACGGCCTCTCCAGAAGATCCTGATTACCAGCACCGTTCCTCAGGAAGGCAAGAGTATGACAGCCGCTAATCTGGCTTGCACTCTGGCAGCGGGTAAAACGCAGAAGGTGCTGCTGCTGGAAGGGGATGTGCGTCGCCCGGCGCTGACGACGATCTTCCAAATGGGCGGGAAATCCGGAATTTGTGACTGGCTGGAAGGCGAGAAAAGTATCGTGTCCAGCATCTACCGCCTGGAAGGTTCGGGAATTTGGATTCTGCCGGCAGGCCGGGTTCCCGAAAATCCTTTGGGCCTGATTCAATCGTCCAAATTGCCCGCACTCATGGAACAGCTGACCTCATGGTTTGACTGGATTGTGATCGACTCGCCGCCTGTACTTCCTCTGGCTGACACAAGCATCTGGTCGCGGCTTGCCGACGGAATTCTGTTGGTTGCGCGTCATGGCATCACACAGAAGCGACAACTAAAAAGAGGGGTCGAGGCGATCGATAAGAAAAAGCTGATTGGCGCCGTGATGAACTCCACGACGAATTTGTTCGATCATGACTACTACTATTACGGAAGACCTACAAAGTCCTCACCGTCATCGGATCCACCCGTTCAATAACTCCGTCCGCGTAGCTTCATTTCGTGGGCTGCGCTCCCTGCAACGACTCGTCGCCCGGCGCTCAGACGGCCGATTCGCGCCTGAAATGCGGACGGACGCAATCCCCAGCCGTTGAAAAGCAATTCGAGACATCATCAAGAACGCGGTACGGGATCCAAACGAGTCCCGGAAACAACATACCTATGAAGCTTTTCGAACGCTGCATTCCTTGCCAAACAGCGGGATTCGTTGTCGCCCTTGCAATCGTTGCCGGTTCAGTGGCTGGTTGCGGCACCAACGGGGTGATGAATACAGCGGACAGCACTCCCGTGCAGGGCCAGAGCACCAGCGTGACGGTGTTGTTGTCGAGTACAGCCAATGACCAATTGGCGAACTTTCAGATGAGCCTGGACAGCCTGACCCTTACCGATCAGAATGGCAAAGCCGTAACCGTGTTCAGCCTGGATCCAAAGCAGCTGGCAGAATCGATTCACTCCAATAGCGTGCTGGAGCCAATAGCGGCAGCTAGCATTCCACAAGGCGTATACACATCCGCTGCATTAACCTTCTCCAACCCTCAGTTCACTTATGTGACCTATGCCGCTAACTATATCTACTTCAACACAGGGCTGACCTTTACGGGGAATTCCCCGCAGCCTGCGGCGGTCAACCTGCCTTCGCCGATCACCATCAGCGGGAGTGCGATGGGGCTGGTGCTGGATTCTCGCGTGTCTCAGTCGGTTACGATCGAGGGAAATCCGCAGGGGGATAACTTTGCGACTTCGATCACGCCCACCTTCATAATCACGCCGGAAAGCATTAGTTCGGGAGCGACAACAGCGCTGAATGGCATGGAGACGGGCATTTTCGGGCAAGTTACTTCGACTGGTCCGGTCAGTTCCGATGCAAACAGCCTAGTACTGACCACTCCGGGCGGCTCCGCGTTAACGTTGAAACTAAACGACGCAACTACGTACCAGGGGCTGGATGGATATTCCGATCTGGCATCTGGCATGTTTGCGGACGTGGATCTCGCGATCCAGCAGGATGGATCTCTGCTGGCCACACGCGTGGAAGTGGCAGATACAACGGCGCGTGATCTGGTGACGGGGCCAGTTTTTAACCCTAATAACCAGGCGGGATCGTTTAACCTCGTCGGTGAACGTGAACAGGGTGATGATTTTTCGTCTGAGTTTCGCTCTGGCGGCCTCGCTCTGCGGTTCACTGGAGCTACGAGATTTCGCGTATTCGGTGGATTTACGGCTGCACAGAGTCTCCCCTTCGCTCCAATCTTTGACAGCGGCAGCCTGGCGACTGGCCAGGACATAGCTATAACCGCCGCATCGATTCCGACCACTGGGCCCTTTCCGGTCGTCAGCACGGCTACGCTCATACCGCAAACCGTGGATGGGACGATCAGTGCGGTCAGCAGTAGTGGTTCTTACACAATTTACGCTGTAACTCTGGCGGCCTATGATCCTCTCACTCCGCCTGGCGAAGCATCTACGCTGAACGTATACGCCAGTAGCAGCACACAGATGCTCAACTCGACGCCTGCCGCCGTGGGCAATGTTCTGCGATTCCACGGGTTGGTATTCAACGATCGCGGCACTCTGCGCATGGTCTGCGATGAGGCGGCTGACGGAGTCAGTGAATAGGCGGCAGACGGAATTCACCTATACCGCTTTCTATTTTCCGGTTACTGCATTTTCAGACTTCAAATCGATTTTCTACGGGCTTGATGTCTATCGAGCTATGCACGGTTTCTGCTGTTTGTTCAACACTTGGTATTGAGGAGACGGTTCATTGACACCGCGAATTGCAACTGACAAAGCACCCTTTCGGCTATCCGTCGAGTTCCCTGCTCCGGATGGCAAACGCACGACGCTGAGCGAGGAAGCCTTCCGAGCCACAATCGCGATCGAACGGAAGAGAACAGAACGCTCTCGTGAACCATTTCTGCTGATGTTGCTGGAGATGGGGAACCCATCAGCTTCAAGAAAGAGCGCAAAAGCTCTTGACAGTGTCGTCACCGCCCTACAGGCGTCCACCCGGGACACCGACATTCTGGGTTGGTACAACGACCAGAAGACGGTGGGAGCAATCTTTACCGGCCTGGTGAGCGAGGACAAGGGCACTGTTGTGAGAACAATTCTGACCAGAGTCGGCGCGGCGCTGGAGAATGAATTGCCATTCGACCAACTCAGTCAGATAAGCTTCTCGTTTCACTTCTTTCCCGACGACTGGGATTCGGACAACTCGGGCGATTCGACCAATCCGGTCTTGTATCCGGACTTGTTCGCATCGCTCAAGGGCAAGCAGGCCCTCTTCGGGGTAAAGCGGATGATGGACATCGTGGGCAGCGCTTTCCTGTTGATGATCTGTTCGCCCCTGTTCGCCGCGATCGCCCTGGCAGTTAAAGTGTCGTCTGAAGGCCCTGTGTTCTTCAAGCAGGACCGCGTGGGACAATACGGCCGGCGCTTTACGTTCCTGAAGTTTCGATCGATGCAGGTTAACAACGACCACGGTGTTCACCGCGATTATGTGAAGAAACTGATTGCAGGCAATGCTGAACGTATTGCGCTGAACGGAAGCGGCGAGGGCGTATACAAGCTGGCCAACGACGCAAGGATTACGCGCGTAGGAAAATTTCTGAGGAGAACCAGCCTCGATGAGCTACCGCAGTTTTTGAATGTTCTCTGGGGCGACATGTCGCTCGTGGGTCCACGGCCGCCCATCCCCTACGAACTCGCGGCCTATCAAATTTGGCACCGCCGCCGTCTCCTGCAGGTGAAGCCCGGGATAACCGGACTGTGGCAGGTTACCGGTCGAAGCCGCGTCACATTCGACGATATGGTGCGCCTCGATCTGCAGTACGCCGCCACGTGGTCTCCCTGGCTGGATTTCAAAATACTGATGCGCACGCCTGGGGCGGTCATCAAAGGGGCTTATTAAGTTTTTGCAGCGAGGCAGGCCTTCCCTGCTCCGCTCATTTCCCTGTCTCTCTTCTTCACAGATGTCCAACACTCCATCAATGGAAAGAATGGTCGGCGAGTCGTGAATTTCGGTGTGATTGGTTACGGTTACTGGGGACCAAACGTCGTGAGGAATCTCGCGAATTTGGAAGGCTCACATGTCGTTTCTATTGCGGAGATGAACCCGGCAGCGCGGCAGCGTGCGCAGAAGGCCTATCCTGGGATTCACGTCACCGCCGACGCTGCAGAACTGATTGCGTCGCCGGCCATTGACGCCGTCGCTGTCATCACGCCGGTCTGGACGCATTATGAACTTGCCAAGGCAGCGCTGGAGAACGGCAAGCACGTATTCGTCGAGAAACCATTCACCAGCACGACGGCGCAGGGCGAAGAGCTGATCGAGATTGCCTGTAAGAAGAATCTGAAGATCATGGTGGACCACACCTTCCTCTTTACGGGAGCCGTAAAGAAGATATGCCAGTTGCTCGACGAAGGAACGCTGGGCCAGCTCTATTACTACGATTCCACCCGAGTGAACCTTGGCTTGTTCCAGCACGACATTAATGTTCTATGGGATCTTGCGCCGCACGATCTTTCCATCATGGATCACCTCATCAGAGCGAACCCAGAGGCCATCGTGGCGACCGGTCAAAAGCATCTGAATTGCCACGAGGACGTGGCTTTCATGACGCTTTACTTCCCGGATAAAGTCATCGCTCACATCAATGTGAACTGGCTCTCGCCGGTAAAGGTCCGCACTACGCTGATCGGCGGCGAAAAGCGAATGCTGGTATGGAACGATCTTGAAGCGGATGAAAAAGTGAAAGTCTACGACAAAGGCGTCAATATCACCAACCGCGAGGGAGTCTACGAACTTCTGGTGAATTACCGCTCTGGCGATATGTGGGCTCCGCAACTGGAGCAGGTCGAGGCGCTCCGCCAGGAACTTTCCTACTTTGTGGACTGCATTGACAGCGGACAGGATCCGCACAACGACGGGAAAGCCGGCCTGCGCGTCGTGAAGATGCTCGAGGCGGCGAGCGATTCGCTGAACAAACGAGGAGCATTGGTCTACCTGTGAATTCCTGGAATTGCATTGCGGACGACGTCCGGATGGGAAAAGATGTCCGGCTATCCAAATTCATCAATTTGTACGGATGCGAGATCGGGGATGAAACCAAGATCGGTGCGTTCGTCGAAATCCAAAAGAA
>DATHQV010000156.1:0-22138 GCA_035482355.1 Acidobacteriaceae bacterium | reverse complement strand
TGAGACCTGAAGGTGGGCACGGCCCTTTCCGCGGACTGGATGCGCCCTTCGCGCTGGGAACCACGGTAAGGGGGACGGGGAGGGGCTGTCAACCTGGTACGGAAGGGTTGTTACGGGATGGAAACCGAGGTTTGAGGGTGGAAATAAGTGAGAAAATGCGGGCAACAACGACCTGAGCAGGTTGCGGCTGCGCATGATTGCCGTTTTCATTCTCGCAGCGGTCTTCGGCTCTGTGGCTCCGTAAGAGCAGCGATCCCTGGTGGAGTAACAGTATGAGCGAGCAGCCGGTCTTCACGCAGATGAAAGAGGAATTGGCGCCGATGCTGGAGGAGTTGCGGCGTCTGGAGCCGATTTTTCACACGCCGGAGTTTGGGACGACGCTCGCGGAAATCGAGCGCAGGATGGCTCCGGATTATTTTGAAGTGGGGGCGTCAGGGCGTCGTTACAGCCGCGCATTCATTGTGACGACACTCGAAAAAACGTCGCTGGTGGATGCAGCGGCGGAAGGCTGGGAGTGTTCGGATTTCGGCTTACGGCAATTGGGCGAGGACACGTATCAGATCACCTACACACTGCGGCAATGGCAGCGAGTGACGCGGCGGGCGACGCTGTGGCGGAAGACGCCGGACGGATGGCAGATTCTCTACCACCAGGGAACGATCGTCACGGGCGGAGCGGACGACACGATTCCGGCCGAGGAAGAAATGCCGCACCCGCCGATGGAGTGGCCGCACGCGCGGCTTAGACCAGCTCGCGCACGCGTTCGTGGAGTGTCGTGAGAGCGATTTTGGTGCGGTTCGGCTCGCCGCGCAAAAGAGATTCAGCAAATTTGACGGCCTGACCAGCCTTGATTTTCGGCGGCATGGGCGCGGCAAATTCGTCGACGACGGCTTCGACGAGGATGGGGCCCTGGTGCGTGACGGCAGCGTCGAGCTGCTGGCCGCAGGCGGATGGTTCGGAGATCTGCATGGCGTCGATGCCGCAGCCGCGGGCGATGGCGACGAAGTCGGCGGGGTAGAGGTCGCAGGCGTACTCGGGATTGCCGAGGAAGATCATCTGCTCCCATTTGATTTGGCCGAGAGTGTTGTTCTTGATGACGATGATTTTGATGTTGAGCTTGTAGGCGGCGACGGTAATGAGCTCGCCCATCAACATGCTCAGGCCGCCATCGCCGATGATGCAGTAAACGGGGCGGTCGGGGTAGGCAACGGCGGCGGCGATGGCGTAGGGGAGCCCGCAGGCCATGGTGGCGAGGTTGCCGGAGCAGCTGTGCATCTGGCCACGGAGCGCGGGAACATAGCGCGCCCACCAGGTGGTGATGGTGCCGGAGTCGGATGTGACGATGGCATTGGCGGGGATGCGTTTGCCGAGTTCCCAGCCCACGACCTGAGGTTTCATCGGCTTTTCCATGAAGGTGCCGCGCTCTTCCAGCAGGGCTTCCCAGCTTTTCTTCGCCTTCTGCGCTTTCCTGAGGAAGCCTTTGTCGTGCGGTCGGAGCATGGGCATAAGCGCGCGGAGACAGGCGCGGGAACTGCCGATGAGGGCGACATCGGCGGGATAGCGGAGCGAGATGCGCTGCGGGTCGATGTCGATCTGGACGCATTTGACGGAGCCTGGCTCGGGCAGGAATTCAATGTAGGGGAACGAAGAGCCAACGATGAAGAGCGTGTCGCAGTCTTCGAGAGCGTTCTGCGAAGGCTCGGTGCCGAGCAGGCCGATGCCGCCGGTGGTGTACGGGCTGTCGTCGGGAACGGCGGCCTTGCCGAGGAGCGCTTTAACGATGGGAGCGCCGAGAATCTCAGCGGCCCGCTCGAGTTCAGCAGTGGCGTGAAGCGCGCCCTGTCCTGCAAGGATGGCGATGCGTTTACCACGGTTGAGAATGTCGGCAGCATGCTCGAGATCGACGCGCGAGGGCATGGCTTCAGAGAAGGCCGGCGTCGCCGTGGTGTGGTGCGGAGGATTGCGGTCGGAGCGGCCCTTTTTCACGGATTGAATTTGGACATCGACCGGAAGAGTGATATGCGCGACTCCGCGTTTCTCGATGGCGGTGCGGATGGCGAGGTCGGCGACGGCTTCCATGTGCGCGCCGTTCATAATGCGCTCGTTGTATTCGGTGACGTCGATGAAGAGTTTGTCGAGGGCGACGTCCTGCTGGGTGAAGGTGCCGATGAGGTCGGAGTGCTGCAGGCCGGTGATGGCGAGGACCGGAGCGTGGTCCATTTTGGCATCGTAGAGGCCGTTGAGCAGATGAATGCCGCCGGGGCCGGAGGTGGCGATACAGACGCCAGGGCGCCCGGTGAATTTGGCGTAGGCGCAGGCGGCGAGAGCAGCGGCTTCCTCGTGGCGGACATGGATGAAGCGGATGCGTTCCTGATTCTGGCGCAGGGCTTCAAAGACGCCGTTGATGCCGTCGCCGGGGAGACCGAAGACGGTGTCGACGCCCCAGGCAATAAGGCGTTCTACGAGGATGTCAGATGCATTCATGGCGAACTCCACAAAGAATCGGGAATCAGGAGACAGGAGTCAGAAAAGCCGTGCAGGAAGCAGCCATCATGTCGTCGTTCAGTTGGAAGCGGAAGGGGAGTGAGGAGTTGTCGGTGGGGTGCGGGTTGAGGAGAGCGTCAGCAGAAAAATGGATGCCGAGGGCGGTGCGCAGAAGCGATATTTCCGGCCATGCGATGGACTTGGAGGATAGCGGCGGTGGGGCGACAGGGGGCTGTAGACATGTATATCCCAGGTCTGAAAATCCGGACCTGGGATATACGTGGGGATGTGAAATCCTGATTGGCGATCCGCCTTTTATTTGCGGAGAGGCGGAGTGAGCGTAGCCGGACCTGTCGCCGTCGGCTTGGACGGTGCCGGATTCGGGCAGGATTGCGATGGCGTGAGATCGACCAGATACCCGGTGATGACGACGTTGAAGGACATGAAAGTGGGAGTATAGCCGGAAAAAGCCGGCGATATGGACAATGTATCGGCATACATTGTGGTGGCGAAGTCCTGATAGTACTGGCCGGGAACCGTGGCGTCCTGGATGGGAGCGAAGTAACGCAGATTTTGGGCATCGCTGCCAAGGGTAGTGGCGAAGATGACGATTGGCTGCACATCGGTACCGTTGGTTTGCGCGGCGCCGGAGAGACTAATGTCCTGGATGACCAGTCGCTGCCCGGCGGGGATGCTGACCGGCGTGAAATTGAAATTACTGATGTTGACGGGAACGGTAATTTGAAAAGCATTCAGAGCCTTTGCAGCAACATCCTGAGCTTGCAGATTCGCCGGTGTAAACACGGCGCAGGAGCCGAGCAGCGCAAGGGTTACAGCACACACGATGCGATTGGTTTTCATACTAACCTCCTGAATTAGAATTCCTGGGATTTGAGCCAAAAGCAGCTCGCTCGGGGGAGCAGAGACCGCACCATTGTGGCATCCAAACCGGCATTTGTGACAGAAGATTCTTGATGATGCGCCCACGTTGATCGAGAGTCCGGATCTGTTGATTACGGCAGGAACCTGGCGGGGACGGGGTCGGTGGGAACTTCGGCTTGCCAACCGGAGGGGAGTGAGGCATTGTCGGTCGGGCGCGGGGTCGAGGAGTGTGTCGGCAGAAAGATGGATGCCGAGGGCCGTGCGCAGATGCTATATTTCCGGCCATGCGACGGTTTTGGACGACAGCGGCGGTGGGGATTGCGGGCGTGGCGCTCGCGTCGGGCGGACAGCAAACAGGCGGTTCAATCGACGCGCCGGCTGGAGCGCGGATGGTGCTGGAGGCGCGCGGCTCAGGCGTGCAGATCTACCAGTGTGGAGCGGGGTCGAACGGCGGATTCGCGTGGGCACTGCAGGGCCCGGACGCGAAGCTGCTGGACGCCGACGGCAAGACGCTGGGGACGCACTTCGCGGGGCCGACGTGGAGGCTGAACGACGGCAGCCAGGTGCAGGGCACGGTGGCGGCGAGCCAGCAGGCAGCGCAGCCTGGCGCGGTAGCGTGGCTACTGCTGCGGGCGAAGGCGGGCTCGGCGACAGGGAAACTGGCGGACGTGGCGTACATCCGGCGGACGGAGACCGAGGGCGGGATGCCGGATATTGCTGCGTGCCGGACGAGCGCGGACGCGGGGAAGACGGTACGCGTGCCGTATCTGGCGAAGTACTCGTTCTATGCGGAGAAGTAAGGGCCGTCAGGCGACTGCGATGGATTGCAGGGACGCGATGGCGTTCTGATCGTGGCGACCGGGATCGATTTCGAGTTCCAGCATCGCACAGTCGGAAGCGTTGACTTTATAGTCTTCGATCTCGACGGTGGACCCGCTGGGGCTGAAATTCCATTGCTGGTGCGCGATTTCGCGCTTCTGCCCGGAGGTTGAGGTGCAGGAGAGGTGGAATTCCTGAGAGCGCTCAACGGCCGGCTCGCGAAACTCCAAACGGACGCGCCGAATTGTCGTGGGCTTATCGAATTTGAGGCGGATCGTCTGGCGGCCCGGCTGCGCGGCGCGCCAACCTTCGCCTTTTCCGCCATTGAGGGCGGCTTCAAAAGGATGCCCTGGATGCTCGGAGGAAATCTCGACGGCGGCGAGGTCTTCAATATCGAGCCACGTATCGAGGGGAGATCTTGGCTCGGTGGGGGATGGGGCGATGGGCGTTTTGCGCATGAATACCTCGGTGTCAAATCAGTGAGATGCATGCTGCGGTTGAAAGCGCATGAATTCGCTCTTGCAGGCTCGAGAGGCCTCTATTCATGCGGGTCGGGTGATTTTCTCAGAGATGAGAGCGATTGGCGGCATCTAACCAACCAACGGGCCCACAGCGGCCTGTCCTACCTGCTAACCCCGCCCTGGGGCGAGACGATCCGCCGTTCGCCAGACAACGAGGCGTGAGGCGCGGGCGTTGACTCAATAGGTTTTCCACAAAGAGGGGTTTCTGATGAGGCGCAGTTCGGGAGTCATTTGTCTGAGCGCGATGCTGTGTACGGCGACGGCGTGGGCACAATTGGGGATAGGACGGCCGCAGCCCCACGTGGGGCCCCCGCTGACCTCGCCGCCGGTAACGTTCATATACGTTGCGAATACGCCCAGCAACAGCAGTAATTATGAGATCAGGGGATACGCGGCGGATGCAAACGGGCAGCTGACAGCGATCAGCGGATCGCCGTTTCAGGAAGACGTGACCGATCTGACAGGGAACGGGAAGCATCTGTTCGGTTCGAACCGGAATGGGATCGACATTGATGCTTACACGATCGAATCGAATGGCGCGCTGCGCTATGCGGCGGCGACAGACATTGTGCAGGGTAAGAATTGCGATACCGCGAGCGTGCTGTTTCTCGATCGGACGGGAACGTCGTTGTACAACCTGGATTATGACGGCAACGATTGCGCGAACACGACCTATCAGGCGTTTGCGGTGAATCAGACGACGGCGAAGCCGACCTATCTGAACGAGGCGGGAGATACTCCGGAACTTACGAGTGCGCTGAGCTTTGTTGGAAGTAATCAGTTTGGCTATGTGGCAAGCTGTTATCACTTTTTGCCAATGATTGCTGGATTTGTGCGCGCGAGCAATGGCGGGCTGAAGAAGTTGAGCACCGCGCCCGCACCGCCGGTGGCGCCAGCCAATGAGAATTACTGTCCAAATCTAACCGCGACGGATCAGACGAATCATGTAGCGATCGCCATGCAGCCGATGGAGGGCTACGGCATGACGGCGGGGCCATATCAACTGGCAACTTACACGGCGAGCAGCACGGGAGCACTGACGACGGCGAGCACGTCTGCGAATATGCCTTCGGTGCTCGTCGGCAACCTAACAGCGATGAGCATGGCGCCCTCGGGCAAGCTGCTGGCGGTGGCGGGAACGAGCGGGATGCAAGTTTTCCATTTCAACGGCGCGAACCCGATCACAAAAGACACGGGCCTGCTGGCGAGTGCGGAGATCGATGAGATTGCCTGGGACAACGACAACCATCTCTATGCACTGAGCAGGACGGCAGGAAAGTTGTTTGTCTTTACGGTGACGGCGACGGGCGAAAGTGAAGCTCCGGGATCGCCGTATGCGGTGGTGAATCCGTCGAGCCTCGCGGTCGAGGCAATTCCGGTTTCGTAAAGTTCGTTGTGTAAACGCGCGAAGGCCGCCATACGTGGCGGCCCTTTTTATGTGACGCGGCGATCAGATTTCCAGAATGACCGGCATGATGAGGGGGCGGCGGCTGGTGTTTTTCTGGATGTACCGCTTCAGATCGATGCGGATTTTTTCCTTGATGACACCGTAGTCGGCCTTCTCCTCGGCGCTGGAGTTTTCGAGGGTTTGGGTGACGACCTGGCGGGCGCCTTCCATCAAATCCGGCTCGCCGCCAACGAAGCCGCGGCTGACGATCTCGGGCTGACGCTCGACTTTGCCGCTGAGCTTGTTGATGGTGAGGATGGGAAGGACGAAGCCGTCTTCGGAGAGGTGGCGGCGATCGCGGATGACGAGGTCTTCCACGACATCCGTGGAGGAACCGGAGTCGATGCAGACGCGGCCGGCGGTGACTTTGCCGGCTTTGCGCATGTTGTCGCGGTCGAGCTCGAGGACTTCGCCGTTCTCGATGACGAGGGCGAGGTCGACGACGCCGAGGCTCTGCGCGAGCTCGGCATGCTTTTTGAGATGGCGATAATCGCCGTGCACCGGGACAAAGAACTTGGGCCGGAGCAGGTTGATCATGAGCCGCTGCTCTTCCTGGCTGGCATGTCCGCTGACGTGGATGAGACCGTGGGATCCGTCGTCGTAGATGACGTCGGCATCGCGGCGGCAGAGGTGATCGATGACACGGAAGATGCTTTTCTCGTTGCCGGGAATGACGCGGGAGCTGAGGACGACGGTGTCGCCGGCGACGATGCGGGCGTGCTTGTGGTTATCGACCGCAGCGCGGCTGAGGGCGCTCATGGGCTCGCCCTGGGTGCCGCTGATGAGAATCATGACCTGCTCGGGAGCGAAGTCGTTGATCTGGCCGGGATGGATGATGAGGCCGGCGGGCAGATCGAGGTAGCCGAGGTCCTGGGCAATTTCAGAAGACTCAAGCATGGAGCGGCCGACGATGGCGACTTTGCGGTTGTGGAGACGCGCCAGCTCGGTGGCAATGCGGATGCGGTAGATGGAAGAGGAGAAACAACTGAAGAAGAGCTTCTTTTTCGTGCGGGCGAAGATTTCGTCGAGGCGCGGTTTGACGGCCCATTCGCTGGGCGTGTAGCCGGGGCGGTCGACGTTGGTGGAATCCTGCAGGAGAAGGAGGACGCCGCGGCGGCCGTATTCGGCGAAGCGATGCAGGTCAAAGGCTTTGCCGTCGGGCGGGGAAAGGTCGATTTTGAAGTCACCGGTATGAACGATGACGCCGACCGGGGTTTCAATGGCGAGCGCAACGCAGTCCACGAGGGAGTGGGTGACGCGGATGGGCTCGACGGTGAAGGGGCCGAGGGTGAATTTTTCGCCGGGTACGATTTCAATCAGTTCGGCGTCGTCGAGGGCGTGCTCTTCAAGCTTGCCATCGACGTAGGCGAGGGTGAACTCAGTGCCGTAGACGGGGACTTGAAGCTCGGAGAGGATCCAGGGCAGGCCGCCGATGTGGTCTTCGTGGCCGTGGGTGAGGATGATGCCGCGGACGTGCTGCTTGTTCTCGACGAGATACGAAATGTCGGGAACGACGATGTCGACACCGAGGAGTTCGGACTCAGGAAACATGAGACCGGCGTCGATGACGATGATGTCGTCTTTATAGCGGATGGCGAGGCAGTTCATGCCGAACTCGCCGAGTCCGCCCAGGGGGATGATTTGTAGTTTTGCGTCGGCCATGGTTCAGGAATCTTTCTTTCGCCTTAGACCTTTGAGCGGGGCGCGTTGGCGACCGTGCTCAGGCCAGGATCAGGACTTGCAGATGGCTTACAGGGAATCGCGCTGTTTGGGCGCGGGTTGGGAGGTTGCCGTGCTGGATCGCCCTTCGACTCCGCGAGCCGAGGTGAAAAGACAGGATAACAGCCTGAGCGGTTGGGAGATGGTCCGTTTGGCTCAATGCGGGGAAGAGCGGCCGGGAGATTTGGCGTGCAAATCTCCCGATTTCGCTAATACTGGCTGGCTGTGGCAGAGGGCCAGTAACCCTGTTTGGCGTCGACCGTCAGGCCGGAAAGCCCTTCGATGCGGACATCGATGTTGTGGTACTTGCCGCTGAGCGAGGGCTGATGGCTGATGTAGTCGATGGTGTAGGAGGTACGGACGGATTCGGTGATGTGCACGAAGGCGTTCTGGATGCCGTTTTCGGACATTTCAGCCTGCATGTCGCCGCCGGTGGCGAGCGCGTAGCGAGGCAGCACGTTTTCGGGGGCGAGCAACGGGAGCTTCATGCGGTCGAGGTAGCCGATGCCCCACAGGGAAGCGTCGCCGACCTCGGTTCCATAGACGGCGATGTTGTTGGTGAGCAGGTATTCGGTGACCTGCTTCTGGGTCGCTTTGCTGCGAACGTTCTTGCCGTCGCTGACGACGTAGATGATGCGCCGGCGGCCGCGGGGCTGGCTGGCCAGCTGCTCAGCGGCGTAGAGAATGGCGTCGTTGAGGGGATGGACTTCTCTCGGGATGGTCACGAATCCACCGGCATTGCCGCGTTGCGGGGCCAGGGTGGGATCAGCCTGTTCGCCGTTCACGGTGGGCCCATGACCAAACGGGTCGTCGCCCATCGACGGAACGCCCATGGACTCGCCGGGCCTCTTTGCCATTTGCAGAGCGGCGGGGAGGCGTGCACCGGCGGCGCCGGTAAAGTCGGTGATGAGCTGCGGTCCGGTTCCGGCATAGGTGACAATGGCGACCGAGTCGGCGGGCGTGAGCGCGCTGGAGACGACGGAAAGGCTTTGGTTCACCTTCTGCATGATGTCGGCGGGCAGCGTGTCGTCAATGACGAAGGCGATGGACAGGGGATAAGCGTCGGTGGTGAAGAAAGCAATGCGCTGTTGGACATTGTCTTCGTAGACGCGGAACCGCCACCAGGGCAGGCCGGCAACGAGTTGATTCTTTTTATCGCGGACGATCACGGGGACGTCAACGACCGTGACCCCCGTGTGCAGGGTGGGAATATCGCTGGCCGCCGGAGGCGCCTGGCCGGCCGGAGGAATGATGGGCGGAGCACCCTGGACGCTGTCAGGCGGCGGAGTTTGGTCGGGATTGACGGTGCCGTTGCTGACCTTCGGCGCAGCCTGGCCTGCTGCCTTTTCGCCTTCGGCTTGTTCGTCGGGTGCACCGGCGCCTTTGCCGGGCGTGACCTGGCCAGTGAGGCTTCCCAGGGAAGAAGAAGAGGGTTGGGGGGTGGGCGCGTTCGGAGGAGTGGGCTGAGCCTGCGGGGCTGCCTGAGCCTGGGGTGCGGGAGCATCCGGGACGGCTGGTTGTTGACCAAAAGCTGCGCTCACGAACAGAAATGAAAGAGCGCTGAACCAAACTGCGCGCATCAGGCTGACCCCCAGGATTCTTCCCAAAACCGTTGTTCTCACGCCCTCATCCATGTGTGTTTCTCCGGGAAAGCCCGCATCCAACGTCTTGAGATGCGCGGCGGGGCCGGAGCGGGGCAGAGGCGTATGCTCAAGATTATCAGAGCTTCGATGGTGTGGTTTTCTATAACCCATTGGGCACGGATTCCGTCTAAGAGGACATGGTCTTGCGCCGTCTTTGCGTTTTGAGCATCCCGGTTCTGCTGTTGGCTGCTGCTGTACCTCTGACGTACGGGCAGTCGGCTCCGTCACCCGACGCCCCGCCGGTGAGCACCGTGCCGCAGGATACTTCGAACGAGGATATGGGGCCTCCCAAAGAGACCTTGCACGTGACGTCGACACTGGTGAGCGAGTACTTCACGGTGCGGGACAAAAGGAACGCGCTGATCCCTTACATGACGAAGAACGATTGCACGGTGTGGGAAGACAAGCAGCAGCAGAAGATGACCAATTTTGTGGCGGAAGCGAACCAGCCGCTGACTCTGGGGATCATGATCGACACCAGCGGGAGCCAGCAATATGTTCTGCCGCTGGAGCAGCAGTCGGCGACGGCGTTCCTGAAGCGGATTTTGCGGCCGAAGGACGAGGCGTTCGTGCTGAGCTTCGATGTGGGCGTGAATCTCGAGCAGGACTACACGAACAACACGCGGGAACTGGACCGGGCGATCAGCAAAGTGGAGATCAACACGGCGGGCGGCGGCGGAGCGATGGGTGTGCCGGGCATTGGACAAGGACCGGTGCCGGTGCAGGGGACGCCGAAGGGGACCGTGCTCTACGACGCGGTGAATGAGGCGTCGAACGACAAAATGCGGTCGGAGACAGGGCGAAAGGCGCTGATCCTGCTGACGGACGGTGAAGACGAGGGCAGCGACACGAAGCCGAAGGCAGCGATTGCCGCGGCACAAAACGCGAACGCCATCATTTACGTAATTCTGATCGCCGACCGTGCCCAGTATGCCGGATACGGGATGGGCTACACCGGCGAAATGCAGATGCGCACGCTGACGGAGGCGACGGGCGGGCGCGTGATCAATGTCGGGCACGACGGCAAGAAGCTGGAAGACGCCTTCGACCAGATTGAAGAAGAATTGCGCACGCAGTACGTGCTGCAATACGTGCCGACGGATCGGAACATGAATGGCGGCTTCCGGAAGGTCGATGTGTTCTGCAAGGACCAGACCCAGGAGATGAAGGTGCAGGCGCGCAAGGGGTATTTTGCGGTCCCCGATCAGGGGAACGACCAGTAAGCTGCTGCTCTCGCCGCGCTTACATCCGTACCGTCCAGCCCGACGAATCCCGTTGCGCGACAGATCCGCAGCGCCTACCTTGGAAACACGGAAAGCTCTGTTCTTCCTGAACAGAGCTTTTGTATTTGTGGCCGCCCAGGCGGGCACAGTTACCGCTCTTTGAAATCCAGCGCCTCCGTGCAACCGCTAAATCGTTTGTTTCCCACACATACGCCAAAACCCAGAGTTAAGTGCTTTGTTTTTATACGCTTAGTAAATGGCCCAAAGAGTAAGTCGTTTGATTTCCACACTTACAAAAATAGGGGGGAGGGGGGGAGGGGGCGAAATACAGATTTCTGGGGCGATTTACGGCCGCGCGATTTACGGCCGATAGACTGGCAGCGTGCTGCGAAAGGCACGCCACTCTTCGGCGGTAATTTCCCACATTTCGCCGGGCATACGGCCGGAAACGTAATCGCTCTCTTTGGTTCCGACGAGACGCATCCCGGTTTTTTCGGAGATGCGGCGGGAAGCGATATTGGCGGCAGCTTTGGGAGCGCGCAGCACGGGGAATCCCAGCACATCGAACCAGTAATCGTTGGCGGCGATGACGGCTTCGGTCATCAGGCCCTGGCCGTGCCACGGAACGCCGAGCCAGAAGCCGCGCTGGTTCTGGTCGCTGCGATAAAGCGAAATTCTTCCAATCAATTCGTCGGGAGCCGATTTGAGGCGGAGGGTCCAATGCCACTCGTTGCCGCTGGCCATGGCGGGCAGGGCACTGTCGCGGATGTGGGTGAGGGCAGCGCCGGCGGGGAACGGCCAGGGAACGATGGCGTTCAGATAGCGAACGACCTCCCAATGCGGAAAGATGCGCTCGATCTGTTCCGCGTCGGCCAGTTCGAGCGGACGAAGGAGCAGGCGCGGAGTTTCGAGCACCGGAGGCATGGACTCAGGCTAGCAAAGGTCGATTCCAGCGGCGATTAGGGGTGCGGTGCGCCGCCGGGAGAAGTACTTTTTTGCTGGCCGGGTTTGAGATTGCCGCAGTCGCTGCTGACGAACTTCGACTGGATGGTCGCCTTCATCGACATACCCTGAGGAATATTGGGACCGGACATGGTGGTCGACATTGTGCCGTGCATGCTTTCTTCGCTGTCGAGAGTCATGTCGAGGTGCATTTTGGTGTTCATTCCCTGCTGGGCGACGCAGGCCACGTCGAAGGCGAAGTGGTGCGAATCCTGCTCCACATTGGAAGTCGAGCAGTTGGCGGCATTGGCCTGTTGCCGACGGCTCTGCATCGATTGCAGTGCTTCTTTCCAGGTGTCATTGCTCATGCAGGTTTGGTTCGAAACCGTGTGGGATGCGCCGCCCATGCCATTGGGCATGCCGGACATATCGAGGGTGACCGAATGTTCCCAAAGACCCATTTTGATCGGCGGAGCCGACTGGGCGGCAGCGAGGAAAGTCGTGGCAAGCAACAGCGAGGTTGTTGCGAGAACGGCGGAACGCAGGTTCATTAGGTTTTCCTGTGCGTGGATTCCCTGCACAGCAGCAGGCTGGATGAGCGGTGAGGATTTATAGCACAGAGACAAAAACAATCGCCACGAAAAGTAGCGGTGCGGTCCGAGCCAGACGGAGACCCAGACCGATCCAGTTAAGCGGGCGATGCGACATTCACCAGCGGCAGCATGGCCGCGCCGAGAATGCCTGCATCGGTGACCTGAGCTGCGGCGATGTGGGTTTTGCCCGCTTCGTAGATGTTCGGATCGGCGGGCATCGACATACGGTAGACGTAGCTCATCTCTTTGACGACGGCGAACATGCGGGAGGCAAAGAGCGGCCATGCGGCGACAACGCCTCCGCAGAGGACGTAGAGGGGAAGGTCGAGGGCGTTGATGAGGTTGGCGAGGGACAAGCCCAGGGCGCGGCCGACCTCGTCGAAGATTTGGAGGGAGCGGGCGTCGCCGGCTGTAGCCATATCAGCGATGCTGGAGGCGCTGAGCCGGGAGGTTGCGCCGTTTCCGGCGGCGGAGGCGAGGCCGAGCTCGTGGGCGCGCCGCACGATTGCGGTGGCGGATGCGTACATTTCGAGGCAGCCGCGGGCGCCGCAGGGACACTTGGGTCCGTTGGGATCGATGGGGCCGTGGCCAGATTCTCCGGCAGCGCCCTGCATGCCTTCCCAGATTTTTCCGTTGAGGACGATGCCGCAACCGACGCCGGTGCCGAGTGTGAGCGCGAGCAGCGAGTGAACGCCGAAAGATTTGCCCGCGCCGAGTTTGAACTCGCCATAGGCGGCGAGGTTCGCGTCGGAGTTGACCTGAACGGGACGATGGACGCGGCGCTCGAGTTCGGTGCGGAGATTGAGGCCGTCAAAGCCGGGAAGGTTGGGCGGATGATGGAGGACGCCGAGAGGCAATTCCAAAGGGCCGGGACTGCCAACGCCGATGCCGATCAGGTCGCCGCCCTGTTGCTCGACGATTTGATTGATGGCGGAGGCCATGTCGTCGAGAACGGCGTGCGGGCCGGCGGAGAGACGAGTGGGGAGGTTGATATTTTCGAGACGTTCGCCGGTAGGGGTGACAGCAGCGATGCGGAGGTTTGTGCCTCCAAGGTCAACACCAATGGAGTAGGAAGTCATGATGATCGACCCCATCATACTCGGGGTAAACGGGTGCCGGGAAGGGGAAGGCGCGGAGCGAGGGTACGGCTGCGCAGGGAGCCGGGCGAATCGAATATGATGGAGCGGGCGCGCTTTATTCTTCGTCCGCAGCCGAACCCGGGCTCACCGGGAATTGCGACTGCGGAGGCGCTGCACGCGATCGATCAGGTTCGACTCGCACGACTTAATCCGAGGAATCAGCAAGCAATACGCAATAGAAGGAGATGTCTATGCAACGGACGGCAAGCGCCGTATGGCGTGGTGGTCTAAAGGATGGCAAGGGTACGATTTCCAGCCAGAGCGGCGTGCTGAAAGACACGCAGTATTCGTTTGGAACGCGTTTTGAGAACGGGATCGGAACGAATCCCGAAGAGCTGATTGCAGCAGCGCACGCGGGCTGCTTCACGATGGCGCTGAGTGCGCAGCTGGGCAATGCGAATTTGACGGCGGAATCGCTGGAAACGACGGCGGACGTGAAATTCGAAAAGACGGACGATGGATTCGCGATCACTGCGATCCACCTGACGACGCGGGCGAAGGTGCCGGGTGCGACCGCGCAGAGCTTTGAGACTGCGGCGAACAACGCAAAGAACGGATGCCCGATTTCCCGGCTGTTCAAGGGAAACACGGAGATCACGCTTGACGCGAAACTGACCTAAAGTAAACGGGTGCGGCGCTGCGGAAGAACGCGGCGCCGGGCATCCGCAGGTTTCGAATTCAGCGCGGAAAGCACGGAACTCCGTACAACAAAATGGAGCCTGTCACACACTTTCTGACCGGGGCGTGCCTTGGGCGCACCGGCTTTAACCGAAAGACTGCGTACGCGACGCTGGCGATGACGCTGGCCGCGGAAGCGCCGGACATCGACGTTTTCTGGAGTTGGCGCGGGCCGGTAGCGGCGCTCCAACATCACCGCGGGATCACGCATACGCTGATTGCGGCGCCGGTGATGGCGCTGGTGGTGACGGGGTTTGTTTGGGGAGTGCATCGGCTGCGACGCAAGGAGCCTGTGATTGCACCGCGGTGGTGGCTGATCTGGGTGTTTGCGATGATCGCGCACCTGAGCCATTTGCTGCTGGATTTCACCAACAACTACGGAGTGCGGCCGTTCTTTCCGTTCAACACGCATTGGTATGCGTGGAGCATTGTCTTCATTTTCGATCCAGTGATGTTTGTGCTGCTGTTGGGCGCGCTGGTGGTGCCGTGGATTCTGGGATTGGCGGATCGCGAGATTGGAGCGAAGAAGAAAGCATTTCGCGGGCGGGGCTGGGCGATTGCATCGCTGACGCTGATTGCAGTGTGGTGGGGCGTACGCAACGCCGAGCATCTACACGCTGTCGAGCTGGTGAAGACCGGGACCTACACGCGAGAGGCGGTGACGCGCGTGGCTGCGGAGCCGCGCATGATCGATCCGTTTGCATGGCACGTGAACATGGAGACGCAGGATTATTACCAGACGGCAGAAGTGCGGACGATTGGGGACCAGGTCACGACAGATGATTTTGCTGACGTGATCTACAAGTCGCCGGTGACGCCTGCGGTAGCCGCGGCAAAGCAGTCGTATCTGGGCAAGGTTTATCTGGACTGGTCCATGTGGCCGCTGACGACGGATTTGGGCGCGGTGCATGCTCCGGGAGCGGATTTTACGATGCAGCCGGGCTGGCACACGGTGCGATTTGAAGATTTGCGGTTTGGGCATGGGGCCATTACGGTGACGCGGCAGATTGATAGCGATCCGCCACTGAGCGGATGGGTAGTAGTGGGACCGCAGAACGAAATTGAAGGAATGTTTATGAACGGGCGGGAACAGCGCTAATTGTTCGCGGGGTGAAGCGAGCATTTGATGGGACTGTAATCACGCCTTGACCGCGGGGGCTCTGGTCCGCAGAATGAGAAGAAGAAGACTTTGGGAAGTTGAGGGTTGAATGGGCGCATATTTGCTGATTGTTGTAGCGGTTGTGAGCCGGGTGATTCCGCATGCGTGGCTGAACTTTACGGCGGTGGGCGGCGGGTTGCTGTATTTTGGCGCGCGGCGGCCGCTGCGCGAGGCGATTTGGCCGGTGTTGTCGCTGATGGCGACAGATTTCTACCTGACTTCGGTGGTGTACCGGTATCCGTGGCACACCAGCGCGTATCTGCTGACGTGGGCCTGGTATGCGGCGGTGGTGGTGCTGGGCAGAATGATGCTGAGCAAGCAGGTCAATGCGACGCGGGTGATTGCGGCGCCGGTGATTGCGTCGACATCGTTCTTTCTGATCAGCAACTTTGCGGTCTGGGCTGGCGGCGGATTGTATCCGCACACCATCGCGGGACTGGGCACGTGCTTTGTGGTTGCGCTGCCCTTTTACAGGAACGATGTCGTGTCGACGGTGCTGGTGACGGGCCTGGCGTTTGGGCTTCCGGCGATGGCGGCAAAGATGGCGCAGCAGAGGGCGCACCGAATCGCGGCTTGAAATTTCTTTCAGTTCAATAAAAGCGGCCACCTTCCAGTGGCCGCTTTTGCGTTGGTGCGGGATTACTTCTGCGCTGCGAGTTGGCGGAGAACGTATTGCAGGATGCCACCGTGCTCGAAGTAGAGAATCTCCTGCGGAGTGTCGATGCGGACTTTCGCTTCGAACTCTTTGGTTGAGCCATTGGCCGTGGCGCGGACTTTGAGCGTGTGGCCGTTGGCGAATTTATTGCTGAGGAGTTGGGTGAGGCCGGGGAAGTCGTAGGTTTCTTCTCCGGTGAGGCCAAGGGATTCGACAGTTTCGCCAGCCGCGAACTGCAGCGGGAGGATGCCCATGCCGACTAGATTCGAGCGGTGAATGCGCTCGAAGCTTTCAGCGATGACGGCGCGGACGCCGAGGAGGCGCGGACCTTTGGCGGCCCAGTCGCGGCTCGAGCCGGAGCCGTATTCTTTGCCGGCGAGGATGACGAGCAGCGTGCCGCGCTCAGCGTATTTCACTGAAGCGTCAAAGATGGACATCGACTCGCCTTCGGGAAGCAGGCGGGTGACACCGCCTTCGGTGCCGGGCGCGAGCTTGTTGCGCAGGCGAACATTGGCGAAGGTTCCGCGGACCATGACTTCGTGATTGCCGCGGCGGGAGCCGTAGGAGTTGAAGTCAGCGGGTTTGACGCCGTGATCGGTGAGATATTTTCCGGCCGGGCCGTTGAGCTTGATGGATCCGGCGGGCGAGATGTGGTCGGTGGTTACGGAGTCGCCGAGGACGGCGAGCACGCGCGCACCCGCGATGTCGGCAACAGGCGCTGGTTGCGCGGGCATGCCATCGAAGTACGGTGCTTTGCGGATGTAGGTGGAGTCAGGCTCCCATTGGTAAACGTCGCCGGTGGGGAAGCTGAGCTTCTGCCAATTGGCGTCGCCGTCGCTGACGGTGGCGTACTCCTTACGGTAGCTGTCGGAGTTGATGGACGCGGCGATGACCGTAGAGACTTCCTGCTGCGAGGGCCAGATGTCCTTGAGAAAGACGGGCTGGCCGGATTTGTCGTTGCCCAGAGGCGACTTGTCGAAGTCGTGATCGATGCGTCCGGCAAGGGCGTAAGCGACAACGAGCGGCGGGGACATGAGGTAGTTGGCGCGGACTTCGGAGTTGATGCGGCCTTCGAAGTTGCGATTGCCGCTGAGGACTGAGACGGCGACGAGGCCGTGCTGCTCGATGGTCTTCGACACGTCTTCGGGCAGCGGACCGGAGTTGCCGATGCATGTGGTGCAGCCGTACCCGACGGTGTTGAAGCGGAGCTTGTCGAGGAATTCAGTGAGGCCGGATTTGTCGTAGTAGTCGGTGACGACGCGCGAGCCGGGAGCGAGCGATGTTTTGACCCAGGGCGGAACGCTGAGGCCTTTTTCGACGGCCTTCTTTGCGAGCAGACCAGCGGCGACCATGACCGACGGGTTGGAGGTATTGGTGCAGCTGGTGATGGCGGCGATGACGATAGATCCGTGATCGAGGTAGGGATCAACGTCAATGCCGAAGCGTTCTTTGACGGTGTGAGCGATGTGCCCGTTGCCGCCGGGCTCGGCGGTTGCGTGCGTGGACTGGACGTTGCCGTTCGACGATGCGTGACCACCGTCGCCTTCCCAGCGAACGGCCTGGCGTTCGCCGAGTTTGTTGGCGTTGGGGCCGAGGAGTGAAGGCAATTGCTTTTTGAAGCTGGCGCCTGCTTCGCGGAGAAGGACGCGATCCTGCGGACGCTTGGGGCCGGCGACGCTGGGCTCAACCTGCGCCAGATCGAGAGCGATGGTCTGCGAATACTCGGCTTCAGGCGAGTCAGCGGTGTGGAAGAGGCCCTGTTCTTTGGCGTACGCCTCGACGAGAGCGATTTGATCGGCGGGACGGCCGGTGAGGCGGAGATAGCGGAGCGTTTCCGCGTCAACGGGGAAGAGGCCGCAGGTTGCGCCGTATTCCGGCGCCATGTTGCCGATGGTGGCGCGATCAGCGAGTGGCAGCTCAGCGATGCCGGGGCCGTAGAACTCGACGAACTTGCCGACGACGCCGAGTTTGCGCAGCATTTCCGTGACGGTGAGGACGAGGTCGGTGGCGGTGGCGCCTTCGCGGAGCTTGCCGGTGAGTTTAAAGCCGACGACCTGCGGAACCAGCATGGAGACCGGCTGGCCGAGCATGGCAGCTTCAGCTTCAATGCCTCCGACGCCCCAGCCGAGAACGCCGAGGCCGTTGATCATGGTGGTGTGGGAGTCGGTACCGACGAGCGTATCGAAGTAGGCCTGCGGCTTCGCGCCGGAAGTGGTGAAGACGACGCGGGCGAGGTATTCAAGATTGACCTGGTGGCAGATGCCCATGCCTGGCGGAACGGCGGAGAAATTGTGGAAGGCCGTTTGTCCCCACTTGAGGAAGGCGTAGCGCTCGCGGTTGCGCTGAAATTCAAGCGCGGCGTTGAGCGAGTACGCGTTGCCGGTGCCGTATTCGTCGACCTGAACGGAGTGGTCGATGACCAGCTCGGCGGGCTGGAGCGGATTGATTTTTTGCGGATCGCCACCAAGAACGAGCATGGCATCGCGCATGGCAGCGAGATCGACGACAGCGGGAACGCCGGTGAAGTCCTGCATGAGGACGCGGGCCGGCATCCAGGAGATTTCGCGGGACGGCTCGGCTTTGGGATCCCACTTGGCGAGGAATTCGATATCGCCAGCGATGACGGACTTGCCGTCCTCGTAGCGGAGCAGATTTTCAATGAGGATGCGCAGACTGAAGGGGAGACGCGTGAGAGGGATGCCGCGTTTTTCAAGGGCGCTAAGGCGGAAGATCTCGTAAGTCTTGCCGCCGGCTTTGAGTTCGGACTGGCTGCCGAAGGAGTTCATGTGCATTTCCTTTCGTTAGTTTCGAGGCGCAGGAGCTTCGCTCACGCTGAGTGGCTGAGAAGCGCCGAAGCGGAGCGGATGAAGGGCGGCGGGTTAAGCGGAAATGCGTCGTCCGCGATCGGGACGGCCGCGCCGGAAGCGCCGGAGAAGCGGGGAGAACGAGAGTGTGGAAGCAATCGTCACCGCGATTATTTTAACGCTTTTCGGGCGGGAGATTTCCGGGGGATTGCGGGGTTTTTGGGCGGCGGGCGGCCGGTGAAGAGCGCCGGGCATGGGAATGTGAACATTTCTTAACATTTTGAGGTTAACTATGGTTTACAACCAAAGCGGAAGCACCGTAGACTCGGAATAGCGTAGCGGACCCGAGTTTGCGGACCGCGGCCGAAAAAAATCTTCATCAGCAATATGCAAAGGCAGCAGGGGTGAGTGCAGGCGCACAATCCGAGGGCAAAGAGCGTGCTGGAGCGGTCGTGACGGTGGATGACGGCGTGTTGGTGACGCATGAGGACATCGACCGGGCGCACGACCGCGCGCGGGTGCGGAATGCGCGACACGGACGCGGGATACGATCGCAGGCCTGGCTGCTGTGGCTGCTGATTGGGCCGGGAATCTTGGTGATGCTGGGCGAGAACGACGGGCCGAGCATGCTTTCGTATGCGGTGACGGGAGCGAAGTTTGGGGTTGGGTTCTTTATCCCGTTTGTGGTGCTGACCTTCTGCATGGCTTTGGTGGTGCAGGAGATGACGGTGCGGCTGGGCGCGGCGACGCATCGTGGGCATGCGGAACTGATCTTCGAGCGGTTTGGGCCGTTCTGGGGATGGTTCTCGATGATCGATCTCGGGATCGGCAATTTTCTGACGCTGATCACGGAGTTCATTGCGATTCGCGCAGGACTTGGATATTTCGGCGTTCCGGCGTGGGCTGCGGTGCTGTTGGCGCTGGCGGTGCTGTATTCGGCGCTGCTGAGCCATCGGTACTGGACGTGGGAACGCGTGACGATGGCGGCGGCGGCTTTCAATTTGGTTTTCATTCCCGTGGCGCTGATGGCGCATCCGCATTGGGGCGCTGTTGGGCATTCACTGCTGACGTGGAAGCCGCTGCCGGCTTTTCAGAAAGACACGGTGCTGATCATTCTGTCGGACATTGGGGCGACGGTGACGCCGTGGATGCTGTTCTTCCAGCAAAGCGCGACGGTGGACAAAGGAATGACGACGAAGGACATCCGCTTTGGCCGGATGGACACGATGCTGGGCGCGGCGCTGGCAGCGGCGGCAGCGATTGCGACCATTTTGGCGACGGCGCCGCTGTTCCATCGGATGAGCGCGGACAATTTTGAAGCGGCGCAGTTTGCACAGGCGCTGCAGCCGGTGATTGGGCGCTTTGGGGCGTCGCTGTTTGCGCTGGGGATGGTGGAAGCGGGGATCGTAGCGGCGATTACGATTTCGACGTCGTCGGCGTATGCGTATGGCGAAGTGGCGCGACGGCCGCACAGTTTGAATTTGCCGGTAACGGAAGGCAAGTCGTTCTACGCGGTGCTGTGCCTGTGCGCGGCTGCGGCTGCTGGGATTGTGCTGATTCCGGGATTGCCGCTGGTGTTTGTGGTGCTGGTGGTGAATGTGGTGGCGGTGCTGGCGATGCCGCCGGCGCTGGTGTTTCTGTATTTGCTGGTAAACGACAAAGAGATTATGGAAGGCGTGCCGAGCCCGCGATGGGCGAACACGCTGGCGTTGATTGTGGTGCTGCTGCTGACTGCAGCCGGCGTGCTGTATGGGCTGAGTGTGGTGGCGCCGCAGTTGTTTGCGTGGATGGGCGGAAAGTGAGGGCGCGTTGACGAAGAATCCGGAGCACGTAAGCGACGTCGATGCGGGGTTTGTGCTGCAAACGCTGGAGCACGACCAGTTGGTTGGAGTGAAGCGGGCGGCGATTCCGCGGCGGACGCTGAGCGGCGGCGAACTGCTGATTGTGTGGGCGCTGCGAGCGTATCTGGTGTTTATGATGGCGGTGGTTTTCTGGCAGGCGTGGACGGCGCGATAGAGGCTGCGATAATCGGAAGGAAGATACGGAGCCTGGAATCCCATGAAGGTGCTGGTCATTGGTGGTGGTGGACGCGAGCATGCGCTGTGCGTGGCGATCGCGCGTTCGCCGCGAGTGACGGAAGTAGTGTGCGCGCCAGGCAATGGCGGCATAGCGCAGGTGGCGCGGTGCGTGCCGGCGAGCCAGAAGGATCTTGGCGATCTGTTGCGAGTCGTTGCCGAAGAGCGGCCGGATTTGACGGTGGTTGGTCCGGAACTGCCGCTGGCGTTGGGCCTGGCCGATGAGATGAAGCGGCGCGGGCTGGCGGTTTTCGGTCCGATCCGCGAAGCGGCGATGCTGGAGACGAGCAAGGCGTACGCCAAGCGGTTCATGCAGCGGCACCACATTCCGACGGCGAACTATGCGGTGTGCGCGGCGAAGGAAGAGGCGATGGCCACGCTGGATCTGTTCCATGTGCCGGTGGTGATTAAGGCCGATGGACTGGCGAGCGGCAAAGGCGTGCTGATCTGCGAGACGAAGGAAGAGGCGCAGCGAGCGATCACAGGTCTGTTCAACGGGCAACTGCTGGGCACGGCTGAGACGAGCGTAATTGTTGAGGAACATTTGACGGGCGAAGAGCTTTCATTCCTGGTGCTGAGCGACGGAAAGCATGCGACGCCGCTGGTTCCGGCGCAGGATCACAAGCGGCTGGGCGAAGGCGACACCGGTCCGAACACGGGCGGCATGGGCGTGTATACCACTGATTCCATGATTGATGCGCAGATGCAATCCTGGATTCTGCAGCATGTTGCGCAGCGGGCGGTGGATGGGATGGCGGCGGAGGAGACTCCGTTTGTAGGCGTGCTGTATTGCGGGCTGATGATGACGGCGAAGGGGCCGATGGTGCTGGAGTTCAACGCGCGGTTCGGCGATCCGGAGACGCAGGCGATTTTGCCGCGGCTGGAGAGCGACCTGGTCGAGGCTCTGGAAGCCTGCGTCGAGGGACGGTTGAGCGATACGGAATTTCGCTGGAAACCGGGTGCATCGGCGTGCGTGGTGGCGGCGTCGGGGGGGTATCCGGGCAGCTATACCGTGGGGCATCCGATCACGGGGTTAGAGGCAGCGGCTGCGGTGCCGGGGGTGTCGATTTTCCATGCCGGGACGTCGTTCGATGGCGGGGTTTACCGGACGGCGGGCGGACGGGTGCTGGGCGTGACCGCGACGGGTGGAACGCTCGAAGCGGCGCTCGGTTTGGCTTATGAGGCGATGGGCAAGATCTCCTTTGAGGGGATGGTGGTGCGGCGCGATATTGGGTGGCGGGCGCTGAAGGCCAGTCGTCAGTAGTCAGTTGTCGGTTGTGGGTTGTCAGTTGTCAGCTAGGGGGAGGGGTACCCCTCCCCCTCCCCCTCCCCCTCCCCTCCCCCCTCCCCCCCCT
>DATHQV010000155.1:0-4064 GCA_035482355.1 Acidobacteriaceae bacterium | reverse complement strand
AAGCTGGAGAAGCTGTTTTCCATGGACAAGAATCCGAGCTCGACGGCGAGCCGGATGCATGTGTTTCTGGTGCGTGAATTTGGGCCGGGGCAAAAGGAAGACAATCCAGCGGAGCGGGTACGGTCGCGGTTTTATGCGCCTGCAGAGATTCTGCGCATGGTGGAACGCGGCCGCCTGAGCTGCGTGTTTTGCCTGGCGGCCACGTTTTATCTGGCGCGGCGGTTTCGCTGGAAATGAGGCTAATCGTAACCGCGGACCGGGAGAAAACTATGGATGGCTGGTGGGTTTGGTGGTAGGCTTCCGGGTTGTTATGACAGGCATAGCGAAATTCGGATTGATCTTGCTGGCGTTGCCGCTGGCGGTGGGTTGCGGTAGCAGCGGCGGGACGAAGGTGAGCGGTCCGCAGTTTGCGTTTACGCTGGCGAGCGGGACGGTGACGGAGTTTCCGGCGAGCCGGCGACGGCGGTGGCGATGACGGTAACGCGGACGGGATCGACCGCGGCGCTGACGGCGAGCGTTGGGGTGTTGCCGGCGGGCGTGACGGCGCAGGTGCAATCGCCGGGGAGCGGGAACTCGGGATCGATCACGCTGACGAACGCGAGCGGGACCCCGGGGAGCTATTCGCTGACGGTTTCGGTGACGGATGGGACGTATACGGTGACGCAGCCGCTGACGCTGACGGCGGGGGTGACGGCGACGGTGGGGCCGGGGAGCGGCGCGACCTTTATGGAGCAGATGTCGACGTCGTTTCAGGTGGCGGAGTGGAATGCTGGATTCTTTCAGAATTATTCAACGGCGCAGCCGGAACTGAACACGCTGAACCCGCACCACACGCGGATGCAGGTGATGTCGCAGGCGATTCCGCAGACGGCAGCGGCGACGTGGGATTTTTCCATGCTGGATGGGACGGTGCAACCGATTTTGCAATCGTCGGATCACAATCCCGAATTTCAGGTGGCCTACGCGCCGGGATTTATGTACGTGAACGGGACGACGAACTTTACCGATCCGACGTTTCAGGAGTTCGCGGGATACGCGGCGAATTTGGTGCGGTATTACAACAAGGGCGGGTTCATGACGGGGGGGACGCAGTATGTGTCGCCGTCGAATGATGCGATTGGGTACTGGGGCATCTACAACGAGCCGAACGGGAACGGGATTACGGCGAGCGAATACGTGCAGATGTACAACACGCTGGTTCCGGCGATGCTGGCTGTTGATCCCACGATCAAGATTGTGGCGCTGGAGCTGAGCGATTACGGGAACCAGGAGCAGCAGTACGTTCCGACGTTTGTGCAGGGCGTGACGGCGCATGTGGATGTGTTGGCGACACATTTCTATTCGAGTTGCAATCAGAGCGACAGCGACACGCAGGTGATGAGCACGGTTCCGGGATTTGCGAGCGGGGTGCAGTACATCTATTCGCAACTGGCGACGAATCCAGCAACGGCGAAGGTTCCAGTGTGGATCCTCGAAAACAATGTGAACGCCGATTATGAGGGCGCGAACGGGATGAGCACGTGCAATCCGTCGCAGGTGTTTGTGGACGACCACCGGGGATCGAGCGCGTTTTTTGCGGCTTGGCGGCCTTATGTGTATTCGCAGGTGGGGAAGGCCGGAGCGCAGGCGCTGTATCACTGGTCGTACCAGGGGGACCAGCAGTACGGCGAATACAACAACTCGGCGAGCACCGGGACGCTGCAACTGAGCTATTGGGTGGACTACTGGCTGAACAAGTATTTTGGACAGACGCAGTGGCAGTTGCTGAGCGCGGCGAGCAACGACGATGCGGAGATTGAGGTGTTGGCGGTGCAGCAGACAGGCGGGCCGACGCTGGTGATGGTGACCGACCATGCGGTGGCCAGCGCGTCGGATAACAATGGCGCCGGGGCTCCGCGGACGGTGCTGGTGGATGTGAGCGCGCTGGGTACGTTCACGAGCGGGAAGGAACTGGTGCTGGACGCGAACACCAGCCCGACGGCGGGTCCGTCGGAGACACCGATCACGCCGGCCGGGCAAATGCAGGTGACGCTGGGCGGGTATGGGACGACCATTCTTACGCTGCAATAGGGCAGCGGTAAAGCGGCCAGCGATGAGACGATCAGCTAAGAAGCGGTCAGCGAAAATCCTTTGACACAAGCCTCGATGCACTCTGATAGCCTTTGTGGGCGCGGCCCGAGGCCGCAGCGAGGAGAGACTTCTATGCGTTTGCGTGGATTGGTTTGTGCGGGGCTGTGTTTGACGCTGGCGGGGCCGGCGGTGATGCTGGGGCAGGATGCGGCTGCGCCAGCGAAGAAGGCGTTTACTTCGGCACCGATTGCGCCGGCGGATTCCATGACGGCGATTCTGAACTTGCTGGAGAGTGAAGTGGTGGGCGCGGCTGAGGCCATGCCTGCGGATAAGTACGACTTTGCGCCGCCCACGACGATGGGGCTGTACACCGGGGTGCGGACCTTTGGCAGCCAGGTGAAACATCTGGCGGAGTCGAACTATGAGTTCTTCGAGGGGTGGGGCATCCCGGGCGCGGTGGACTCGAAGACGATCGAAGCGCTGAAGTCGAAGGACGATATTGTGAAGGCGCTGAAGGATTCGTACACGTTTGCGCATGCGGCGGTGAACACGATTACGAACGACAACGCGTTTATGTCGGTGCCGGGACCGGACAAGTGGAAGCTGACGCGGGCATCGACGGCGACGTTTGCGCTGGCGCACTCGATGGACCACTACGGGCAGATGGTGGAGTATTTGCGGATGAACGGGATTGTGCCGCCGGCGAGCCGGCAGCAGGGAAGCATGTAGGGCAGCGGAAAAGAGTGCAGCTAAAGAACGGTCAGCGATAAAGCGGTCACCGATGAGACGGTCAGCGATACGACTGTAAGCGACGAGCTTTGTCGATGCTGATCGCTCTTTGCCTTGCGTTTGAGACAATGATGCCGGGATGGCACTTGGACGGAATGTAGAGGTTGATGAGGGGCGCAGGCATCCGGTGCTGCGCGTGCTGCTGATTCTGCTGGTGCTGCTGATTGTGACGCTGGCGGGGACGGTGGTGACGGGCGGCATCTGGCTGAAACACAGGATGCGTTCGTCGCTGCCGCAGATCGACGGCCGCGAGGTGGCGCATGGGCTGACCGCGCCGGTGTTGGTCGAACGGGATCAGCACGGGGTTCCGCATATTTCCGCGACGAACATGGACGATCTGCTGTTTGCGCAGGGGTACGTGACCGCGCAGGACCGGCTGTGGGAACTGGACATGGCGCGGAGGATGGCGGCGGGCGACGCTGCGGAGATTTTGGGGCCGAAGCTGGTGGACCACGACCGGGAGCAGCGCATGCTGGGGGTGCGCGCGACGGCGGAGCGGCTGACTTCCGCGCTGGATGATCAGAGCCGGCGGTATTTCGAAGATTATGCGCGGGGCGTGAACGCCTACATCGGTTCGCATCAGGACCGGTTGCCGGCGGAATTTCGATTGCTGATGTACGAGCCGAGGCCGTGGCAGCCGGTGGACTCCATGCTGGTGGTGATGAGCATGGTGCAGATCCTCGACACGCAGTGGCCGGAGAAGCTGGAGCGGGAACGGATTACGGCGCGGCTGGGGCCGACCCTGGCGGCGGATTTGTATCCGACAGGGTCGTGGCGCGATCATCCGCCGATTACGACGGACCCTCCTCTCACTGCGCCGCAGCAGAATATTCCCGATGTGCCGCTGGATGAGTCGCAGACGGGGAAGCTGGATGGGGATCTGCTGAAGCTGCGCGAGGTGACGGGCGGGCCGGCATGTCTGGGATGCAATGTGGGATCGAACCAATGGGTGGTGGCGGGTTCGCGGACGGCGAGCGGGAAACCCATGCTGTCGAACGACATGCACCTGGAGCATCAGATTCCGAACATTTGGTATGAGAACGATCTGAAGGCGCCGGGATTTCATGCGGCGGGGGTGACGGTGCCGGGGATTCCGCTGATTACGGCGGGGCATAACGAGCACGTGGCGTGGGGATTCACCGCGCTTTACGGCGATGTGCAGGATATTTACGTCGAGAAGGCGAACGCGCAGGATCAATACCAGG
>DATHQV010000154.1:0-3182 GCA_035482355.1 Acidobacteriaceae bacterium | reverse complement strand
GAGCTGGAGACGAATCGGCACCAGCGAGTGGCGCGCCAGGCATCAAGGCCGCTTCGGGCGGTAGATGTCCGTGCTGGTGCCGAAGAAAACTTCCGCCGCTTCCATCAAAGTTTCTGAAAGTGTGGGATGCGGATGGATGCTAAGGGCCACGTCTTTGGCGAGCGCGGCCATTTCGATGGCCACCACGCCTGCCGATGCCCTTGGCCGCGGAACGCCCTCCGGATCCGTTCTCGGATTCCTGCAGACAGCGCAGTCAGGCAACTACAACATCGCCGCGCAATATCTGCAGATGAGCGCTGCCCACCGTCAATCGGAAGGCGAGCAAACCGCCACCAAGCTCAAGCTGGTGATGGATCGCGCCTTCGCAGGCAGCCTGAAGCACGTCAGCACGGAGCCCGAAGGCACGCCGCAGGAGGGTGTTCCCTTCGACCGTCAGGATCTCGGCCTCATGGTGTCCGGCGACGTCGAGGTCGACTTGCAGTTGGTGCGGGTATCCGATCCGAGCGTGGGCAAAATCTGGCTGATCTCGTCCGACACCTTGGCCAAACTTCCCGAACTCTACGACCAAGTGGAAGCGCGCCAGGTCGAGTCGCGCCTTCCCAATTTTTTGGTAAAACACCAGTTCGAAGGAATGCCTCTATGGCAGTGGCTCGCTCTGCTGCTCGCGATTCCCCTGGCCGCCGCGGCGGGTTGGCTCGTTCTGACGTTGCTCGATTATCCTTTGCGCTGGTGGGCCCGGCGCGGCCAACGCGATGTAAGCCGCTGGCAGTCGGTTTCCGGTCCGGTGTGGCTGCTGGTGGGAACCATCACGCATCGCGTCTTCGCCGGCTACCTTGGCATGCCGTTGCTGCAGCGGCATTACTACGTTCAACTTACCGCCGTCGCTCTCATCATCGGCGCCAGCTGGATTTTCTGGCGCGCCATCCGCTGGTCATTGCGCCGCGTGCGCACCCGGGCTTTGTCCCACGGCCACGGCGGCACCGGATCGCTCATGTTATTAGGCGAACGAATTCTTAAAGCTATCGTGTTCGTGACCGCGGTGTTCGCCGTGCTCACCACCCTCGGTTTCAACATGACCACCGCCCTTGCCGGCCTCGGCATCGGAGGCCTGGCCATCGGCTTCGGCGCCCAGCAGACCATTGCGAATCTCTTCGGCGGAGTTTCCGTGCTGGGCGATGAAGTCATGCGCGTCGGCGATACCTGCCGTTTCGGCGACCGCACCGGCACCGTCGAAGACATCGGCCTGCGCTCCACCCGCATTCGCACCGACGAACGCACGCTGCTCGCGATTCCCAACGGCACGGTCGCCACGATCAACATCGAGAACCTGAGCCGCCGCGACAAGATTCTTTTCAAGACCAATCTCGGCTTTCGCCCCGAGACTAAAGCAGACCATCTCCGCTACGTGCTCTCCGAAATCCGCCGCCTACTCTACAGTCACCCCAAAATTGAAACCAAGACGGTTCGCGTGCGCCTCACTGACATCGCTGCCGGTTCCCTCAACGTGGAGGTTTTCTCTTACGTCCTCACCGTCGACTTCAACGAATTCGCCGCCGTCCGCGAAGATCTGCTGCTGCGCATGATGGACCTCGTCGACGACGCTGGCACCAGCGTCGCCATGCCCTCGCAAACGCTATATATCAGCCGCGACTCCGGACTGGAAAAAGATAAAGCGGAAAACTCCGTCAAGAAAATCGCCGACCTGCGCGACAACAAGAAACTACCGTTCCCCGATTTTCACCAGGAAGACATTTCGTCCTTCCAGGGAACCCTCGACTATCCGCAGCCCGAGTCGGCCGTGCGCAATCCGAAAGCGAATCCCGGATCGCAGCGGTAGCATATCGGCATCAGCGAAGGAACCAGCCCACCGCCAGCGCGATGATCAAGAGCTTGATCAACCATCCCACCGCGTAAGACATCACAAACACCCGGTGCAGCTTCATGAACGCCGCGTTCGTCAGGATCAGCGGCAGCGGCCCCATCAACCACACCGCCGCTGCCAGCTTCACGGCACCTGCCACAGAACGCAGACCCAGCCGGGCCGCGACATAAGCAAAGACCCCGCAAGTCAAGAACGGCAGCGGGCTGGTCAGAGCAATCGCTCTGCCTTCCGCGCCCTGACGCCAAATTTCGGGATAGGTGTAGCGCCGGTGAATCCAATCACCCGCGAACAACCAGTCCGTGAGCGATGTAACCGCCCCGGTGCCAACCACAATCGCAATCAGTCGCACCCAGTTCATAACTCCTCCCTCGTGCCACGCTCCGAAATATGCAGGCAGCGCACTCGCCGGGCAGGCTGGCGAACGGCTCACGAATGCGTACCGCGCCGTGGAAGGGCGGTGCTTCAGCGCCGCGTAAAGTCTCCCAACCGAGTCAGGGCTTCAGCCCCCGCCCCGCCGCTTCCACCGTCGCGTCAACCAAACCAGCAGCCGATGCGTCGGGAAATAAACCAGCAGCGGTACCACCACCAGATACGCCAGCAGATAAACAGCTCCTGGCACTACATGCTGATCCCGAAAAAATAATCCGCGAGCCCAGTTCACGTCGTATTCCGGACGCCAGAAATAATTGATCGGCACCAGAATCCAGCACGTAGCGGTCTGCCATTTCCACCCGCGCGGGTCGTAACCGAGCCGCCAGATCGCCCACACCAGCAGCGGCGGCGTTACCACGTGAAACAGGCTGAGCAGCCGCAGGAACAGCGGCAGCTCCGGACTGAACATATACTCCGTGCCGCCAATCACGTGGTGGCTGCCGAGCAGCGCGCCCACGAGATCGATCGTGTAAAGCGTCTGAAACACCAGCAGACTGCACGCCTGCCACGAAAATATCAGCGGACTTTCCAGCCACAATCCAATCCCGATCAGAATGTTGCCGATATCACAGAAAAAAAGAAAATTCTGCAGCCCGTAGTGGCTCCAATAAATCGGCGCCCATGCGATCAGCCAAATCGTCCACCCGATCTTCAGCCATAGCGGCACCCGCATGGCCGCCATTCTACGCGGAGAACTCGCTCGAAGATGGTCCGAAGGCGGGAGTGATTACTTTCGTCCATGTACCCGCAGTCATCGCAATCCCGATTCCCCGCACTCCTCAAACACCCATCCCGGCGGCCATAGTCAATGGCCCTTGAATTACTGCCGTAACTTGCCGCCTCTTACCGCTGTACCTACGATGACCTT
>DATHQV010000153.1:0-65776 GCA_035482355.1 Acidobacteriaceae bacterium | reverse complement strand
GAGCTGGTTATTGAGCATCTCCGAGACGACTTTGACATGAACAGGAGCGGCCGGAGGCGGGGGTGGGGGTGGAGGCGGAGGCGGAGGCGGAGCGACCAGCAGGGTGGTCATCATTGCTTTAGGCAGCGCCTCAGGATAGATGAGCGGATACAGGATCAGAGCGGCGAGTACGGACCCATTGAGGAGCAATCCGACAAGGGTGTAGTACCGGCTCTTCGTCTTGATCTTGTGCCCTGACTCGAGCAGGATGTCTTCAAACATTGCCATGGCCTACCTCGGACCTTTCAGTAGTTGACACTAGTTATAGACACCGCACGGATGATGTTTTGTTCCCGGCGATGCGACTCCCTCGATGTATGGGGCCCAGGGGACACCGGCAGACGGTGGCCGGCTTGTCTCCGTCCTCCCGCCGCGCGGTCGATCAGCGCGTAGCGGGAAACTGGCCGGCAGACTGTGCCGATTCTCGTTCTATAACACATTCCAGGGCAGCGAAGAAGCGAATCCCCACGGTCCAGGGCCAGTTGGCCATTAGTTAGATGCAGAATTGAGGCGCTGCCGGCGAACGCCAACATCATACCTTAGCTTTCCTGGCCGCGGGGAGCGAAGCGCCGCGACCGCTGTTGGCCCGCCAGTCCTGGTAAGCCACGAGCATGGGAGCCGCGATGGCAATGGAGGAATAGGTGCCAATGAGGATGCCGATGACGAGGGCGAAAGAAAACGGACGAAGCACTTCGCCGCCGAAAAGGAACAGGGACAGGACGGTGAGGAAGGTAAGGCCAGAAGTAAGCACGGTCCGGCTCAGGGTCTGATTGATGCTGCGATTGACCAGGTCAGCCAGGGGCTCACGGCGACTGATGCGGAGGTTCTCGCGGATGCGGTCAAAGACGACGATGGTGTCGTTCATGGAGTAGCCGACCAGGGTGAGAATGGCGGCGATGACGGTGAGGGAAATCTCCATGCGTGCGAGCGAGAAGGCGCCCACGGTGATGAGCGTGTCGTGGAAGCAGGCAACAACGGCGGCGACGCCATAGATGAGCTCAAACCGGAACCACAGGTAGATGAGCATGCCGAGCAACGAGTAAAGGGTGGCGAGGATGGCCTGCTTCTGCAGCTGCTTGCCGACCTGGGCGCCGACGATTTCGACGCTGCGGACGGAGAACCCGGAGACGTAAGCACCCTGCTGGAGATCGCTGAAGACGGCGGGATCGACGACGCCGTGGAGGTCGTCAACGGATCCGAGAACGCCGCCGTGATCGACGGAGTCGCGAAACTGCGCGATGGCGTCGGCCTGCTGCTGGTAGTGGGTCTGGGCGTCGTTGGTATCGCCCATGTGCTCGGGGTCGGTTTGCTGGAGCCAGGCGGCGAGGGCGTCACGGCTGGCGTTGTCGAGGTCGAGTTTGCCCTGGTTCTGCGCGCCGGTCGACGAGTAGTTCTTGTTGAGGGTGGAGACGATGGCGGCGCGGCCCTGATCAAGGGCAGCTTCGCTGGTCGCGCTGCGCGAGAGGGTGATGAGGACCTCGTTGTTGGACGCGACGCCGTATTGAGCGATGCGGGGATCCTGGATGCCACCCTGGTTGGCGGCAGTGCGGATACGGTCAAGGTCGGGCTTTTCAGCAAACTTGACGCGGACGACGGTGCCGCCGCGGAAGTCAACGTCGAGGGGCAGGCCGTGCCAGAAGAAGAGCGAGAGCAAGCCGGAGATGCTGAAAATAAGGGAGAAGCCGAGGAAGTACCACTTCTTCCCGAGCCAGTCGATTTTTACGTCATGAAACAGTTCCACGAAAATCCGCCTGTTCAGATGGAAATGGGTTCGCCGTGCACTTTACGGCTGAGGTTGGCGTCGAAGATGACGCGGGAAACAAAGACCGAAGTAAAGAAGTTGGCAAAGAGACCAAAGCTGAGCGTAACGGCAAAGCCTTTGACCGGACCGGTGCCAAAGAGAAAGAGGATGATGGCCGACACGATGGTGGTGACGTGGGTGTCGATGATGGTGGTCAAGGCGTGGGAAAAGCCCTGATCGACGGCGGCCGCGGGCGATTTGCCGGCGCGCAGCTCTTCGCGAATGCGCTCGAAGATGAGGACGTTGGAGTCGACGCCCATACCGATGGTAAGGATGACTCCGGCAATGCCGGGGAGAGTGAGGGTCGCACCGCTGAAGCCCATGAATCCGAGCAGGATGACGAGGTTCAGGAAGAGCGCGAGGTCAGCGTTGATGCCAGCGCCGCGATAGTAGAAGAGCATGAAGGCCATGACGGCGAGCATGCCGGCGATGGAGGCGATGACGCCCTGGTGGATGGAATCCGCGCCGAGGGACGGGCCGATGGTGCTCTCCTGCAGGTAGTGAATGGAAGCAGGCAGCGCGCCGGTGCGCAGGAGCATGGAGAGGTCCTTCGCATACTGCTCGTTGATGCCCCCGCCGGAAATTTCGCCAGTATCGTGAATCTCGCCCTTGATGGTCGCGACTTCCTGGACACGGTTATCGAGAACAATAGCCATCGGCTTGCCGATGTTGGCGGCCGTCCATGAGCCAAACTTCGCGCCAGCGGCGTTGGTGAGGTAGAAGGTGACTTCGGCCTCGTTGGTGTTCTGGTTGTGGGTGGGCTGCGCGTCGCGAATGTCGGTGCCGCCCCAGATGGGGATCTTCTGCAGCTCATACCATTCGGCGTTGCTGCCCTGATTGGAGGCGCCGGGGATGCTCTGGGCTAATTCGGCGTCAGGTGGGACGACACCGCTGAGGGACTGCAGGGCGGTTTGCTTGTCGGGCCACGGGCCGCCGAGGACTTCGTGGGTCTCGAGGCGCGCGGTGGACTGGATAATGCCTTCGACACGGCCTGGATCGTCGATGCCGGGAAGCTCGACGAGGATCTGGTAGCTGCCAAGCTGATAGGGCTCAACGACGGCTTCGGCGACGCCGAGCGAGTTGATGCGGGTGTCGATGACCTCAATGGCTTTGTCGAGGGCGGTCTGCTTCAGTTCCGACTCGACGGTGTTCTTCATGACCAGCGTCCAGGTGTTGACGCCGGGAGTGATGTCGTAGCGGGAGCCGTAGCGGCCATTGAGCACGCTGGAGAGGTCGCTGGACTTTGCTGCGGGGACCCCGGCGAGCTGGATCATGTCCTGCTTGCCTGGATCGGGCTTGGTGACGGTGACGCCCTGGATTCCATTCTGCTGCAAGTCAGTCTGAATGGCGCCGGCATCGCTGTCGGTGGCAGAGCCCACGGCTTCATCGACCATGACCTGGAGGACGAGGTGCGTGCCGCCTTTGAGGTCGAGGCCCAGGTTGATGTTTTTGAGCAGGGCGGCTTTGAGGGCAGTCCCGCTGACACCGTGAGGAAGGCCGAAGATGCCGTAAACAAAGACGACCAGGATGGCGATGATGGCTAAAGTTTTGGCTCTTAGATTCTTCTGCATGGGAGTGATCTACTTTACTTCGTCCTGCTGGGTCACGGACGCGATGGCGCTTTTGACCACTTCGATCCGGAGATTGTCAGGGGGAATGCGGAGCTGATAAGCGTCGTCTTTGATGGCAAAGATGACGCCGCGAATGCCGCCGGTGGTGGTGATGCGATCGCCGACTTTGAGATCGTTGAGCATCTGCTGCCATTTCCGCTGCCGGGTCTGCTGGGGGCGGATGAGCAGGAAGTAGAAGACGACGACCATGAGCAGGATCGGCAAAAAAGAAGCTAATCCTGTAGGCAAAGCAAAGGGAGCAGCAAGCAAGGCGATGGAGATCAACACACGGTCCTTCTGGCCGGGGACGGCATGCAGCCCGTCAGCGGCGCGAGACTAAGTCATTTTCCACGGAAGAGCCACCAGGAGCGCATGGTTTCGACGATAAGGTCGCGCCCAGGGCCTGAATACCTGGAAACCGCTTCCCGCCGAAGCACGCACACTGCCAGTCTCCGTTGGGAAGCCTGCTTCATAGCATCGCGTACAGGCGAGGGAGTGTCAAGGAAAACGCCGGGATTGGGGTGCCAAAGAGCATGGGATGGGCAGGTACTGTGGTGAGAATTTCCGCCCTGCTTTCCACATCGTGGAGGGTGGGCGCGGACCTACACTGGGACATTCACAAACATTCGAGGGCGCAGTTGTGTCGAGTGGGCACGCTCGATTGAGGGAGGGGCGAGAGCAGATGGCGACGGAACACTTGGCGGGCGCGCAGGGGGATGGGCGTCCGGGCCGGATAGAAGTGATTACAGGGCCGATGTTTTCGGGCAAGTCGGAGGAGCTGATCCGGAGGCTGAAGCGCGCGCAGATTGCGAAGCTGCGGGTGGCGTGTTTTAAGCCGAACCTGGATGTTCGTTATCACCGTTCAGCGATTGCGTCGCACAGCGCACAGACGCTGGAGGCGATGACGGTGGCGAACGTGGAAGAAATGACGGCGGTCCTGATGCCGCGGATCGATGCGATTGAAGTGATCGGCGTGGATGAGTCGCAGTTTTTAGGCGACGCGCTGGTGAAGCTGGCGAACGAGCTGGTACGGCTGGGCAAGCGGGTGATTCTGGCCGGGCTGGACACGACATTTACCGGGGAGCCGTTTGCGCCGGTGCCGACCCTGATGGCGATTGCGGATGAGGTGATTAAGCTGTCGGCGGTGTGCATGGTGTGCGGGGCTCCCGCGATCCACACGCAGCGGCTGGGGAGCAACCAGGAGCTGGTGGTAGTGGGCGCGGCGGGAGTTTATGAAGCGCGATGCCGGGCATGCTTCCGGCCGTGGGTAGATGAGCACGCGTCCGAGCAGATGGAGTTGCCTGTCAGCGCACATGCAGTGAGATAGGGATCAAGTGGGGAAGGAAGGATCCGTGCTGAGACGGGCGCGGGCCGGCCTCCCGGAGTCCGCGCCCTGAGAGGCTGCTATTGCGCCGGTTGTGGCGCGGCGCCTGGCTGCGAAGTATTCGACATTTTGCGCAGCATCGTCACCATGTTCCAGATTTCGTCGGGCTTGGCGCGATCGCCTTCGGAGGGCATTTTGCCCTTGCCGGTCTGGATGATGTAGAAGATTTCGCCGTCGCTCATCTTGGCGAGCGAGGCGCGAAAATCGGCCACGGGCAGCTTTTGCTCGGCGGCCATTTCACCCTTGCCGTCGCCGTTGTCGCCATGGCACATGGCGCAATCCCAGCCGTAGAGCTTCTTCACGCGAGCCTGCAGTTCGGGCGTGGGCTTGACTGGGTTGGCTTTGCCGAGATACTCGGGCGGAACGGTGTAGGCCGCCTGACCTGCGGCGGGTGGAGTGGACGGGGCCTGCTGAAAGAATGCAGGCGCACTCAAGAAAACCAGCACCGGAATGATCAAAAAAGGCTTCAACATGGCAGCCTCCTCTTAAAACTGCATTGGGGAAATCCCGGGATCACTCTACGCCCGTGGGAGAGGGATGGAACAGATTTTTCGTTGGGGGGTTGGTATTAACGTAACGAGCCAGAGGGGCTCGGCAGTTTTGGCAAGCCGCGAAAGTCGCGACGACCAGCCGACAGAGGAGGCTTCCGAGGATTCCAGCGTTGTGGAGCGGATCGAGTGGCCTTTAGATAGCGGTGGGATTCCCGCCAGAAGTCGTCTCCCTGTCGAGCTTTTTTCCAGCAGGCGGATGTGGATGATGGGCCGATATTTGGACTGATTACAATCAGCGGAGTGTCGCTTACCTTTCACATTCAGAAAACTAACGGGGCCGGGCGGCTGGCGACGATGACGCTTCCGCATGGAGCGGTGGAGACTCCGGTGTTTATGCCGGTTGGGACACAGGCCACAGTGAAGGCGGTACCGCAGCAGTTGTTGGAAACGCTGGACGTGCGCATCCTGCTGGGGAATACGTACCACCTGTATCTGCGGCCCGGGCACGAGGCCATCCGGCGGATGGGTGGATTGCACCGTTTCATGAGCTGGGAGCGGGCGATCCTGACGGATTCAGGCGGGTTTCAGGTGTTCAGCCTGAGCGAGCTGCGCAAGGTGACGGAGGATGGGGTTGCGTTCCGTTCGCACATTGACGGGTCGTCGCATTTCTTTTCGCCGGAACACTCGATGGATGTGCAGATTGCGCTGGGTTCGGATATTGCGATGGCGTTCGATGAGTGCACGGAGTATCCGGCAGATTATGCGCGGGCTCGGTCGTCGCTGGACCGGACGCTGCGGTGGGCGCAGCGGAGCCGGGAGCATTTTGAGGCGCAAAAGCATACCGCTCCGTGGAGCGGCGGGCAGGATGTAGGGGGTAGGGGACAGGGTGTAGACGGGCTGGGTTCAGAAGTCAGGAGTCAGGAGTCACAAAACAGATTCGAGGGGCAAACGCCCAATCTGTTTGGGATTGTGCAGGGAGGGATGTTTACGGATCTGCGGCGGGAGAGTGCGGAGCGGCTGGTGGAGATGGATTTTCCCGGCTATGCGATTGGCGGGTTGAGCGTGGGGGAGCCAAGAGAGCTGACGCGGGAGATGATTGCGGCGACGCTTCCCTTCTTACCGAAAGACAAGCCGCGGTATGTGATGGGAGTCGGATATCCCGATGAAATTGCCGAGTATGCGCGGATGGGCGTGGACATGATGGACTGCGTGCTGCCGACGCGGGCGGCGCGGCATGGGCTGCTGTTTACATCGGAGGGTCGGCTGAACATCAAGAACCGGCAGTATGCCGAGGATCAGGGGCCGGCTGATCCGAAATGCGGTTGCATGGTGTGCGGGCGGTATAGCCGGGCATATCTGCGGCATTTGATGGTGGCGCAGGAGCCGTTGGCGGCGGTGCTGAATACGCTGCACAATCTGGCCTTTTATCTGGAGACGATGCGCAAGGTGCGGGCGGGGATAGACGAGGGTGTAGGGGGTAGGGGGTAGAAAAGCCAAATCGGGCGCGGGTTGACACTGTCGTCGAATGCGGCCCATTATGCTGCCACGGCGAGACGAAACCTGAGATGGCTACGTCTTATTGCCGGCGGGGAGGACCGTTTATGCGATATTTGGGCCTTCTTCGAGGATTGGGATTGAGCGCGCTGCTGGTGGCGGCGGGCTGCGGCGGATCGAACCGGGTGCTGGAGTCGATTACCGTGAACGCCGTAACCAGCGCGAACGGAACCACTTTCACGGCAACCGGCCATTACAGCGCCGATCCGATGACGGTGAACAACATTCCGGTGGCGTGGTTTCAGACGGGCGCGGTTGTCGATCCGCCCGGACCGAATTGGTTCTTCACGACGAACGCCAGCCCCATGAGCGGGCAGTGCTATGGAAGCGACGCGGCCGTTAGCTATTGGATGGTTGCTTATGCATCGGACATTCCGGGGGCTCCCAGTGCCGAATCCATGCCCTTCACAGCGTTTGAGTCGCTGGTGGAGCATCACAGCACCTCAACGGAAGACGGCTTCGTCGCTGGGTCCACACAGTTCACTTGTGCCGGAACCGTCTCGAAATAACAGAGTGAGCGCTGTGGGATTTAACGGCCGATTTGGCTGTTGGCAAAGCGCTGCAGCCCTGCGCGCTGGGTATGTTCGGCGATCGCGGCGTTGATGTCGAGGGCAAGCGCGAGGGCGGCTCGTCCGTCTTCTCCTGAAACGCGGGGCGCAGTGCGGGTGCGCACGGAGTCGAGGAAGGCTTCGATTTCGAGTCGCAGCGGCTCGCCGGGCTGGACGGTGGGCTTGTCGATATGCAGGCCGGGAAATCCGGCGGCAGAACCGACTCCGGCTGCTGCGGCCGCGGCGGCCATGGCGGCGGGATCGGCCTGTGCGGCGCGCGAGACGTCGATGACCAGCAAATCCTGGCGGGCATAGTCAATCGAGACATATTGGTGCGGCTGGAAGAAGCGCAGCTTGCGGACACGCTCGGTGCTGACGCGGCTGGCAGTGAAGTTGGCGACGCAGCCTGACTCAAATTCAATGCGGACGTTGGCGATATCCACCTTGCGGGAGAGGATGGGCAGGCCGACGGCGTGGAGCGAGCGCACCGGCGAACGCACCAGCGAGAGGACGATGTCGAGGTCGTGAACCATGAGGTCGAGAACGACGTCGACGTCGAGCGAGCGGGGGCTGAAGACGCTGAGGCGGTGCGCCTCAAAGAACATGGGGTGATTGAGAAGCGGCCCAGTGGCGGTCACGGCGGGATTAAAGCGTTCGAGATGGCCGGTTTGGAGGATGCGGCCATTGCTTGCTGCGATGTCGATGAGCTCGGTGGCTTCGGGGACGCTGGTGGCGATGGGCTTTTCAACGAGGACGTCGACGCCCGCTTCGAGGAGGGTCTTCGCGACATTGAAGTGGGCAGACGTGGGCGTGCAAACGGAGGCAGCGTCGAAAGCGATGTCTCCGCGCTGACGGGCGGTGAGACACTCCGCGAGCGAAGAGTAGACGGGGACGGAAGATTCGGCGGCAGCCGCAGCGGCGCGAGCTGGATCGGGCTCGACGATTGCGGCGAGACGGACAGACCCGGAGACGGGTGCGCCTTCCTCCTCGAGTGCCTGATAGACACGGAGATGGTTGCGGCCAAAGGCGCCGGCACCGCAGACGAGAACGCCGGGATGAGACGAACTGGACAAGGATTTTTGCAGGGGCGTTAGGCCGGTTTCCCTTCGACGACGCGCAGGCAGCGGGAATAAAGCTCAAGGAGCTGGGTGACCTGATCGTCTGGTTTATGCGCGCCGGAAGCGACGAAGCCGGTGGAGGGAGCGGTAGAGCGACCCACGCCGGCGCTGGCAGCGACAAACTTCAGAAGGTCGAGCGCGATGTCCTCATTGCGGCGAGCGCCGTTGCCTGAGGAGGGGACCTGATCCATAAAAACCTCTCTCCGCGATGCTATCAAAGCGGAGACGAGGGCAACAGAAGTATGACGCGGTGGGCGTCACACTTCCGTCACGCAGAGGCAAACGCGCCCGATGAGCAAATCGGAGGGCGTCTCCTGATCGGTGAGCTCAATGATCTCGATGGGGTAGTCGAGCGCACGGGGGCGGAGTACGAGGGAGCTGGCTTCAAACGAGACGTAGCGAAAGGCCATCTGCGAGCCGACGCGAACGCCATACAGGTTGGGGTGGGGCGGCTTCCAGACGGCGAGGGAGTTGTAATGGCGATCGAGGATGACGAGGGAGCCGATGCGCAGGACAGGGTCCATGGAGAGAGCCTGGGCTGCGCTGACGCGCACGGCGACGAAGCGGACCCAGCTGCGGCGGCTGACGGCGCGGCGCGCCGGGAAGGAGGAGAGCCATCCGGTGGGCAGGTAGATGCTGTCTGCGGCGGACTTGGCCTTAATGACGGGGGCGGTCATGGCGATGGTTTGAGAGACGATCGGGACGATGTCCATAGTTTCCCGGGGATTCCCTTCGGGGGAGGGGAAATCGGAGTGGCGGGAGACGGCGAGGTCCTCAACGCTGAGGGCCTGAGCCAAGAGGATGCGGTCGAGGGCGGGGAGACTGAGTCGCCGCCGGCGGTGGAGGAAGTTGGAGATGTGGGCCTGGGTAAGGCCGGTCTGGCGCGCAAGGAGCGCGCTGCTTTGAGCTCCGAGGTCGATGCGACGCCAGGTCTCAAGGCGCAGGCGTTCGTGTAGCTCGAGGAATTTCATCGGCTGAAAGTTTTCACAGAGCTAATCACCCATTACCTCAGGGTTTGCAGAAAGAATTGAGATTTTGCAAGTTCCTGAGGAAACGCAAGGCACTTCAGTACTCAGCTTTGTAACTGCACGCGAAAGCACCGCACAAGGATTGACCCACTGCGTCGGCAAGATTAGTGTCGGACTACTTTCGCCAGAACGACATACAACTTTGCGCATAGTCATTGCGGAGCCAATAGGTACCTGCGCAGGAAGAATCTGTCGGTGGCATTTTTCCTTTGAAAGATGATTGATGACTTGTCTGCGTTCTCTCCTTCGACAAATCCATAAGGTGGAAGCCGCGCAATTCGAAAAGCGGCGAAGCCTTCCCTCCCCCAGCGTTGCCCGGAGCATAAGACTCCGGGCAACGCTTTTACTGGAGAAGCCATGATGTACTTGCGTGTTTTTCTGAAGGTGTGTGAGGGGTGCGGCAGTCTATGGTTTCGCGCCCAGGAATCGGTGGGTGTTTATTGTGCCGGATGTGCGGCGCGCATGCAGGCGCTGCCGCCGGGAAGGCCGGGGCGGCGGTACGGACGCCGGAAACGGCATACCTGCGCGGAGCACGGTGCGGGAGCCGCATGTGCGAGCGCGCCGGGCACCAGGTCCCCGTGCAAGGGAGGTGCAGCATGAGCGCGGCGCGCGTGATGCCCTGCGTGCTGATGACGGCGCTGGCAGTTGCTGAACAGGCGATGCCGCAATGCCGGGCCAGGCCGCTCGGTGGACTCGTGTTTTATCGCAAACACTCTGTGGCGCTGCTGCGGCGATATCTCAGCGTCTCAATGGAACTGGGGCGGACGCCCTGCGTGCTGGGCAACACGGTGTTTCGCGGCCGAGTGTCGAGTTACCGGATGAAGAGCTTCGAGGATCTGGTGATTTTCGTTTTCGACATTGAGAAATGCCTGAAGCAACTGGATCGGCCGACGCAGGCGGTGATTGGGCACGTGGCGCTGGAGGATTACACGATGCTGGAGACGGCGAATATCACCGGAGACAGTCAGCGTTCGGTCTCGAGAATGTACGGCGAGGGACTGGACAAGCTGACGCGGATATTTCTTGAATATGGGCTGCTGGACGCGGAACTTGAAAATCTGTCAAGAGGGGAGGCATAAAACCGAAGTAACAAGCCAACAAAACAAAAGGGTTGCAAACCAGAAAAGGCAAACAAAGTTGGCTTGATTAGATTCTCCAACTGATATTCTGAACTTATAGAGTGAAAAAAAGAAAAGGGACACCATGCGGTGTCCTTTTTTTATTGCACATTTTGGATGGGTGCCGGGCAGAGCAGGAGCAAATGATGCCGCCCGTAGGCGGGCCTGAGAGCGGCCCCTGAACCCGAGATCAACGCGATTCCAGGAATGAGGATTATGCAGAAAAGAAGCTGCGAGAAGCGGCCTCGCCCCCTTGTGCGTGTGTGGTGGGCCGCGCTGGGGATGATAGCGACGGCGGTAGCGCTGCTCCCCATGGGGGCGATTGCGCAAATGGGCACGACGACGGTGCAGGGCACGGTTTACCGCGCGGATGGAACGCCGGCGAGCGGGACGCTGCTGTTGAGCTGGCCGGCTTTCACTACGCCCGGGAACCAGGCGGTGGCGGCGGGAAGCCTGAGCACGGCGATCGGCGCGAATGGATTCGTGAGCGTAAACCTGATGCCGAATGCAGGTGCTCTGCCGGGAGGGAGCTACTACACGGCGGTGTACCACCTGAGCGATGGGACGGTATCCCGGGAATATTGGGTGGTTCCGGCATCGGCGACGGCGGCAATTGCGACGGTGCGCGCGGAACTGGAGCCCTCGACGGTCGCGGTGCAATCGGTGACGGCGGCATATGTGCAGGGCGCCATCAGCGCTGTGAGCAGCAATTATCTGCCGCTGGCGGGAGGAACGCTTTCAGGCCCGCTTACGTTGAACAGCGATCCAATGTCGCCGGCTCAGGCGGCCACCAAGCATTATGCGGATCAGCTTTCGGCACAGAGCCTGCCGCTGTCGGGCGGAGCGCTCAGCGGGCCGCTGACGGTACCAAATTTTTATGCCCGGCAAATGGAAGGGTGGCTGTACGCGGATCAATGGCAATCAAGCGCAGGCAGCAACAACGGTATTGGGATGTCGGTGGCCGAGTGCGCTGCTATGCCTTATGCCTGCTCGGTGACGGCGCCGGCAGCGTATGCTCTGGCGGATATTCCTGCCTGGTCGCGTTTCAATATTCAAATGAGCGGGGCGCAGCAGAGCTCTCAAACGACGCCGGTGATGCTGACGGACCAGCGTGGCGGCGAGAATTTCATCACGATTGTCGACCCCTATAACACCTCAAATTACAGCTCTTTCAAACCGTCGACGAATTACGGGTTTTTCGCGGGCCAACAACTCAAAGTTGATTACACAGGATTACCTCCGGCCGCCTATGGTCCGGGCTCCAATTTTATTGGGAATCTCAGCGTCGTGACTCACCCGCAGGGCGGGGTGTTGAGCCAGTTGTACGACTTCCCCTACCAGAGCCAGGTTTTTTCAGAATCGTGGGTAACCGAAAAGAACACCGCCGAGGCGGGGGGCGGGGTGCGCAACACGGTGAATTGCCTCGCGCCGGGGGATTGTATCGGGGAACTGACATCGCTTTACGGCCCGGCGGGAGCGCTACACCCCTATGATGAAGGACAGGAATTCTGGTCTAACACAAACAGCGAGACGGTCAATGTCTATCAGGGATACGCAAATGGAACGCCGGCAGCCGGTGCGCAAGCCATAACGATTACTCCTACAGCCGCGGGTGGCACGCAGGGTGAACACCGGTGGTTGATCGACACAGCAGGCGGGGGCGCGACCTACACAGCCAGCGCGCTGACCGACAACGTACAGCCCATCAACTGCAACAGTGCTTATGACTATGCCACGACCCTGACGTCTGCGACGACCGTGCCAACGTCCAGCGCGTGGGGATGTCTCACGTCAGCGGTGACCGTTCCCAGGGGCAGCCTGACTCCTGGTGTGGAGACGGTCACCGTCAATATTCTTTCTGGCACGCTGACTATTGGGTTGGCTTGTGTGGCGGATCAGGACTTTACGGGGTCCGGTGGAGGGACGCACGGCAACTTCGAGACGGTGCTGATCACTGCAGTGCAAGGCGGAGGATTCACGGCAAGCTTCGACAAGTCGCACCCGATCGGCGGAATGTATTTCCAGGGCGGGATGTGCGGGCGGTCCGCTGAGATGAATGGCAGCGATTTTCTATCGGGCAGCTCATGGAGTAATGGTGAAAGCGGCGGAACGACGACGCATCCGATTCGCTTTGTCTGGCCAGTTGCCGGATCGGTTGATGGAACCAACGTGATCCTGTGGACCGCGAAAGCGGGGGCAGCGACGGACTCGGACTGGAGCAGGTATTCGAACAAAACATTCACGCTTTGGCCGGGAGCGGAAGTCTACACCGTTGCAGGAGCGAACAACGATACGACGGATAACAAATTCGGGTTGGCGCCCAACAACATTGCATGGGGAACGAATGACACGGTAGAGGAAGAGCAATACCCGTACCAGAGGATTTCGATTGGGCACCTGAATACTTCGTCCTGGCTGCCCCATACCGGGGGGGCGAATCTCTTCATCAATATGCTGGGCCGTGTCGAGGGTCAGGATACGGGGGTCAGCATTGATAACAACGCCGCGGCCAATAGTTACAACGGCTACGGCGGCGCATGGCAGTTGCCAGTGGCTGCCTACGATGTGCTCGGTCCATGGCAATTCGGAATGCGGATGAACACCGGAACTTACCTGAGCGCCATTGGGATGCCATGCGTAGTTTCGGTAAATTGCGGAACGGTTCAGCGGATTGTGAATCCTGGCCAGAGCGCGACGTCGGATTACTTCGGCTACACCAACACAAACGGCAATGGCGCCGGTGGAACGTGGAACATCAACGGGAACCAGACTGTGTCCGGCGCGATCATTGCGCAGGGGGCAGTAACGGGAGCCAGCATCAACGGCGAAGTGACGGTAGACGGCGTGACTTACACGACGCTGAACGCGGCGTGGAACGCCACAGTGAGCCGGGCGATTGCGAGCGGACAGGATCAGACGATCCGGCTGGGGCCAGGATCTTATCCGGTGGCGGCGACGCTGACCGAGCCAGCGAATGGCGCGTGCGTGAGCCTGATCGGATCGGGCGGCACGACCATGAATGCGGATAGTCCGCAAATTGCGACGACGCTGACGGTGCCGGGTTCGCTGGGCGGCGATGTGATCTTTCTGGGCAATGCTGCGCAGGCGCAGGGATGCACCTTCCGCGATCTGAACCTGATGGTGAGCGCCAATGCAACGCACGGGTTCGAACTGCAGTGGTTCCGGGGATTGCTGATTGACAATGTGTCGGTGAACGACACAACGGGGGAAGGTATTCTGCTGGGCGAGGAGACGACGACAAGCGGGCACCAGGCCAGTTTCCTGCTGCGCAATACGACGGTGAGCTACTCGAGCGCGGCGTTCACTCCGGCGAATCGTCCGGCATTTGGCATCCATCTTGAGAAGACGGCGATGGACAGCCACCTGGACGACATCGTGGTGCGCAATGCGCAGACGGCGGCTGTCTATAACGAAGGAACGGGCAACACGGGATACCTGATCCATGGCTTCGGATATCCCTACACCTGCACGACGGGGCCGTGCTCGAACAATGCGAGCAGCGGTTCCGCGGCGAACGCGTCGTATGCGACCAGCTACGTGATTTACGACACGGGCGGCGCGGGCAGCGTGTGGACCGACACCTATGTGGACAGCCCGGCGGTGGCCGGGTTCTATGTTGGCGCGGACGGTGTGGCAATTCATGGCGGACACGTTCAGTGGCCGGACGTGACCAGCTTCCCGAATGCGAATTTGGCCTGGGTCGCTTCCAGCGTGAGCAGTAATCTGCTGATCGCCGATGTGGATTGTCTGGAGATGGCGGGCGGGGTGAACTGGATCACTTATGCCGGAACCTCGGGCAATCCGCCGAGTTACTCGAGCGTGCATCATTTGACCGGTTGCGGCAATTACTATCAGGCGCTGGAACCGGCGGTGACGACGGGATTTTCGAGCGGCGGGGCAAACATCAACGATCCCAGCGGAGCAGTGCCGCGGGTGTGGGCCACACCGCTTGCGGCAGCGGCCAGCGATGCGGCGTATGCGGCGCAACTCTACACCGGGTACCAGGGCGACGCATTGCAGGCGCACTTTTCGGGCGTGAATCCGTTCTTCAATGTAACGTATCAGGGGACGATCCGGACGAACGGCGGAATTGCGCTGAGCACGGTCATCAACACGGCGTCGACGCTGACGCTGACGGCGGCGAACAAGAATGTGATTGCCAATGCGGCGAGCGGGCCGCAGACCATCACGCTGCCGAGTTGCTACACGACGCTGCCCGACAAGGCGATGCCGACCGGGCTGGAGTTCACGATCATCAAGTCCGACACGTCGTCGAATGCGGTAACGCTGACGACGTCGGGTTCGCAGCTGATCTATAGCCAGGGAGCGGGCGCAGCGACGCTTGTGTTGTCGTCGCCTTCGACGCAAACCCTGGTGTGCGGGCCTGACTACAACTGGTACGTGGCGGGCACCGCGGCCGCAACGTTCTCCGGCAACGCGACCACCGCGACGGCTTTGGCGGCCACGCCCGCGCAATGCCCCGCGGGGACCTACGCCGGGGGCATTGCGGCGAACGGGACGGCAAATTGCCTGCAGTCGTGGCGCTTCACGTGGTACGGCAACTTCGCTGGGGCGTTTGGGACGTCGACGAACAACTCCCTCGGAGCGATCTGGTCGCCGAGCGCAGCGATTGCGATGACGCGGCTGGACATTGCGGTGGGCACGGCGCCGGCGGGGTGCTCGACGTGGCCGGTGATCGGCATTTACGACAGCACGGCGGCTGCGTGGCTGAAGACGGTAACGCTGGCCTCCGGGACCTATAGCTATCGCAACGCGGTCACCAGCGTGTCCGTGGCTGCGGGACACAACCTCTCCATGGGGGTGCAGACGGCGGGCGTGGGTTGCAGCACGACTCCGGGATCGGCGCAGCTGACCATGGAATACACGATGAACCAGTGAGCGCTGGTCATGGAGTTCGACTGGGGGAACGGCGATAAGGATAGCCTCACCCGTCTGGGCAAGAAGATGGATGAAAGCGCGGAAATGGCGCTGGCATTGACGGAAGAGGCTCTCAGGATCAGAGACCGGACGGGGAAGTCTGCCAAACTCACCGCCAACCGCGCGCAGCGGGCATACGCGCACGAGGCGCAGGGGAAGCATAGAAACATTGTTCTGAAGGCGCGACAAATGGGGGTGACCACGTGGATTGCGGGACAGTTTTTTCTGAAGACGATCACGCATCCGGGAACAGTGACGGTGCAGGTTGCGCACACGCAGCAGGCGGCGGAGCAGATATTTCGGATTGTCCAGCGCTTTCTGGGACAGCTGCCGAAGGTGCTGCGCGAGGGAGCGCTGAAGAAGGCGAAGGTGAGCAGGCGAGGAATCGTAATTCCGGAGCTGGACAGCGAATACCTGGTGGATACGGCGGGAAACCGGAATGCAGGACGTGGGCTGACCATCACGAATCTGCACTGCACCGAGCTGGCGCGCTGGCCTGGCGATGCAGCGGAGACGCTGTATGGGCTGATGGCGACGCTGTCGCCGGAGGGCGTACTGGCGATGGAGTCCACGCCGATGGGCGCGGCTGGATGCTTCTGGAAGGAATGGCATGACGCCGGGAAGACCAACACGAAGCAACACTTCTTTCCGTGGTGGATGGAGGAGGCGTACGTGGGCGAAGCAGTGGCCGTAGACGAAATGACGGAAATGGAACAGCACCTGATGCAGGAGCACGGGCTGAGCCGGGAACAGATTGGCTACCGGCGGCGGATTCAGGAGAACTTCCGCGGATTGGCGAAGCAGGAATATGCCGAAGACGCGGAAGCGTGCTTTCTGGCGAGCGGGGACTGCTTCTTCGAGACCAGCGCGATCGATGGGCGTCTGGCTGAGGCGCCGGAGCCGATGGAGCAGCGGATGCGCGGCGATCTGCAGGTATGGCTGCCGCCGCAGACGGGGCATACCTATCTGGTGGCGGTGGATCCTTCGGGAGGGGGAACGGAGGGCGACTTTACGGCGATGCAGGTGATCGATTTTTACTCCGGCATGCAGTGCGCGGAATTGAGGTCGCATTTGACGCCGCTGGAAACGGCGACGGAGGCGGCCAGGCTGGGGCGGGAATACGCCGGAGCAATGGTGGTGGTGGAACGCAACAATCACGGAGCAGCGGTGCTGGCCCATCTGGATACGGTTTGCCAGTACAGGAACATCTACACGGAGAATAGGGATCCGGGATTCCTGACAACTTCGATATCGCGCAACAGGATGCTGTCGGAATTGGGATCGGTGCTGGTGCAGGAGCCGAGGAAGTTCGCCAGCATGCGACTGTTGCGGGAATGCCGCACGTTTGTGCGTCTGACGAACGGGCGCACGGAGGCGCAGCCCGGCGAGCACGACGATCTGGTGCTGGCCATGGCGATTGCTCTGGAGGCGCGCGACAAACTGATGACCGGGAAGCGCGGGCCGGTGGGGATTCACTGATTGCGTTGAGGCCGACGCGATACGGCAAACGGGAAAAAGCACTACGATGGGCCATTCGGAGAAAACTTGGCGATTCAGGCAGTACAGCAGATCAGGAAGATGCGGGGCGGCGCGCAGAGCCATCTGATGTTGGGGGCGGACGGGAATGCCTGGGTGGTGAAGTTCCAGAACAATCCCCAGCATTTGCGTGTGCTGCCCAACGAGCTGCTCGCGACGCGGCTGGCGGGTCGCATTGGGCTGACCGTGCCCCCATGCGATGTACTGGAAGTGACGCCATGGCTGATTGAGCGCACCGCCGAATTGGAGATGGACCTGGGCGAGCGGCGGGAACGGTGCGCGGCTGGCTTGCAGTTTGGATCGCAGCTGGTGGGCGGCCTGATGCCGGGGCATGTGGCGGATTATTTGCCCGAGGAACAATTGACGGAGGTCCGGAATCTGCAGGAGTTTGCCGGGGCGCTGGCGCTGGACAAGTGGACCTGCAATGCGAACGGGCGGCAGGCGCTGTTTCATCGCAAGGCCCGAGAGAAGCGGTACCAGGCCACGCTGATCGATCAGGGTTTTTGCTTTAATGCGGGGGAGTGGCGGTTTGTCGATGCTCCGCTGCGCGGCGTGTATGCGCGGAATGTGGTGTATCGCGATGTGACCGGCTGGGAGAGCTTCGAGCCGTGGCTGACGCGCATTGAGGAATTCGAGGCGCAGGAGGCGTGGAAGATTGCGGAGACGATCCCGCCGGAGTGGTATGGGGGCGACGTGGCAACGATCGAGCAGTTGGTAGAGAGGCTGATCGAGCGGCGGACGCGGGTGCGGGAATTGATATTGGCGTTTAGGGAATCGTCGCGGGCGCCGTTTCCAAAGTGGGATGGAGTGCAGGGAAAAAGCGGGGCGGGTGTACACACGGGGCTGCGGTGGGACGATACTCTGCCTGGAAGGGTCATGTAGGCGGTGGGGGGAAGCTGGCGAGGGATGGAGTTTTTCGAGTGAGTGATCGGCAACAATTTGAGTTCTTTCTCGTGCGGTATGTGCCGGATCCGGTGAAGGACGAATTCGTGAACATCGGTGTGCTGCTGCGGGATGCCGGGCATCCCGAGACGGCCGAGCTGCGCTTCACGAAGGACTGGGGGCGGGTGCGCTGCGTGGATCCGGACGCCGATGTGGCCATGCTGGAGGCGACGGAAGCTGAGATGCAGCGGCGGCTCAGGGAAGATTCCGGGCCGCTGATGAAGGCGATCGAGGATTCGTTCTCGCATCAGTTACAAATGACGCAGCCGAAGGCCTGTCTGGCGGAGAACAGGGCGGCGGAGATGGACCAGCTGATGCGGCTGTATGTGGAGCCGCGCAGGGAGAAGATGCGGCAGGCGCTGAGCGGGCGGCAGGCGATTGTCCGCCAGATGCGGACGCAGTTTGAGCATGCGCATGTGTGGGAACTGATGCGGAAGCGCATTGCGGCGGCGGATTACACGCGGCCGGGCGATACGCTGAAGATCGACTGCGGGTATAAGCCAAACGGAGTGATCCGGATGTTTCACGCGGTATCGCTCGAGGGGGATGTAGAGCTGGCCAAGGTGCTGGCCTTCAGCGCGCCGGCTTTACGAACAGGGATGAGCCGCGTGGAGAATGCGGAACTGGAGCTGACGGCCATCGTGGAGCCGTTACGCAACAGCAACGGCGAGTTACCAACCGATGCGGATGCCGCGGCGCAGTACCGATTCGGCGTGGAGACGATGGAGGCGCAGCAGATTCGGGTGCTGACGGTGAATGATTTGGAACGCGTGGCGGATACGGCGCGGCGGGAGTTACGGGTTTAGGGCGGTTAGTCAGGGATTGGGAGTTGGAAGGCATGGCATTGCGCCATGCCTTTTCTATTTGGATTGAGAGAAGGAGCCAGGACGACGTGAAGACAAAAGAGCATTGGATCGAGGGGCTGGGAAGGCAGGCGCTGGCGCTGCTGGGGGGCGGGCGAAAGGGAGAGACGGTGGAGCGAAAGACGCTGGCGTTGCCGTCGGTGCTGTCGCCGTATGCGTTTCCGTCGCGGGCGCTGCCCAAGCCGACGCCGGCGAATCTGCGCAAGTTTGCGGAGACGCCGGTGGTGCGGCGCGCCATCAACCTGATCAAAGATCGCGTGGCCGCGATGGACTGGCAGGTACGGCTGAAGCGCGATCACGATCCGGAAAAGGTGGCGTTCGCGGCGAAGCGGGCAAAGATTCTGCGGCATTCGCTGGAGTTCCCAAACGCGTCTGATTCGTTTCGGACGCTGATCGAGCAGGCGATTGAAGACGCGCTGGTGGGGGGCTTTGGAGCGATTGAGATGGAGCTGACCGGCGATGCGGCCAGGCCCTTCGAGCTGTGGCCGGTGGATGGCGCGACCATCCGCATCGATCCCAGCTGGGACGGCAGCGCGGAATCCGTGCGGTTTGCGCAGGCGACGGGCCGGATGGGAGCGGACGCGGTGATTCCGCTCAACGACAACCAGCTGATCTACGTGCGCATGAATCCGCGCAGCTTTACGCCGTTTGGGCTGGGTCCGCTGGAAGTGGCGTTCGATACGGTGAATTCGTTTCTGAGCGCGCACCGGTTCGCGGGCAAGCTGGCCAGCAATGCGGTGGTGCAGTACGCGCTGTGGCTGAACGAGACCACGCCGGTGCAGCACGAGCGGCTGATCCGCTGGTGGCAGGACGAGATTGAAGGCACCGGGCGCGTGCCGCTGCTGAGCACCGAGCAGAAGCCTGAAGTGCTGCGCTTTGCCGCGGGCACGGATGCGGATCTGCGGCTGAGCTGGCAGGAATTCCTGATCCGGATGGTCGCAAATGCGTTCTCGCTGCCGCCCATGCTGCTGGGTCTGGAGCAGGATGTGAACCGCTCGACGGCGGACTCGCTGCTGGATGAGGCGTTTCACAGCGCCATCGTTCCGCTGGCGCGGCTGATCGCCGAGCATCTGTCGCGCGATTTGTTTGCGAAGCGGCTGGGGTGGCCGGAATTCGAATTCGTTTTTAACGATCTGGACGCAACGGATGAGATGGAGGAGGTGCAGATGCAGACCGCGCTGCTGGCTGCCGGCGTGCTGACGGTGAACGAGGTGCGCGCCATGCGCGGGCTGGGTCCGCTGCCGGAGCAGGCTGCGCAGGAAACCGCGAAGGAGGTGAACGGCAACGTCACGCTGAGCAACGAGGAAACGGAAGGATGACGGGAGAGCGAATGAAACTGGAAGCCATGGCAGTGATGCTGCCGGACGTGGCAAGCCATCCGAATCGCGCGCCCTTTACCGGCGTGCTGACCCTGGTGGACGAGCCGAGCACGAAGCCGCCGTCAGGAGCGCGTGGGCATCGCGTGATTCTGACGCGAGCCGCGGCGCTGGAGGCGCTGCCTTCCCTGCTGGGCATGGCGGTGGACTATGCGCCGTCGTGGGATGGGCACGATGCGCGGCGTAAGTGCGGGATTATCACCCAGGCCGACGTGGAAGGAACGCGGCTGCGGGTGGCCGGCTATTTGTACTCGAAGGACTTCCCCGAAGTGGAGCGGCAGATGCAGCAATGTGCGTCCGGCGCGATGGGGATGAGCTGGGAGCTGGCCGATGCGCACGTGGAAGACATGCGCGCGGAGGTGTGGACGCTGACGCGGGCCACGTTCACGGGGGCGGCGATTCTGCTGCGCGACAAGGCAGCGTATCGCGACACATCGTTTGCGCTGGGTGCGGCACGGTGCCGGACCTTCGCCGCACGCTCTGCAAACCCGGAGCCGGCGGCGGCGGCGCGCACGCACAGAAATTTCCGGGATGGAGCGGGTGCGGCTTTCCGGATGAACGAGAAAGGAAAGGACACAACATGGAATCACAAACGGGCGACCTGCGGACAGGCGGGGATACGAACGCGATGAGCGAGAACCTGGAACGGATGGCCGAACGCATGGAGGCCGCAGCATCGCTTTTTGAGCGGACCGTGACGCAGCTCGAAGAGCGCGAGAGCGCGCGGACGGGCGAGGTGCAGAAGATGGTCGCCACCGTCGATGCGAGCCGCGAGAGCGAACTCCAGAAAAAACTGGAAGCCGCCGAGCAGCAAATTGCCGAGATGCGCGCGCAGATGGAAGCGCAGGTTGAGACTCGCGGTGAATCACGGATTGAGGCGCAGGCCAGGTCGGCGCGGAAAACCGTTCCTGCCGCCACGGCGCAGCTCCTGGCGAAGCAGGGCATCAGCACGCTGGAAACCGTGGAAGCGGGCGCACTGGATGCGGCGCTGAGCGGGCTGAGCCTCGAGCAACGAATCGCGGTGAAGGCGCAGCTGCTGCGCGCGGGCGTGGTCGGCTAATCGGCGAAGGGGTCCGCAGGTGAAGCCGGCCGAGCGCCGGCTTTTTGATTTTGGGCAACAAGTTTTCTCGAACGAAAGGAAGCCATGACAGCGAATTTCCAGGATATCCACGCAGCAGCCGATTACATTGGGCCAGGCGCGATTGAAGTTCCTCTTTACCAGACCGAGATTGTGGACATCGTCCGCAGACGCAACCTCTTCGGCCAGCGGATCAAGCAGGTTCCGGCCACCGGCCATCCGTCGCGTTACTTCGAGCAGACGGCAATTCCGAATCCGTCGACGGCGGGCTTCGTCGATCCGCGCAACATTATTGCGCCGGTCGTCACGCCCGCCCGCGTGGAGCGCAGCGTTCCGCTGAAGGCCATTGTGGCGCAGCTGAACTACAACCTGTTCGACATGGAACTGGGCGCGCAGCAGAAGCAGTTTGCCTATCTGCAGGCCAAGGACCTGGTCGACACCATCGATGGCGTCATGCTGGCGCACGATGTGGCGTTGTGGAACGGCAACGACACTTCGCTGAGCACGCCGACCACCATGCAGTACTTCGGCGCGGCCGCTCAGATTGCTGCTGGCGGGAACACCACGACCATCGGTACGACCGGATGCATCACCGACGGGCTGAAGTCGACGATTGCGCAGATGGTGGCGAACACCAGCTACGCGGTGCGGCCGACTGCTATCTACGCGAACCCGGTGCTGCTGGATCTGATCGATCGCGAGATGAAGTCGGAGTTCAACGTGGTGCTGAGCACGCGGGAGATCGCGGCCGGCTTCGTGGTGAAGATGCTGACCACGCAGGCGGGCGAGCTGCCGCTGATTCCGGACTGGTCGCTGGCTTACACCGGCACGCCGGGCAGCGGCAATGCGGTGCTGCCGGTGTACATCGTGACCGAGGACCTGATCGAGTACCACTGGCTGAGCGATCCGAACCCGCGCGTCTTCCAGCTCGGCGTTCCGGGCTCGCTGGCCGCGCAGCATGTGGTGGTGAAGTTCGGCGCACCGGTCGTGAAGGGCGCGAGCTACGCACACACCCAGGTGCTGGTCGATCGGTAGGCTGAACCGCTGCGCTGGAAACGGCGAAGCATGACGGGAAGGGCCGGCGTAAGCCCCAGCCCCTGCGAGCGAGAAACCGCGCTCGCAGGGGACGAGGCTGGGCCGGCTTTTCCTCTTTTCGATGGATGAGGAGAACCTATGGCTTGTTATCTGCAGCCAACCGAATACCAGACTTACGGGCTGCCCAGCGATGTGACCGGCGACTGGATCACCGCTGCGTCGTCGCTCATCGACGGCTATTGCCGGCGTGTGAGCCTGAATCCGACGCAGTATACGGAACGGATGCGCATCGTTGCGGGGTCGCAGACGGCGCGGCTGAGCTATCTGCCGCTCGTCGCTGTCGCTCCGGCGATGCTGCCTTTCGTCTCGATCCAGGCACGCTATGCCAGGCCGCGCCGCGGGGAAACTGCCGATGCATTTCAGGAATCGGTACTGTGGGCGTTTTCGCTGCCTGGTGCATGGACCACGATCGACCCCACGACCGTGGATTTTGTGGCGGAGACTGGAGAGCTGGTTTTTCCGCTGAGCGTCTTCGGCCTGCCCTACAACGAGGTTGAAGTGGTTTACACGGCCGGGCTGGCGACGCTGCCGAATGCCGTGCAGTGCGCGTGCGCGCAGATTGTGAAGAACGCGCAGGCCACGCCGGGGCTGAATGTGAAGTCGTCAAAGATCGACACGCTGCAGCTCCAGTATTTCTCGGGAGCGCTGCTGGACCCGACCGTGCAGGCGATGCTGAAGCCCTGGGTCGCCGTGAGGATGGGCTGAGCCATGGCCGATTTGAGCACGCAAAATTCCTGCGGCATAGCGCGGTGCGCGGCTACCGCCCTGCTGCGCGCGAATGGCGGGACGACCGCCTGCCTGCAGATGCCTCCCTTACAGAGCGATAGCAGCGATGCAGGGCAACTGGGGCTGAACGCTCCGGGATTCCTGTCGCTACCGTTGTCGCCCGTCGTATTTCGTAAAGCGCGGGTGGCGATGCAGGACGGGCAGCTTCCGAAATACGAGCTTCTGGTTTCGGCCGATGCCGTAATAGCGCAGGTGTCGCAGATCCAGGCCAGGTCCGCGCAGGCGCTGTTCGCGCAGGCGTGCGGCGTGGTGGTGGCCGGCAAGCTTTACCTGATCGAAGCAGTCTCCTCGTCGGAGACGCAGGGCGAAGCCTATTTGTACCGGCTGCTGCTGCAGGAAGCCTGCGGCGAATGGCCGGTGTAGCCGCCATCCTGACGCATGGCGCGCAATTTGTAACTGAGTGAGTGACCTATGCAGAATGCAAAAGACACGTTTTACATAACGCTGCGGAGCCGGCTGGCGACGGTGAATCCGGAGCGAACGATGATGGTGCGCGCGGTGAGCCGTCCCGGAATTTTTGTGCAGGATGCTGAGGCCCCAATGGCCCAGCCGTTGCTGGACGCGTTTGCTTTGAACTGGACGGCGCTGGCGGCCGATGTACAGCTGCCCGCCATTCTGACGCAGATGACCTGCGAGATCCAGTACGCGACGGCGGGAACGCAGAATAACGCGGGCCTGGACCGGGGGCGGGCGCTCGAGGAGATGGATTATGAGGTGCTGAAGATTTTGTATCCATATGCGTCACAAAAGATGAACTACACGCAAACGCCGGCGGCCGCGATGGAGACGATGGTGTTCTGGTCGGAGCCGGAGTTCGGCCCCGCGGTGACGATACGCGACCGACTGAACCGCACGGTCAAGGTCACCGTTTACGCGTTTCAGGAGCAGGCAGAGCTATGAGCACAACGGCAGTTACTCCTCTGCGCGCACTGCCTGCAATTGGGCGGCGGGTGCGCGGTTACTTTGCGCCGGTGGACCGGGTGCATCAGCAACCAACGATTTTCGATCCTTCGGCGAACGGACAGTTTGCGGCGGATGCGCCTCCCGCGCCATGGGTCGACTTGGGCTGGATTGAGAACTTCGCGCGCAAATCGGCGAGCAAGTTCGGCGGCATGGTGACGGGCAGCCCGGCGACGACACAGTTCCAGGTACGCGAGACGGTGGACGCGACGGTGTCGTTCCGCTTCAAGGCGTGGAGCAAGCTTTCCATGGCGCTGGCGGCGGGATCGGAGCACATGAACCTGATTGTGCCCGCCACAGGAGCCGCCGGAAACGGTTCGGGCAGCAAGGGTGTGGCGCCGGTGAAACTTGCGGCTGGATCGACGGCGACATTCCTGTCGCTCGCGGCCAGCGATGCTGATGGATTTGCAGCGGGTTCGCTGGTGACCGTCGATGTGGACTACGCGGGGCAAACAGGATATGTCGGCAGCGGCGTGTTTGCGGCCTGCGTGCAGAGCGCGGCTGCCGTCAACAGCGATCCGGATTACATCCGGCGCGTCTCGTTCAACGTGGCTCGGGTGGCTTCGCTGGCGACGGGCGCGACAAGCGGACTCGTGTTGGCGCAACCGCTGATTGCGGGCGTTCCGTCCAGCGCCATGTGCGTGCAGCCCATTTGCGGGTTCATCGATCGGGAAGGCGGCAGCTTCTTTCAGGAGTGGTCCGCACTCTTTTTGATCGAAGGCCAGCAGGGCGAGCGCATTTTCTTTCACTACCCGCGGCTGCAATCGACGGCGGGCTCGGCGGAGAGCGCGACAGCGATGACCGCGCCGCTGGAGCGCATCGCGCTGAGCGCATCTTTTCGCGCGCTGCCGGTCACCGATACGAATGACGGCGCGGCGGTTGTTTGTTTCCGCAGCTTTCTGCCCAGCGAAAGCACGCTGGTGTAACGCCGAGGAGGCCCAGGTTTGAAGCTCACCATTGACAATCACGACGGCAAAGGACCGGTGGACTACTCGCGGTCGGTCGTGGCGGGGCGTCCGTTCCGGATCGTGCGGCGCCTGAACGAACCGGTGACGTGTGCGTTCACGTTGTTCCCGGGGCAGGCGTTTGCGATTCCGGCGCGCAACGGGCGCGTGATCGTCGCTGACGACAGCGGCAATCTGCTGTTCACGGGATACATCGCGACGGAAGCGGCGCTGGAACTGGCCGGCCAGGGAAGTATGGGCGCGGTGTATCAGGCGCGAGTGTCGGCGATCAGCGACGACATTCTGCTGAGCCGCCAGCCGATACCGCAAGGTGGGGCGACCTGCGGAGCAACCGCGTCGGAGGCGCTGGATACGATGCTGGCACGGTTGCAAATTGCCGGCATCACGCAGGCGACCGACGCTGCCACGGGGGGAGTTTCGATTTTTCAGATGGAGACCGGCCGCACCTGGGCGGAGAACACCGGCGCTCTGGCCAATGCGACGCGCAATGCGTGGCGCCTGATGAACGGCACCCTCACCATGATTCCCGTGGGCAATGTCACGCATGTGCTGAATGAAGCCGAGGGCACGCTTTCAGTCAGCGATCTCAGCGTGGCCATGGTGAAGGCACTGGCCAACGATGTGACGGTCTGTGGCGAGACGGAGCCCAGCGCGTATGTGACAGAATTCTTCCAGGGTGACGGCGCCACGGTTCAGTTCGATCTGACGGAGGCGCCGTTCATGCCGCCGGCTGCGAAGCAGAAGCCGCTGACCGATTCATTTCAGGGGCCGGCGATCAATCCTCAGCTCTGGACGGTTTGCGATCCAAGCTCGGCGATGACGCTGACCGCCGCGGGCGTGACTTGTTATGGGGGCAACGGCAGTTGCGGGTCGGTCACTCTGTCGGCACTGTCGAATCTCGAACTGGGCGGGTCGCTCATTCTTGAGGTGGGCGGCGTGCAGTTTGGCCAGCAGACGATGGGAATTCTGAACGGCATCTATGGCGCCGATTCGAATCTGCTGGGCAACTGCGCGGCGGGTTTCGAGGTGACACAGCAAAACGGGGCCACCATCATCGCTCCCCTGATCAACGGAGTGGTGGCGGGCAGCAACTTCACGCCTGTGGCTGGGCATACGTACACGTTACGGTTACGTTTTTATGCGAACGAGGCGCAGCGTCTTTTGCAAGCGTACTACGCGATGGGAACCGACTTCGGAACGGAGAGATTTGGCGCCTCGTTTGTGAATGCGACGGCGACGGTGCAGATGGAGGTGCAGGACACCACCAACGGCATTGCGGGTGTGCCGGTGACGCTCTATGCCGGGAACCTTCCGGACCCGCCGCCGTGGTGCCTGTACACACCGCTCAATTCCGCGTATCTGCAGTGCAGCATCGGGAGCGTGAGCATCGAAGAGCTGGGGTCGGTGTGGGTGACGAGCACGCCGGTGAACGGCACCGCCTTCGTGCGGCGGCTGGGCACGCCGGCACAGGGCGCGGACTGCACCGTGGAACGCAGCGGCAAGCTGAAATTTTATCCGGCCAGTACACCGCAGGCAGGGGAGCAGATTGCGATTTGCTATCGCACGAGCAGGCGCGCAGTCGCCCGCATGGCCAGCCCGGCGAGTATTGCGTCGGAGACCATGGGGGGCACACTGCCCGGAACGGCGTGCTGGATGGGTTCCGTAATCAGCCCGGTTCCGCGCAGCTCTGCGGATTGCGAGAATGCCGCGAGCGCGATGCTGGCGATTGCGACCAGCCGTGCCGCTGCATGGAGCGGCGAATATACGACGTGGAATCCCGGACAGCAGGGCGACGTTTGGCCTGGAGACATGCTGGCGGTGACCGCAGCTTCGGCGGGCCTTACAGCCAACCTGGTGGTGCGCACGGTGGAGATCGATCTGGCCGGCACATCGCCGGCGCTGGTGAAGTACCGCATCGCGTTTGCGAATGACTGGGCGGACGAGCTGGCGATCCGAACCTCGACGGCGGTTCCCGCGGATGCGTGGCTGCCACAGCAGCCAGAGAGCACGCCGCCGCTCCAGAACCTGAACACCCTGGTGGTAACGCAGGTGACGGGCAGCAACATTCAGATTGTGGCCGGGGCGACGGCGCCGACCGGCGGGGGCTTCGAGATACGACAGCGCGACTGGTCATTCTGTGCAGGACCCGGGCCGGATCTGGTTTTCCGCACCCCGGTGCCCAACATTTCGATCCCGCGCCAGGCGGCGACGGAGCAGTACTACATCAGAATGTTCGACGGATCGACGCCGCCGAACTACTCGCGGTTTTCGAGCGCAGTGTTTGTGAATGTGCCGCTGTGACGCAGCGTAAAGAACGTTTAAGGCCAGGGCTCGTGAGTGATCCGGGCCCTGATTTTTCCGGAAGTGAGTCTCTATGAGTGAGTTTGAAGCGCAGGTTCTTGCCGACCTCTCGGTTCTGAAGAACCAGATGGCGGTGCTGGTGGGCGACGGGAACAGCGGCAGAATCGGGGCGATCGAGGAGCGCGTGAATCAGCATGAAGAGCGGTTTCAGAATGTGCGTGGAGTGGCGATCGCGTTTGGCTCGGTGCTGACGCTGGTGCAGTTTCTGATCGACTATTGGCGGAAGCGGTGAAGGCGGCGCAAGCCCTATAATCGACCTCGTGAAAACGAGTCCCCAAGTAGCTGTGGTGATGGGGTCGAAGAGCGACTACGAGACGCTCGCGGCCGCGGTGGAGGTTCTGCGCGAATTTGGCGTGCCGTATGAGGCGAAGGTGGTTTCCGCGCATCGCACGCCGGACCTGCTTTACCAATTTGCCGAGACGGCCGAGGCGCGCGGACTGCGCGTGATTATTGCGGGAGCGGGCGGAGCCGCACATCTGCCGGGCATGCTGGCGGCGAAGACGCTGGTTCCGGTGCTGGGTGTGCCGATTCCAGCGACCATGCTGCAGGGTCTGGATTCGCTGCTGTCCATTGTGCAGATGCCGAAGGGCGTCCCGGTCGGCACGCTGGCCATCGGCAAGCCCGGCGCGGCGAATGCGGCGCTGCTGGCCATCGAAATTCTGGCGACCACAAATCCGGCGCTGCGCGAGCAGCTGCGCGCATGGCGCGCAGCGCGGACCAACGAGGTGCTGGCTCAGGAATTGCCCGCATGACGGCAATCCTTCCAGGCGCGACCATCGGCATTCTGGGCGGCGGCCAGCTGGGGCGCATGGTGGCCATGGCTGCTCGATCGTTCGGCTACCGCATTCACGTGATGGATCCCGACCCCTCGTGCCCGGCGCGATTTGTGGTGGACGCCTGCTTTGAGGGCAACTGGGACGATGCGCGGGCCGCCGCCGATTTGGCGCGCGGATGCGACGTAGTGACCCTGGAGATCGAGCAGGTGGCGCTCGAGTGCCTGGAAGCGGCGGCCAAATATGCGCCGGTGCGGCCTTCCGCCGAGCTGCTGCGCGTGATTCAAAATCGCATCCGGCAAAAGGAGTGGCTGCGCGAGCGGGGATTTCCGCTGGGGCCGTGGCATGCTGCGCGTTCTGAACAGGATTTAGCCGAAGCGGTGAACTCGTTGGGCGGGCGCTGCTTTGTGAAGAGCGCGACCGGCGGATATGACGGACGCAGTCAGGTGAAGATCGGATTCGGCGACAGCACGACTCCCGCGGAAGCGTGGGCAATGCTCGGCCAGCAGCCGTGCGTGGTGGAGCAGGCAATTGAGCTGGACCGCGAGATTTCTGTGATGGTGGCTCGCTCGCCGCGCGGAGAGACGAAAAGTTTTCCGTCGGCCACCAACCATCATGAACAGCAGATTTTGGCGTGGAGCGTAATTCCTTCGCTGGTTTCGCCGGAGCTGGAAGCGCGCGCGCAAAAGCTGGCGTGCGATATCGCCGACTCGTTCACGCTGGAGGGCCTGCTGGCGGTGGAGATGTTTGTCACCACCGACGGCGAGTTGCTGGTGAACGAACTGGCGCCGCGTCCGCACAACAGCTATCACGCCAGTGAGCGAGCCTGCGTCACCAGCCAGTTTGAGCAACTCGTGCGTGCGGTGTGCGATTTGCCGTTGGGCGACGTGACGGTGGTGCAACCCGCAGCGATTGCAAATTTGCTGGGCGATTTGTGGCTCGATCATGCGCCACATTTCGATCGCGCGCTGGCGATTCCTGGCGTGCGCGTGCATCTCTACGAAAAACATCAGCCTCGCAAAGGGCGGAAGATGGGACATCTCTCCGCGGTAGGCGCCACGCCACAGGAAGCAGTGGAGCGCGTGCTGGAAGCCGAATCGTTGCTCTAGCTCGTTACTGGTCATGGCCCGCATCACACATGATTCTTGACAACTACTAGACGCGTACGGTCTTCTACCTCGTGCTTCCCAGGCCAGGGCCACCCATGAACAGTGCTCCGCTGTTGTTGGCTGGGCTCGCTCGAAGCCAACTTTTTTCACGGAGACTGTTTATGTCGCTGGTTGGTCGTACCCTCAGCGGGGCTGTTCTCGGCCTGCTGCTGCTTTTGCCCGCGCTGCCCGCGTGTGCCCAACAAACGGAGATCCCGCGCTACGACGCCTATGCCGGATTCGCCGGGTTCGAAACGCCCTGGCTCAACCTCGCCCAGCGTGGCTTCCACACCCAGGAGGGCTTCAACTGGAAACCCTGGATGGCGATCGGATTCGATTATTCCGAAGCCTCCGGCAATAACTCGTTGACCCCGCGCGTGCTCACCCCCGCGCTGCAGCAGGAACTGGCGCAGGAGATTGGAGGACTCATTCTGGAAGGAGCGATTCCACCTAACTATCAGCTCGTCGTGCCGCTGCACGCCTACTCAGAAACCTTCGCGCTCGGCCCGCAGTTGATGATCCGGCACTATCACCGGGTTACGTTCTTCGCCCATCCCTCCATCGGCACCATTCGCCAGCGCGTGACGCCGCATCCCACTGACCCGGTGTCGACCGCCATCATCGCCCAGCTGGTGCCATCGGGCAGCAAGGTTGATTGGGAAGGCTTCTACGGATTCGGCGGCGGCTTCGACCTGAACGCAACGAAGCACTTCTCGATCCGGATGCAGGACGACCTGGTCTACTGGAAGCTGTTCGATGGGTTGCTGGCCAAAGGGACATGGACCGACCGATATTCCGCCGGCATCGCGTACCACTTCGGCAAAAACATCGCTACTCATTAAATTTTGCGCAAATAAATCAGCGCGGAGAGTCGATCTCTCCGCGCTGATTTATTTGGCGGATTGATTAGCGCGAAGCGCGTCCGCCTGGACGGCCAGTCCTAACCGATTTCCTCGTTCCAGTTCTCCAGGTACTTCTTGACCTCGGCCATGAACTTTCCGGCATCGGCGCCGTCGATGATGCGGTGATCGAAGCCGAGCGTGAGGTGGAGGAAGGAACGAATCGCAACGGAGTCGGTGCCGTCTTCGGCGGTGACCACGGCCGGCTCCTTGAAGAGGCCGCCGACGCCGAGGATGGCGCTCTCCGGCTGGTTGATGATGGGCGTGCCGAACTGCTCGCCGAAGATGCCGGGGTTGGTGATGGTAAAGGTGCTGGAGGCGACCTCATCGGGCTTCAGCTTCTTGCCGCGCGCGCGCTCCGCCAGATCGACGATGGCGCGGGCGATGCCGAGGAAGTTCTTCTCCTCCGCCTGCTTGATGACTGGGACAATAAGGCCCCAATCCAGCGAGACGGCGATGCCGAGGTTGATGTTCTGGTGGTAGCGGATCGCATCGCCTTCCATGGAGGCGTTGACGATGGGCATTTTGCGCAACGTGGCGATGACGGCGCGCGAGATAAACGGCATGTAGGTGAGCTTGACGCCGTTCCGCTGCTCGTACTTGCTCTTCTCTTTTTCGCGGAGGCGGACAATGCGCGTGAAGTCGACCTTGAAAACGGTGTGGACGTGCGGGCTGATGCGCTTGGAATCAACCATGCGCTGCGCGATGATGGCGCGCATGCGGGTGAGCGGGACGAGGTCGCCCGGAATGGGCGCGACGGCTGGCGCTGATGCGGCAGGCTTGATCGGGGCGGCAGCGGGTGATGGCGCTGGCGCTGGTGCAGCGGCCGGGCCTTTTTCTACATAGGCGAGGATGTCTTCTTTGGTGACGCGTCCGCCGGCGCCGGTGCCTGCAACCACGCTGAGGTTGACATTGTTCTCGCGCGCGATTTTGCGGACCAGCGGCGAAGAGCGGACGTGCTCGGCATCCGCGAAGACTGGCTCAGGTTCAGGCGCGGAGGCGGCCGGGGCCGGCGCAGCCTTCGGCGCAGCGGCGACAGGCGCTGGGGCGGGCGCGGCTGCTCCGGAAGCGCCGCCGATGACAGCGACGACGGTGTTGATCTGAGCCGTCTGCCCAGCCTGGATTTTGATTTCGGAGAGAACGCCGGCAGCGGGCGACGGGATTTCAGCGTCCACTTTGTCGGTGGAGATTTCAAACAGCGGCTCGTCGCGCTGGACCGTGTCGCCGACATTCTTGAGCCACTTGGTAATTGTGCCTTCAAAGATGGATTCGCCCATCTGCGGCATGACGACGTCCTGGCCGGGTCCGGAAGCAGCAGGAGCGGCGGGCTGAACTGGCGCTGCGGCGGGTTTGACCTCTTCGCCTTTTGCCGGAGCGGGCGCAGACTTTGCAGGTTCGGCTTTTGCAGGTTCGGCTTTTGCCGGTTCCGCTTTGGCCGGTGCAGCTTTCGCGGCGGGCGCACTGGCGGCGACCGACCCAGCGTCCCCAATTGTCGCGACGACGGTGTTCACCTGGACGGTCGCGCCTTCGGCGACCTTGATCTCCGTGAGCACGCCGGCAGCCGGCGAGGGGATCTCGGCGTCAACCTTGTCGGTGGAGATTTCGAAGAGCGGCTCGTCGCGCTGCACGGTGTCGCCCGGCTTCTTGAGCCACTTCGTGATGGTGCCCTCGAAAATTGACTCGCCCATCTGGGGCATCAGTACATCGGTTGGCATGGATTCGTGTCTCCGGATTGGGGCCAGTGAGTGTGCGCAGATGGAATCAAACCAGGGGTTCGGCGCAAAGATCGATTATAAATCCGCTGCGACAGCTGGGATGGTTTCGGGCTCGGGCACAAGGTCGCTCAGCGCCTCCGTCGCCAGCACCTGGAGCGAGAAGACGCGGCCGAACTGGCGGGCGACGGCGTTGCGGACGGCCTCCATTGTCGGCGGCGGATCGGATTCCTGCTCGGCCTCTAACTCAAGGCTGGTGACCGCGCGGTCGGCGATGCCGCACGGGACGATCAGCTCGAAGTCGCGGAGATCGGGGTTCACGTTGAGAGCGAATCCGTGCGAGGTGATGCCGCGCGCGATGTGCACGCCGATCGCGGCCACTTTCTTCTCCAGAATCGTGCCGCTGGCCAGGGTCCAGACCCCCGTGCGCCCAGGAATACGCGTGGTGGGAACGCCGAAGTCGCCGCAGGCGCGGATGAGGGCTTCCTCCATGCGGCGCACGAAGTCGACAGCGCCGAGGCGCGGCGTATAGCTGCGCAGATCGAAGATGGGATAGCCGACCAGCTGGCCGGGTCCGTGCCAGGTGACGTCGCCGCCACGGTTGATTTCGTGGACCTCGACGCCGCGTGCGGCCAGGAATTCGTTGCTGGCGAGGATGTGGGCGCGGCTCGCGTTGCGGCCCAGGGTGAGAACGGGCGGATGCTCGAGCAGGACAAGCGTGTTGCCGATGCGGTCCGCGTGGCGCGCCTCGACCAGTTGCCGCTGCAACTCGAGGCCTTCGGCGTAGGGAACGCGGCCGAGCTGGAGGAGATTGAGGATCATGGGAATGAGTGCAAGCCCGGCCGTGTAGACCGGGCTCGCTTCAGATATTGATGGCCATGCCTTCCACGCTGCCGAAGGCGTCGAGCATCCCTTCCGACAGCGTGGGATGAGCGTGAATGGTGAACATCATTTCTTCGACCGTGGCTTCCAGTTCAAGCGCAGTCACAGCTTCTGCAATCAGCTCGGTAGCCTGCGGGCCGATGATGTGGACGCCAAGAAGCTCTCCGTACTGGGCGTCGGCAACCACTTTGATAAAGCCTTCGTGCGACCCGACAATCGATGCTTTCGAGTTCGCTGAGAAGGGGAACTTGCCCACCTTGACGGTGTAGCCCTTTTCTTTAGCCTGGGCTTCGGTGAGTCCGACGCTGCCGATTTGCGGCTCGGTGTAGGTGCAGGCCGGAATGCGCTCGCGGCGGACCGGGCGCGCGTACTTGCCAGCGATTTTGGCAGCGACCACCATACCCGCCATGGCTCCAGTGTGGGCCAGCTGCGGCAGGCCGGCAACGATGTCGCCGATGGCGTAGACGCCGGGCTCATCGGTCTGCATCCACTCGTCGACTTTGATAAATCCGCGCTCGGGCTTGATCTGCGTCTTCTCGAGGCCAAGGTTTTCGGTGCGCGGCGCGCGGCCCACGGCCACCAGAACCTTTTCAGCTTCCTTGATCACTTGTTGGCCGTCGGAGGCGGTGAACGTTACCTTGGCGCCGGTCTTCGTCTTCTCGACTTTCTCGACTTTCGCGCCGACATTGATGTCAATGCCGCGTTTCTTGAAGGTGCGCGCCAGTTCCTTGCTCACGTCCTCGTCCTCGTTGGGCACAACGCGGGGCAGGAACTCGATGATGGTGATTTCAGAGTTGAAGCTGCGGAAGATAGAGCCGAATTCGACCCCGACAGCGCCTGCGCCGATGATGGCCAGAGATTTCGGGATCTGCTTGAGCGAAAGGATCTCGATGTTGGTGAGGATGGTGTCGTCGGCGGTGAGACCGGGGAGCATCTTGGCGTCGGAGCCGGTGGCGAGGATCACGTTCTTCGCCGTGAGGCTCATCGCGCCCTTATCGGTCTCGACGGCCACCGTGTGCACGCCGTCCTTCGCCGGACCGGAGAGCTTGCCCCAGCCGGAAACGACGGTGACTTTGTTCTTCCGCATCAGGAAGTCGAGTCCTTTGACGTGCTTGGTGACGATTGCATTCTTGCGGTCGAGCACCGTCTGCCAGTTCAGGGTTCCCTCGCCCAGACCCTCGATGCCATATTCCTTGGCGTGCTTCAGGTGGTCATAGACCTCGGCGTTGAAAAGAAGGGACTTGGTCGGGATGCAGCCGACGTGGAGGCAGGTGCCGCCCAGCTTCTCCGCCTTCTCGATGAGGGCGACTTTGAGACCGTACTGCCCGGCGCGGATGGCCGCGGTGTAGCCGGCGGGCCCGCCGCCAATAATCGCAACGTCATAAATGGTTTCTGCCAAGGGAAACTCCGTTCAGAAGTGTGGGGGAAATGGCGGATGGGGCAGCGTCCGAGTGCGAACCCCAAACACTTTATTGTACGCAGGAGGCGCCGGAAGGAGAGATGCGCGGGGTTTGACTTAGGATTCGCGGGCGGCACTCTCCTGGTAGTCGCCGGCGGGTATCGCGCGATCTTGGCGCTTTAGCCGTGCGGTCGGCCCAGGCGTCGAGTGTAGAGTCAATGCATGACACGTAAGCTCTCCGCTGGCGTGGTCCACACTGTACCAATCGATTTGCGAAGAGCCCTTGTTTCCGACCCCGTGGCACGAACAAAGTGGGAGGAAATTACCCCGCTCGCGCGCAATGAATGGATCTGCTGGGTCATCTCCGTCAAGAAGCCGGAGACCCGAAAGCAGCATGTCGAGAGGGTGTGCTCGGAACTAAAAGAAGGAATGCGCAGGCCTTGTTGTTGGCCCGGCTGCCCCCACCGATAAAGCAATCTGAGCGCCTTAACGAACTGTTTGCCGAGTCGGGTCGGGCCTAAGCTAAAGCCTTCGCCGCTTCCTGCGCAAAATACGTCACGATGAATCCCGCGCCGGCGCGGCGGATGGACAGCAGCGACTCCAGCATCGCCCTTTGCGGCTCGAGCCAGCCTTTCGCGAAGGCGGCCTGCAACATGGAGTACTCGCCCGATACCTGATAAGCACCGATGGGAACCTCAAAACGCTCGCGGGCTGCGCGAATCACATCGAGATACGGCATGGCCGGCTTCATCAGGATCATGTCTGCGCCTTCGCCGAGATCGAGATCGATTTCGCGCATCGCCTCGCGAAGGTTCGCCCCGTCCATCTGGTAGCTGCGGCGGTCGCCGAACTGCGGCGCGGAGTCGGCGGCTTCGCGGAACGGGCCGTAGAAGGCTGAGGCGAATTTCGCGGCGTAGGAGAGGATCGGCGTTTGGTCGAAACCTTCTTCGTCGAGCGCATCGCGGATGGCAGCCACGCGGCCGTCCATCATGTCGCTGGGCGCGACGATGTCCGCCCCGGCGCGGGCCAGCGAGACACCCGTTTTGGCGAGCAGGGCGAGGGTTGAGTCGTTCTCAATTTCGTAGTCGTCGCCGTCTTTTTTTACGATGCCGCAGTGGCCGTGTGAAGTGAATTCGCAGAGGCAGACGTCGGCGATGAGCAACAGCTTCGTAGCGGCAGACGACTGTTTCAGCGCGCGCAAGCCAGCCTGGACAACGCCTTCGTCATCCCAGGCGCCGGTGGCCTCTTCATCTTTGTTTTCCGGCAGGCCAAAGAGCAGCAGGCCCCCGATGCCGAGCACCGCGGCAGATTCCGCTTCCTTCACGGCTTCGTCGATGGAGAGGTTGAAGACTCCGGGCATGGAGCCGATGGCGCGGCGAACACCCTGGCCGGGGCACAGAAAGAGTGGCAGAATGAGCGCGCTGGGTTCGAGATGGGTCTCGCGCACGAGGGCGCGCATGGGCTCCGAGCGCCGCAGACGGCGCAGCCGGGTAACAGGGAATTCCATGCCGTCATTGTACGGAACCGCCGGCGAGCGGAGGATGTGACGGAGCGCACCGCAGCGCTAAAGCGGTCAGCGATGGGACGGTCAGCGGTAGTGCGGTCAGCGATATGACGGACAGCAGAAAAGGCGTTGTGCTGACCAGTTATCGCTAACCGGACTTTAGCTGACCGCTCTTTAGCTCGTAGCCATTTGCTCGTATTCCTGCCCGGATGCGCCCGGCAGTAACACCCAAAGCGTGTAGATGGCCAGGGCAGTGCCGAAGGGCAGCTTGATGATGCTGAGGAAGGCTGCGACGATGGCCAGTGGCCTCGCCCACGACCGGCGGCGGAGCAGGGCAATCCCGGTAACGATGCACAACACAGACCGGACCAGGATAGCCGCCGTGATGATGGGGATGAGGAAGGGCATTTGCTCAAAGGGGAAGGTGAATCCGCCAAATCCGTGCCCAAACGGGAAGTTGTGCAGATGGAACATGCCGGCCATAAAGGGAACCATCATCATCCATATGAACAGGCTGATGCCGGCGTAGACGATCCAGAGGATGCCGAGGGTATGGACGTGCTGATGGACGCGGGTCCATAACCACGGCAGCGGGGTGGCAGTGGCAATGGGCGTGACCTGGCGGCCGCAACGCGGACAGTACGGCTGATAGCCATCGATGGGCTGACCACATGCGCTGCAAAACATAATTTCCACCTCCGAACCCTACTCAGGATACGCAGCCCAACAGCGTCCGGTTCCGGACATTTTAATCCTCCGGCTGGGTTTGACTAGCCCGCCGCGGGGTTGACCAGCCCCACCTTGGGTTCACGCGGCTTTCTGGATGGACGCTGACAGGATAAGCTGATGAACGGGCCCTGGGGGTCCGTTGCGCGTTCGTCATCCGCGCTCAATTTTTGGGGGTCTGCATGTCCTGGTTCAGACGGGAAGACAACAACATCGAGTCGGGAGCGAACCGGGTACGCACGGAAGGCCTGTGGATCAAGTGCGACGGGTGCAGCCAGATCATCTGGAAGGCCGACCTCGACGCCAACCTCCAAGTATGCCCCAAATGCGGCAAGCATGGGCGCATTGGCGCGCGGGACCGCATTGAGAGCCTGCTGGAACCCGGGTTCGAGCTGGTGGACGGCGGGCTGAAGTCGACCGACCCACTGCAGTTTACCGATCTGAAACCCTATAAATCGCGGCTGACCAAGGCACGGGCGGATTCAGGCCTGGCGGACGCGATCCTGAACGCCCAGGGGCTGCTGGGGCCGCATCCCGTGGTCCTGAGCGTAATGGAATACAGCTTTATTGGCGGCAGCATGGGCGCAGTGGTGGGTGAAACCATCGCGCGCGCCATTGACCGGGCGCACGACGAGCGCAAGCCTCTCATTACGGTAGCTTCGTCGGGCGGCGCGCGCATGATGGAAGGCATTGTGAGCCTGATGCAGCTGGCTAAGATTTCCTCGGGGCTGGCGCGGCTGGACGACGCACGCGTCCCGTTTATCTCGGTGCTGACCGATCCGACCACCGGAGGCGTGACCGCCAGCTTTGCCATGCTGGGCGATCTGAATATTGCCGAGCCGGGCGCGTTGATTGGCTTTGCCGGGCCCCGCGTCATCGAGCAGACCATCCGCCAGAAGCTGCCAGAGGGCTTCCAGCGGTCGGAATTCCTGCTGCAGCACGGTTTCCTGGATGCGGTGGTGCCGCGTCGGGAAATGAAGCCGTATCTCATCCGCGCCCTGGACTTCATGAGCGGGACAAAAGCGGCTTAACCCCCTCAACTCACTCCGAACGCAGCGCTTCCACAGCGTTGACTCTGGCAGCGCGCGCCGCCGGCACCGCCGACGCGATGACCGCGGCAGCCAGAATCACAAAAGCTGACGCGACAAACGACAGCATGCCGGGCATATGCACATCGGTCACGAACCGGCCTACGCCCCGCGCGAAAACAATCCCGAGGAAGATGCCGGCGCCCACGCCAATGCCGGCAATGGTCAGGCCCTGCAGCAGCACATCGTTCATAATGTGCCGCGGCATCGCGCCGAGAGCCATCCGGATGCCGAATTCGCGCGTGCGGCTGCTGACGGAAAACGCCAGCACGCCGGCCACGCCGACTACGGAGATCAGCAGAGCCACCGCTGCGAATCCGCCGAAGACTACGGCGTTCAGCTTGTCCGGCGTCAGCACTTCCGCGCGAACATCCTGCAGCGTGCTGACTCGTTCCACCGGCTCCTCTGCCGAAATTTCATGGATGGTGCGGGTGATGGCCGGAACCAGCGTGTAGGGATCCTGCTGCGTCCGCACGAAGAGACGCCCCGACCAACCCTCCTGGTCGCTGGGCTGGTACACGGTCATTTGTTTTTCCGGAATGATGTTCTCGTCATCCAGATCGGGCACCACGCCGACAATGCGCCGCGGCTCCTCGCTGATGCCAATAAATTTCATCACGCCATCGGTCCAGCGCAGTTCGCGATTCAACGGATTCTGGCCTGGGAACAGGGAATTCGCGAGGCTCTGACTGATGATCACCACGCGCTCCGCACCTTCCTTATCGGTGTCGCGGAAGTCGCGGCCGTCGATGACCGGCAAGCCCAGCGTTCCGAAGAATCCAGGCGAGACGGTGCGAAACTTTGCGCGCCAGTCATCCGTTCCGTTCTTGACCGCCGCTCCCTGGGCAGCAAACGCGAAGCTGATTCCCAGACCCTGCTCGTCGCGCCACGGAACACTGAAGCCCGTTGATGCCTGAGCCACACCCGGCAGGGCGCTGACCCGCCGCTGCACATCGTGGTAAAAGTCCTGGACCTGTTGCGGAGTTCTCCCGTAGGACATCACCGGGAGGTTCACAGCCAGCACGCGCCCCGTGTCAAACGGCGGACGCGTCTGCTCCAGCGTGTAGAGCGTGTGCAACAGCACAGCCGCTCCGGTGAGCAGGAGGAACGACGCGGAGATCTGCATGACGGCAAAAATGCGCAGCCGCCGATTGCTGCCTCCGGTCACGCGCGTTCCGCCGCTGGTGAGACCCGCACCCAGCGGTGCGTTGCCGGCGGGGAGCCGGGGAATGTAAGCAAGGAACACGGCGGCGGCGAACGCGAGGATGATGCCGAACCAGACCAGGGTGAAGTCGAGCGTGATGCCGTCGGCGCGTGGGGAGAAGCGCCCGGCATATTTCCCCAGAACCATCACCATGGGCCACGCGAGCAGCAGCGCGGCGATCACGCCGCTGCCGCACAGGACGAGACTTTCAGCGAGCAATGAACGCCGCAGGGCAGCGGTGCTCGCCCCGAGTGCGGAGCGCACTGCCAGTTCCGATTCGCGGCGCACCGTGCGCGCCAGCACCAGGTTGGCGACATTCGAGCTCGCGATCACAAACAGCAATCCCGAAGCTGCAAACAGCACCCACAGGATTGTGTTGGCGCGGGAGTTGATCTGTTGGTGCATGCGCGTCGCGGCGATTTGGTAGCGGTCCGCGGGCTTGTAGACCTCAGGATGCGCGGCGACGATGGCCGCGTAGCGAGTGTGCAGCTCGGCGCGGGCCTGTTCCAGCGTGGCTCCCGGCGCGAGGCGCGCGAAGACTTCCGTCATGCGGTGTTCGCGCCCGGTAACCATTGTGGCAGACAGGTGGTGAGGACTGGTAACGACGTTGGCGATGATTTCGGTTTCGATCGGATACGGCACCGAAGGCTCGAGCACACCAACGATGGTCGCCATACGCGCGCCGGCGAAACTCTCAAGGCGCACTTGCTTGCCCAGCACGCTTGTGTCACGGTGCAGCGAGGCGTTCCAGAATTTGTAGGTCAGCACCACGGCGCCGGCAGCATTCTGTCCGTCATCGGCGGGTGTCAGCAGGCGGCCGAGCACTGGGCGCAGGCCCATCACCTGGAAGTAGTTGCCATCCACCACGCCGGCGGGAATGTCGCGCGGTGTACCGAGGCCTACGACGGTGAAGTCGAGCGGGGAGATTGTGCCCAGGTTGGTGATGGTCTTGAGATTCTTGCCCAGGTCATCGATTTCGGGGACCGAGAACGTCGTGTTCTCGTCGTTCAGGCCTGGAGCACTTTGGCGGACGTACAGCAGGCGGTCTTCGTCGCGATTCACAAGGGGCCGCAACAGTACCGCGCGAACCACGCTGAAAATGGCGGCGTTGGCGCCGATGCCAAGCGCCAGGGTGATCGCGACGGTGAGCCAGAGCGCACGGACATGCGACAGCGAGCGCACGGCGAATCTCAAATCACGAAGGAATGACATGGCTGATCCTCCTGGGTCATAACTTCTTCTTGATCCTGTAACGGTCTTCGGGCGGGTCCGGTTATCTGGCCCTTCACTCTAACGACGAACGGCCGGACTGGAATTCGACAAATCATCCAGAAACTTTTGCCTTTTCCAGAAGGGGTGGCGCTCGCCAGCCGGATACTCCAACGTGTTTCTTAACATGCTCCGCAGAATTTTCCATCGTTCCGGAGAATGGAAGGAAATGCTATCGAAATCGGGTGGCGTCTGTCGCGCTGGGGCTTGACAGAATACGTTGATATCAACATAATAGAAGAATCATGTCAAGACCCGCGACCGTTCCGTTTTCCACGACGCTGCGGGTGAAGGATTCGTGCCTCTGTCTCCACATGCAGCGGGCAGCTCGGGAATTGGCCCGTCGCTTCGACGAGGCGTTGCGGCCACTCGGCTTAACGAACGGCCAATTCTCTTTGCTCATGTCGCTCAATCGTCCTGAACCTCCGCGCATGGGGGCGGTCGCGATGTTGCTGGCCATGGACCGCACCACGCTGACCGCTGCACTGAAGCCGCTGGAGCGCCGCGGTCTGTTGGATGTCACCACCGATCCTGCGGATCGGCGCAGCCGCCTGCTGAAACTAACGCCGCAAGGCACGACGCTGTTGGATTTGGCGGTGCCGGTTTGGGAGCTAACCCATGCGCAGGTAGAAGCGCTGCTCGAAGGCGGTGACCCCGATCGACTACGGAGCGATTTGCGCAGGTTGTCCTGACACGCCGGAAACGGCTGCGTTGATTGACTCACTGCCGCTCGTTCAATACGATCAACTGGCAAACATGAACCAGGATCCGCTCGTTGGTCAGTCCATCCTGCACTACACAATTCTTCGCAAACTAGGCTCGGGCGGCATGGGTGTCGTCTACGAGGCTGAGGACGCGCAGCTGGGGCGGCACGTGGCCGTGAAATTCCTGCCTCCAGAGATGGCGCAGGACAGCCAGTTGCTGGAGCGCTTCCAGCGGGAAGCGCGCGCGGCATCATCGCTGAACCATCCCAACATTTGTACGATCCACTCCATCGAGCAGCACGAGCGCCGTCACTTTATCGTGATGGAGCTGCTGGAGGGGCAAACGCTGGCCGAGAAGATGACGCGGCAGCCGATGGCGATGGACATCCTGTTGCCGCTGGCCGCGCAGATTGCCGATGCGCTGGAGTCGGCGCACGCCAAGGGCGTGGTGCATCGGGACATTAAGCCCGCGAATTTGTTTGTGACCGACCGCGGGCAATTGAAGATTCTGGACTTCGGCCTGGCGAAGGTCAGCCAGGGCCACATTCGGCATGAGCCCGACCCCGCAGCAACCCAGGCGGTGAGCAACGAGCTCACTTCGCCGGGCAGCGCGGTCGGCACCATCTCCTACATGTCGCCGGAGCAGGCGCGTGGGCAGTTGGTGGACGCGCGCACCGACCTGTTTTCGACCGGCACGGTGCTGTATCAGATGGCCACCGGTGCGCTGCCGTTCCAGGGAGACACGTCGGCGGTGATCTTCGACGCCATTCTGAATCGCGACCCCACTCCGGCCGCGGACGTCAATCCGGCGCTGCCAGGCGATTTTGTGCGCATCCTGGAAAAATGCATTGAAAAGGACCGCAACCTGCGGTGCCAGACGGCGACCGAGCTCAAGACGGATCTGAACCGGTTGCGGCGCGATCTGGAATCCAGCAGAAACCGCGCAAAAGCGAAAACGGATTCCGATCCGGGCACACAGGCTTCCGGCATTCAGAAGAGCGCGGGCAAGTCGGTCGCGGTTCTTTACTTTGAGAACCTGAGCGGCGCCAAAGAAGACGAGTACCTGCGCGACGGCATCACCGAAGACGTGATCACGGAGCTCTCGAAGATTCGCGGGCTCAATATTTTTTCGCGTCCGACGGTGCTGGCGTTTCGCGACCAGGCCGTGACGCCCCAGCAGGTGGGCGCAAAGCTCGGAGCCGCATACGTGCTGACGGGGACCCTGCGGCGATCGGGCGTGCGGCTGCGCATCAACGCGCAGTTGGTGGATGCGCGCACGGATTTCCCGCTGTGGTCGGAGCGCTTCGACCGCGAGATGAAAGACGTCTTCGAGGTGCAGGACGAAATGGCGCGCAAGATCGCCGAGGCTCTGCGCGTGACGCTTTCACCGGAAGAACTGGAAGCACTGGCGACCAAGCCGACGGAAAACCTGCAGGCCTATGACCTCTATCTGCGGGGCAAGCGGTATGCGCGGCGGCAGACGCGTCAGGATCTGGAGTTCGCGCTGCAGATGTTTGAAAACGGCGTGGCCATGGACCCTGGCTTCGCGCTGGCCTACGCTGCCTGCGCCAATGCGTGCGCCATGTTTTATTGCAACTACAGCCGCGACCAGGTCTGGGTGGAGCGGGCGCGGGAAGCCTCCGGCAAAGCCGTGGCACTGCGCTGGGACCTGCCAGAAGTGCAGGTGAGTCAGGCGTGGGTTCTGTATGCCGCGGACCTGCATGACGAAGCCGTGCGTATGGTGAAGAAGGCCATTGAACGCAAGCGCGACTGCGAGGGCGCCTACTACCTACTGTGCCGCGCGTTGTTTGCGGGTGGCCGCTACCAGGAAGTTGTGGACGCAGCCGAAGCCGCCATTGAAGCCAGCGGCGAGGACTACAACGTCTACATCCCGATCGTGAACTCGATGGGCGCTTTGGGGAAAACGGAAGCCGTTCGCAACATGACGCAGCGCAGGATTGCGGCGCTTGAAAACCATCTGAAGCAGGTGCCGGAAGACGCAAGGGCGCGCATCCTGGTGGGCGGCGACTACGGGTACCTGGGACGCAGGGAAGACGCGCTGCGCGAGTTGAACCTGGCGGTGACGCTGCGCGCGAACGAAGCGTCCATTCTCTACAACGCGGCTTGTCTCTATTGCAATTTGGGGATCAAGCCGGAAGCGCTGGATGCGCTGCGCAAGGCCTGGGAAGCGGGTTTCCGCGACGCGGTGTGGGCGCGCCACGATCCGGATTTGATCCCGTTGCACGGCGACCCGGAGTTCGACCGGCTCTATCCGGAAAAGACTTCCTAGAAGCGCTGCGCTATTTCATCGCCATCGAACTGTTTGAGTTCACTGCCTCCCGAGCATGCAGAATCTCTGGCAGCTTCGCGTCGGCGGAGGGCCACGCTTTCAGGAACGCCTGATACTCCGTTTGCGCCTGCGCCTTGTTGCCGGCGAGTTCATCGGCTCGTGCGATGCCGTAGAGTTCGAAGCCGGATGCGGGACGCTCCACCAGCGCGGCCTGGAACGCAGTTTTTGCGCCCGCGTAATCCTTCGCGCGCAGCAGCGCTTCCGCTTCCGTCTCCGCTACCGGACAAACGTAGAACGGCGGCTCGTGATAGCCGGCCTTCTTCTCCGCAGCGATGGCTTCGTCGTAGATTTTCTTAGCTGGATTGGCCTTGCCCTCGAGCAACAGCACGCCAGCGCGAAGTTCCTGCGAGGCGATGCTCATTGCGTTGACCACCGGCTCGGCTTGCGCGTCTGGATTCAGCGGCTCGGTGGTCGGCTTTTTGGATGCATCCGTTTTGCCGGCGTCGGCCTTCGCCTTTTCGGCATCCGCTTTCGCCTTGGCTTCCGAGGCCACGCGCGCGTCCTGACTCTGCCGCCAAAGACCCGCGTCCATTTGTGCCGAAGCCATTTGCGCAGACGCAAGATCGCCATGGTCGAGCGCCTGCATGCCGGAAGCGTAATAGCGAAGCTCCTCTTTCAGAAGGCGCAGATTCGTGGTCTTGTCGTTGTCCGCGAGCGTCGCCTGATCGAGCAGCGCGAGCACGCCGCTCCAGTCGCCGGTGCGCAGCGCGACCGGAAGACGGCGGCTCACGCGCGACATCTGATCGCGGGCGCTCCAGATGTAGAGCGTCGCGGAAAGCTCTCCGCGCGCGCCGGCCAGGTGATCGGACAGTGCATTCGCATCGTCGAGCCTTCCCTGCTCCATCAAATTGGCGATGCCGTACATCAGGTTGTGAACGTAATTCCAGTCGTCGTCGACGCTCACGTGCTGATCGCGCATGTACTTTTCATCGGCAGCAGTGGAAGCGGCAAACCAGTGGTCGGCGCTGGCGTAGTCGCCGACGCGGTAGTAGATGTGCCCGGGCATGTGGACCATGTGGCCGCTGGTAGGCGCGAGGCTGGCCAGCAGCGCGGCGCTGGGAATGGCGCGTTCGGGATGCGCGCTCGGCTCCATCACGTGAATCCAGTAGTGGTTCGCAGCAGAGTCGTTGGGACTGTCTTTGAGGACCGCTTCAAGGATCGCAATTTTCTCCTTCGTCCCGGGCTTCGGCTCTCCCTTGTCGTCGAATCCTTCGCCAAGTGAGTTCGCGAGATAGATGCGGGCTTCGTTATCGTGCGGCTCCTTCTTCACCAGCTTGCGATAGAGCACGGTCGCCTGGCCTCGGTCGCTCCCGTCGTTGTGCGCTTCGGCCCGGGCGGCCTCGATGTAGAGGCGGTCCGTCTTGCTGGCTTTGCTTTCGAGGCGCACGGCCTGGGCGAGGGCCTGCTCGGCATAGGTCTGCTCGGAGTTGCCGCGCATGCCCTCTGCCTGATTGAGGCCCCAGAAGCACATAGCGCAGTTGGGATCGACGCGAATGGCCTGCTCAAAAGCCTTCGCCGACTCGTAATCCCAGAAGTCGTGCAGCAGGGCGAGCCCCTGATCGAACCAGACCTGCGCATCGGGCGTGGCCTTGATGGTGATGTGCGAGTTCCCAATGCCGGTGATATGAATGGGGACGGGCAACTGCTCCGGCGGTGGTAAGGCGTGCATGCCCTCCATCGGCGGCATGGCCGCGGAAGATTGCGCGTTCCCGAGCGCACTTCCGGCGAAGAGAATTCCGGTAAGCGGCAGAGCGATCCAGTTACGCATGAAGACAAATTCCTCCGAAGACGCGGGCTGACGCATCGGCAAACGCACAGGGGATTGGCCCGCAATGGCGATAGCTTACGCGACTTGCAGATAGGTTGTGTAGGGCCGGTCGCCGACCCAGGTAAACGGCAACAGCGTAACCGGACCGGTTGCCGATTGCGCCTGCCACTCGCGCTCGCTGACGCGCTGGGCACCGAGCAATTGCTCGCGCGTGATCTTCGGCAGGGAACTTTCCTGTTGCGGCTTCGCAGCCATCAGGACCAGCGGGCCGCGCAACAGCGCGACGGTGTCCGTATGCTGTGCATCGATCGTTTCGAGGCGCATCCGCAAAGGCAGTTCCAGCTCAACGCGGTCGCCGCTGGTCCAGGTGCGATGCACAGCGGCAAATTGTCCTGGAATTGCGAGCCCTTGCTGGCGCGCGCCGTTCACGAAAATCGACGCGCCCTCAGCCCACGCCGGGATGCGGAAGTGCAGCGCGACGTCCGTGGGCTGCGATGCAGTTACTGAGAATGAGACGCGATCCTCAAAGGGATAATCGCCCTCCTGCGTGAGCGAGAGCGCCGCTCCGTTTTCTGACCAGCGCAGCGTTGAGGGAACGTAGAGATTCACGTACACGGCCTGCTGACCGCGGAAATAAGTGTTTATGCCGTAATCCACTGCGACCTGCGGCATGGTGCCGGAGCAGCAGGGCCAGCGCGCTTCCTTGTATACGCGCTTGCTGTCGAAGTTGTAGTCGGCGTAGTAGAACGTGAGGCCGTTATCCTGCAGCGGTTTCGCCCCCAAAATGGTGTTGTACATGGTGCGCTCCATGCTGTCGCCGTAGTGGGCGTCGCGCGTGACGCGCAGCAGATAACGGGTCAGCTTGAAGTGGGCATAGGAGCCGCACGGCGTCTCAAAGCTGTGGTGGGTATTCGTCAGGCTCGCGTAGACATCGCTGCTGCCCGGGGCGCGCAGCGTTTCGTCAGGACCCCAGCCGCCGGTCGCGAAGCTCTGCGCCTCCAGCATGGCGAACCCATTCCGCGCGGCGCGCAGATGCTTCTCGCTGCCCGCCACCATATAGGCCATCATCGCGGAGCAGAGCGAATTCACGTGGCTGTAGGCATGGCGGCCGTTCAGCACATTCTCGTTGCGCGAGAGGGGATCGAACCACGGCTTGTCGTCAAGATATTGCAGTCCAAGGTCGTAATAGCGTCGCCCCGCGCCGCGCTGATATGCGAGAAACAAATTCTCAGGCATGGTGTACGACTCGTCCCACGTCCACGATGGGTCCTGCTTATCAGGATCGGTGCGCCACGATACGCCATGCTCCACGGCGTGGCCGGGCAGGTGCGGCAAGGCAGTGTTCGTGGTCTGCTCCAGGATGGCCGGCGCCTGCGGATCGTGCGCCAATGAATGCGAATCGATCAGCCCCAGCACGAACTTGTCATACGTGTAGGCGGGAAAGCGATTCTTCTCGTAGAACGCGCCCGTGATGGTCTGCGCGTAGAGGCGGTTGAGGCGCAGCACTTTGTCCCGCGTGGCTTCGTCGCCGGTGATGGCGTACGCGCGCGCCAGGGCGGAAACCCACTGGCCAAAGGTGCATGCGGGTGCAAAACCCGTGTCGCCGTTGCGGTAATTCCAATCGGACGCAGGAACATACTGATACCAGCCGCCCATTTCCTCGCCGGGCGCGGGCATGCCGGACATGGCGCGCAGCGGCTTCAGCAGGCTGTCGTCGCTCAGGTCCATCAATACGGAATGCGTGTTGTGGAACTGTGCTTCATGCAGGTCGCAGGCCATACGCACGTCGCCGTAACCAAACTCCGCCAGCGGGGCGGCTGCAGAAGTCTCCGCTGCCCACAACGCACGCGGTCCGAAACGGCTGCCGGCCGCAGCGGTTGCTGCAAGAGATGTTGTCTGAATAAATTTGCGGCGGGAAATATGCGGTCTGCTCATCCAAATGCACCGAAAATGAGCTTACGCCGGGCCCTCTGCCGTTGTCAGCCGCGCTTGCCAGTCGAGCCTGTCAGTCGAGCTGATCAGTCCAGCTCGCGCAGGCGTCGTTCCACGTCCTGCCTCTCTCGCGAGAGGCGCAGCACGTCGTCGGCGTTGCCGGCGCGCTCCGCCTGATCGATAGCCACCCGCAGCCGGCGCTGCTCCTGTTCGAGGAAAGTCAGTCGGATCGCGAGGACCGCCTCTTCCACCGCTTCAGACTCCGGTTCGGCGTCGTGGATGGAAAGAAACAGCGCGGCCAGCATCTGCCGCTGCTCCTCGGTCGTCAGTCCTGCCAGCGGATCGCCGCCGTCGGGACGCGCCCGCAGCGATTCGATCATCTGCCGCACATCGTCGCGCAGAGCAGAGAACTCGCAGTGGTGCTCGTGATACGCGCCTTCCGCAACGAGATAAGCTTCGCTCGACCGCGGCGCAGAGAAGGACATGAGCAGGATCTGCTCAGCGCGGTTGAGCGGATGCGCTTGCGGCGCAATCGAATCGCGGCGTTTCGCGGCGGCGTCTTTCAGTTCTGCACGCACCAGCCCCGAATCAATGCCCAGCGCCTGCGCCGCGTCGTTTGCGAAGACGTCGCGGGCGATGCGGCTGGGGATGCGGCGAATGTGCGGCAGCAGGAAGTTCAGCGCCTCCGTCTTCGCTTTGGGATCGCGCGCAGGAAAAAGCTGGCGCGCTCGCTCGATAAGATACGTCTGGTAGGGCGGCGCGGCGCGCAGAGCCATCGCATAGGCCTTCGCTCCGCGTTCGCGCACATAGCGATCGGGATCGAGTCCACCTTCCAGGGTAAGCACCTGCACGTCAAAGCCTTCTTCCGTGAGCAGAGCGATGGATTTTTCCGCAGCATTCGCGCCAGCAGTGTCAGGATCGAAGTTGACAATCACGCGCGTGGCATAGCGTTTCAGCAGCCGCGTCTGGAATTCAGTGAACGCCGTTCCGCTGGTGGCGAGCACATTGGGAATGCCGGCGAGAAAAACCGAGATGCAGTCCATCTGTCCTTCCACCAGCACCACCCCGCCGTCGTTGCGGATGGGCTGGCGCGCCTTGTCGAGATTGAAGAGCACCTGGCCTTTGGAGTAAAGCGGCGTCTCCGGCGAGTTGAGATATTTGGGTCCGGCTTTCTCGCCGGATTCAAGCGTGCGCGCGGTGAAGGCGATGACGCGTCCGCCCTCGTTGGCAATGGGAAACATGACGCGTTTGCGAAAACGCGCATACATGGGGCCGGGCGAGCCGTCTTCCTGCTCTTTCCAGGAAAACAGCCCGGAGAGACGCAGCGCTTCCTGGTCGGCCAGCGGCTGCAGGCGTTCGCGCAGAGCGTGAAAATTGTCGGGCGCATAGCCGATGCGAAATTTGGCGATGCCCTCGGCGGTGAGCCCGCGTCCGGTCAGGTATTCACGAGCCGTCGCGCCTTCGGCGGAGCGCATCTGCTCTTCAAACCAAACGGTCGCGACCTCGTGCAATTCCAGCAGCTTGCCGCGCTGGCGATGCTCGGCAGCTTCTTCCGGGGAAGTAAAATCGCGCTTGGGCAGGGGAATGCCGCACTTCTGAGCGACTGCGCGGATCGCCTCAGGAAAGCTGACGTTCTCAACTTTCTGCACGAAGGAGAAGACGTCGCCGGACTGGCCGCAGCCGAAGCAGTGATAAAACTGGCGTCCCGCATGGACGCTGAAGGAAGGCGTCTTCTCTTTGTGGAAGGGGCAGAGCCCGCTGAAGTTCTGCGCTCCGGCCTTGCGGAGGCGGACGTAGTCGCCAACAATTTTGACGATGTCGGCCTGGTCTTTCACGCGCCGGGCGAAGTCGGAGTCCATCTGTGCGGGGTCCGGTTACAGGGTACACGGCGGAGAGAATCCTGAGAGGATCTTTGCAGATCAGGGCTGGGAACCGGGCGCATCCGGCTGGCGTAGTTTGTGGAAGAAGGAGAGCGCGTGCGAAAAAATGTGCTGTTGGTGATGGCGGTCCTTTGTCTGGCGCCGATGGGGCGGGCGCAGGCTCCTTTCAAGGTGGGCGTCAGCCATCGCGCCTTCCTCAAGAGCGATGCTTCGTACGACTGGCGCGGCGCGCAGACGCATGCGCTGCTTACAACCGTCTGGTACCCCGCTGACGCGCAGGCCGTGGAGACGGCGCAATGGGTCGGCGATCCGCAGCAGCCCTTCGCCAGTGCAGGCCGTGCCGCCGAAGAGGCAGCACTCGCGCCCACGCCCGCAAAGCTTGCGCTGATCCTGCTTTCGCATGGAACCGGCGGGTCGGCGCTGATGATGGCGTGGCTCGGCACGCAACTGGCGGCGCACGGGTACATCGCCATCGCTGTGAACCATCCTGGAAACAATGCGCTGGAGCCGTATACGGTGCAGGGATTCACGCTGGGGTGGGAACGCGCCGTGGACATGAGCCGCGTGTTGGACGGAATGCTGGCGGACCCGCAGTTTGGGCCACGCATCGACCCGCAGCGCGTTGGCGCGGCCGGCTTTTCGTTTGGAGGGTTCACCGTGATCGAACTCGCCGGCGGCATCGCCGACTTATCCCACGTGGTGGAGCAATGCGACGTTCCCCCTTCCACTGCCGCCATTTGCACCTCGCCTCCCGAGCTTCCGGACATGATGCCCCGCGCAATCCAGCTCTTCCATAGCGATCCGGCCTACCGGCTCGCCCTTGAAGCATCGCGCAAGCCGTATCGCGACCCGCGCATTCGCGCAATATTTGCCATCGCTCCGCTGGGAATGGTTTTTTCGCCGCAGTCGCTGGAAAGAATCTCGATTTCCGCCGAGATCGTAGCCGGTGCGGGAGACCCGATCCTGTCGCCTCATGACAACGCGGGATTTGTGGCCGCGCATATTCCCGGCGCGAGGCTGACCATCTACCCCGGCGGCGTGGGCCACTATACGTTTCTTGACACCTGTGTCCCGGCCGCCAAATCACAGAATCCAGGGCTCTGCGTAGATCGTCCAGGGGTCGACCGGGACGCCATCCATGCGGAGACGGCGCAAAAAGCCGTGGCGTTTTTCGACCGTACGCTGAACCCGTAATGGCGAGCAGCCCGGCACTCCCGGGTCGGGAATTGTCCGGCGACGGGGACTTTGGTAACGCTGTGGGCCAAAAGGCTGAAACAAACCGCGTTTTTCCACATCTAAGAGGTTAGGATTTGCCTCAGGACGGAACGTTCTACCGGCCCCAAATGGCCCGAAATATCAGAAATTGCCGGAGTTAGGGTCGTTTTGTGGTATTCTGAACGTCCTGGCAGACGTGCGCCTATAACCCGCCGGCCCCTGAGCCGTACCGGGACGCGCCTATTTATGGCCCCGACCGCACCTCGTCCGCTCCAGGCAGACAGATCCGAAAATTCGATGCGCGGGAGCCATCTGCTTTGCCGATTGACGATAAATACGACCAAGACATTCAGAAGCTGATCGACGCGGGCAAGGAAAAAGGATACCTGACCTACAACGAGGTCAACGACCTTCTTCCTGGAGACGTGAATTCGCCCGACGATCTCGACGACCTGATCACCACGATCGGGACACAAGGTATTGACATTCTGGAAGGCGGCCCGAAGGTTGGGGCCGACCGCGACGACTTCGAGCCCGAAGAGGGCGAAGACGTCGAGCTCGACCTGACCCCAGGCACGCTGGAAAAGACGAACGACCCCGTCCGCATGTACCTGCGCGAGATGGGCACGGTCCCGCTGCTTACACGAGAGGGCGAGGTGGAAATTGCCCGCCGTATCGAGCGCGGGCAGATGCGCGTGCTGAAGGCGATTTCGCGATCGCAGGTTGTGATTCGCGAAATTGTCGCGCTGGGTGAAGACCTGAAACGCGGCGTGCGCAACATCAAGGAAGTGGTGATCTTCGACGACGAGGAACTGACCGAAGAGGTCGTGCAGGCACGCGTGCGCGTAACGGCAGGCCGCGTCGAGACGCTGGTGAAGCACCAAAAGAAGGCGCAGCAACTCGAAGAGAAGCTCGCCACCATCAACCAGAAAGCGAAGCCGAAGGATCATCGACGCGCGCGCTGGGGCATTGCGCGCGAGCGGGTGCTGGTGTCGCGCATCGTCCGTGAACTGAAGTACACCAACCAGGAGCGCAAGCGGCTGCTGGAAAAGGTGAACAAGACGGTCGAGGCCATGCGTACGCTGGAGCGGCAGATTCGCTCCCTCGACACCAAGTACGAGCAGAGCCGCAGCGAAGAACTGAAGAAGGAATACAAGCGGCAGCAGAAAAACTGCAAAACGGATCTGGAGAAGCTGGAGGAAGAGGCCGGCGTTTCCATTGCCGAGCTGAAGCGCACTCAGCGCGAGATGATCCAGGGCGACATGGACGCCGAGCAGGCGAAGCGGGAGCTGATTGAAGCGAACCTGCGCCTGGTGGTTTCCATCGCGAAGAAATACACGAACCGCGGACTGCAGTTCCTCGACCTCATTCAGGAAGGCAACATTGGCCTGATGAAGGCGGTGGACAAATTTGAGTACCGCCGCGGTTACAAATTCTCGACCTATGCGACGTGGTGGATTCGACAGGCAATTACGCGCGCCATCGCCGACCAGGCGAGGACAATTCGCATCCCGGTGCACATGATCGAAACCATCAACAAGCTGATCCGCACTTCACGGCAGTTGGTGCAGGAGCTGGGGCGCGAACCTACTTCAGAAGAGATCGCGAAGCGGATGGATATTCCTGTCGCAAAGGTGCGTAAGGTGCTGAAGATTGCGCAGGAGCCCATTTCGCTGGAAACGCCGATCGGCGAAGAAGAAGATTCGCACCTGGGCGACTTCATTGAAGATCGTCAGGCGGTTTCGCCGTCGGACGCGGTGATCAGCGTGAACCTGAAGGAATACACCTCGCAGGTGCTGCGCACACTTACGCCGCGTGAAGAGCGCGTGGTGAAGATGCGGTTCGGCCTCGAAGACGGGTCGGAGCACACGCTGGAAGAAGTGGGGCAGAGCTTCCAGGTCACCCGCGAACGCATCCGGCAGATCGAGGCGAAGGCGCTGCGCAAGCTGCGGCATCCGTCGCGGTCGCGCAAGTTGCGGGCATTTGTCGACACCACACACGAGTAAGTTGCACGCGTTTGTTGGGAAACAAGCCGCTCCGATTCGGGGCGGCTTTTCCTTTTGGGCATTGATGTGACCCGCAAGGCGTCGACATTCCGGCTGTTTCCTTGCCGACGATCTTCTACAACAAAAGTGCAATAGTCAGAGTTACATTAGGGTGCAAAAGTTACGATCGTTGTTGATTTGCTGATTTTATTCAGAGATTCCCAGTTCTCCTGTGGAGGATTCTCTCTTTGCCTGTCGTGGAAATGAAGGTCGCAGCCCTTCCTCGGGCCAATTCGCATTTTCGGTCCATCTCTCGGAGCAGCACGGCGTCGCCGAAGCCGCACGTCGTGTTCGGTTCCGGATTGCGCGGCGGGTGCCTTCGCGGCTTCTTCTGGGCGCTGATCATGGAAGGGGCGACCCTTGCATGCGTCGGCGGCGCAATCCTGGTCTGGCGGGTTGCGCATTTTTAGATCTGCCGCATGGGGGTGCGGCGATGCACCGCCCAATCGCACGTGAACCTCACTCGACGGTGAGGTTCACGGCGGTGTTGTGGGTGACATTGCCCATCGTCGCCGTGACGGTAATGACATAGGATCCGGGAGGCGTGGGATACTGCGCAGCTCCACCGCCTCCTCCACCACCACCGCTACCGCTCGTGGCGGACACTCCGCAGCCGGACGCGATCATCAGCGCCAACGCTGCCAGAACCATCGACCATCCCGCCAGGCTTCTGCGTCGCAAACCGGCCCATCCCAGGGGCATCGCGATTGCGAAGACCGGGACGGCCCATTTCCAGCCGAGCACGGGGCGCAACATGGCGGTTGCTTCGCTGCCGGTTGTGATGGAGAGGGTTGCGTTCGATGTTGTCGATCCATTGATGCCGATGCTGGTGGGATTGAGCGAGCACGCTGCGTTTTGCGGAGCACCGCTGCAGACCAGACCAACGGTGCCGGACGTTCCGGAGATTCCTTCCATCTGCAGAACAAATTGAGCTGACTGCCCGCTGGTGACGACGGCGGACGCTGTGCCGGTGACGCCAATGCTGTAGTCGTCGCCGGATCCGCTGAGCGCAACGATCAGCGGCTTTGCCAGATTGACTGCGGAGAGGGTGAGATTCCCGGTGAAGGCGCCTGCGACGACGGGCGAAAAGGTGAGACTGATCTGGCAGACCGCACCCACGCTCAGGCCGGAACTGCAATTATTGCTCGCCATCGTGAATCCACTGGTGACCGCGGCTGTGATCGTGTTCAGAGCCACGCCGCCGTTGTTGGTCACCGCGACCGTCTGCGCGGGACTGGTGCTGCCTACGGCGAGACCTCCAAAATTCACCGCGGCCGGCGTTGCTGAGATGCCTGCAGGAGCAAGACCTGTGCCGGTCAGCGTTACCGCCTGAGTGCGAATCTCGTCGGTGACCAGGAGGGAGCCGGTGATGGGACCAGTGATGAGGGGCGCGGACGCAACCACGATGGTGCAGGTCGAGTGTCCCGCCAGCAAGGACCCGCAGTTATTCACCACCGTGAACCCGTCCACGGGCGGAACCTCGATGTTGGTCAGGGACTGATCGCCGCTATTCGTCAGCGTGATGGTTTGCGTGGGGCTGGTGGTTCCGATCGCCTGGGGAGAAAAAGCCAGAGAGGCAGGAGACAGAACATCGGTGGCGACGGATCGGCCTGTGCCGGTAAGGGGTACCGTTTGCGTGCCCTGACCGTCGTTGAGGACAAGCAAGCCGTTCCGCGTCCCCGACGCGGTTGGCTCGAACGCAATGGCGATGACGCAGTTGCTCTGGGCTGCCAGGGAACTGCCGCAGGTGTTGCTGGAGATGGTGAAGTCGCCAGTGACGTTTGCCGAGGCCAGCACTACGTCAAGACCGCTGGTGTTGGCTACATTCACTTTCTGGGCTACGGACGTTGTTCCGACAGCTTGATCGCCAAAGGTCAGAGGTGAAGGCGCGAGAACGATGCTGCCGGACGCCACGCCGGTCCCGGACAACGACACCTGAAGCTGTCCGCCGGTAACGTTGGCCATGACGGTCAGCGTTCCCGTGCGAGTGCCTATCTGCGATGGATCGAATGTCACCTGAATCGTGCAGTAGTTCACTGGCGCGATCGACACATCCCTGCAGTTGTCGGCCTCCGTGAAGTCGCCGGAGACGTCCACATCAGCAACGTTGAGGTTGATCGTGCCTTCATTCGTCACCGCTACGTTTTGCGACGGGCTGGCCAATTGAACCATTTGCGCTGGAAAACTGAGCGACGTGGGCTGGGCAGTAGCGGGCGTCAGAAGTGTGCCGGCGCTCGCGAGACCGACTTTCCAGATGCCCCGGCCATACGTGGCGGCGCGCAACTCCTTGACGTAGCCCTGGTTCCAGGCCGCCAGGCCGGTCACCGGCGCGTTGGGCAAGCCACTTCCGAAAACCTCCCAGCATACCGAGCCGATCGCCGCGCAGGCGGCGACATTTTGCGTGTAATAGACGCCGGTGTCGAGCGCTACGTAGACGATGTTGGCGTTGTTGGGATCGACGAGCACAGCGTTGGCCGGCGCAGACGGCAGATTGGCCATCAGACTGAGCCAGTGCGCCCCGGCATCGGTCGAGAAATACAGGTTCGGCCCCTGTACGCCCCCGTCGGAGTATCCCTGGACCGTTACATAGATCGTTTGCCCCGTGCCATCGTGAGGGTCGACGTAGATACTCGAGATATCGAAGCCGAGAGGATTGAACTGGGAATTGGGGCCGATGCCGTTCGTCACTGGGGAGGCGTATTCGTCCGTCCAGGTGAGCGAAGCCGACGAAGCGCTGTTGAACGCCGCGGTGAAGACGTGTCCGGGAATTAAATTGCCGCCGTCCACGGCGCCAGCCATGCCGGCATAGAGTTGCTCGGTCGCTGTAAAGCCAGACATGTTGACTCCGGCCGCCAGCGAACGAATCTCCGAATTTCCGTCGCACACGGATGCGTTCTCGTCGTCAAGAACTGCGCTCAGGAGGTTGTTCAGGCTCCAGCCGGCTCCGGTCGCCGGGCCGCGCCACACGCGGCAGGTGCCGAGAATCACATTCGACGGGTCGAGCGGGTCGAGAATCCATGGCGCGGGTATCAGCTGGACATCATTGTCCACCTGTGCCTCGCCGACGGTAACGCTGCCGAAGTCCGCAATATTGCATCCCGATCCCTCGGTGCATTGGTTGATGCCCACACCAAACACCGAGGTGGCGTACCAGTTCGCAGGGTCGTCGGGATCGATCGCGACCCCATTGCCCTCGCCGTTAAGCACCTGATTCCACGGAACCTGGTTGGGCGCTGTCGCTGCGGTGCCGAGACCCCCGAGCGCGGCCAGATACGTCGATGCATCCCCCGAGTATTCGCTCAGGCTCTCGACTTCAGCCAGGGAACCCAAGCTGCTGTTCAGATTCTGAAAATGAGTGGCGTCGTCGGCCGAGCACGGCGGCTCCTGCTGATTGACGGCGTCCGTGGAGCGCCAGAGTCCGCCGTCATTCCCGAAATAAAGAAGCCCGGTTGCGCCAAAGGTTGAGTCCACTGCATGTTGCGCCGGGGCTACCTGGGCCGCCGCACACGTTTGCGTGTTGGTGGTGTTGCGCCATACGCAGCTGTTCGCCAGGCTGCAACGCCACAAATCGGTGGTTCCGGCAAACAGCAGCGTGTCCTGCTGGGAGGGAACGGCGGTGAGCGACAGGTTGTAGACGCCCTCCGGGATTGTGCCGTCGCCGCTGATGGAATCGAGCGGCTGAACGGGGATTTGCGTGGCGAACAGAACGCTCCCGGAGGCACATTTGCCGGCAGTGAGGTTGCACGCATCCTGCCACAGTCCCTGATCGAGATTGTTAGTGTCCACGGTGAGCGCGAACAAGTCCCCAGTAGCCGGTTGAACCGCAAGGGATCCTCGAAAAATTGGGCATGCCGGCGAGCCAACGTTGCCCACGTCGGGCGGGCACATCGCCGTTGTCAGATTAGTTCCGGGCTGGCGCGCGAGGCGCGTCCATGTGATTCCGTCCACTGACTCGTAATAGCCGTGGTAGCGAATGGCGGCGTAAAACTTCTGGCGTTTCGGGTTCCAGACAACGGACGTTGCCGCATTGCCAAAAGTCACCGCGATCTGCGCCGACTGAATGACCTGCGCTCCGTCCTCCAGCGTCGCCAGTTGCCAAGTCACGCCCGCATCCGCCGAATAATACAGGCCGAGAATCCCCTGCTGATCCGGCATCATCAGCACTGCGCCGTATTCGGACTGGCTGACCGCGGCGACCACCAGGTTCGGATTCACCGTGCTCCAGGCAAATCCAGCGAAGGCGTTGCCCGCGAAGCGGAACTGAGCACCCGACGGGGTCAGGGGAGTGACCGTTTTGAGATCCCAGGTGTTGCCGCCATCCGCGGAGCGCAGCACCCCGACGCCATACCAGGAATCCGTGGCGTCGTTGGGGTCGCCGGTCCCCGCCAGAATCACCCCCGCGCCCCCGGGGGGCTGGACCGACACCGCACCAATGCTCAGAGAACTGAGGCCTGAAGAGGTTAATGAACCAAAGCTGGGGGCAGAGAATGCACTCAAGTCGTCCGTGAGTGGCGCGAAGCTGACCGCGGAGGGCGCGGCCGCTGCATTGGTGGACTTCCAGACGCCGCCTCCCGTCGTGCCGATGTAAACGGTGTTGCCGGTGGAGTCATTGGGATCCGCCGCGATGCCTGTGACGCGTCCGGTAACCAGATTCCAGGCCGGGGTGCTGACCTGCAGCGGGCCGACTGACTGCCAGGCCGCTTGAGGAGGCTGACCAGCCGCAGCCCGCGCCCGCAGCATCGCCGCGTGCTGGGCGCGGGCACGCATCAATGCGTTTGCGGGTACGGACGGGCGCGGGCGCGCGGAACGGGAGAGGCCAATGCCGCGGCGCTGGACGAACAGGAGCGCGCGCTGTTGATCAGCGGACTTTCGCGCGATCTGGCGGCCGCGTGTGCTTTCCTGGCTTCGTGCCAACGCTCCGCCGAACGCCATACCCACCAGCAGAACCAACAAAATCAGCCATCTGCGCGTCGCCTGCGCGCGGGCTGCCGCCGGGCGCCCGGGCTGTCTTCGGCGCGAAGATTCATTCCGTGAATCGATCACTGTCAGAAGGATCAACTTGAGCTTCCTGGTGCGGACCGCAGAGGAGCCGCATTTCGCCGGCCGGGCGCAGAGCGGCCATGGCGCCAGCGAGACAGATCGATTATGTCGATGGGAAGGAGATAGATCGCACGTTACTTTTGTAAGTTGGAGATATCGCTGGTACCACAAAGATCTGTGTTTACCAAATTGGAATTGAGATACGCTTTTGTTTGTTGAGCGGCGGGCATATGCCGAAGAAATGACTGCTCTCACGCCGCCGCTTGGTCCCTGCTCGCCGAATGCGGCGCGACATCGACGATCGCGCGGGCCGCGATATGGCACTCGCAGCACCACAGCAGACCCACAGAGAAGGAATGCCGCGCGAGAATTGCGCCGTTGCTTACACTTCTGAGTTCAGAGTCGCAGGCTGCACCGGCCTGTGCCGCAACGGATGGCTGGCGGGTATTGGCACAACTTTCGCGGTTGGTGCGCGCTCCGCAGCGTAACGCGCAACGATCTCTGCGGGACCTGCGAGAGACTCATTCGATCCAAACAGGCACGACATGACGGTTCGGCCCAGAACTGCCACATCGCTGACCCACGTTGCGGTGCGCATGTAGTCCAGATCCAGCCGCGCCTTGGCCGGCTTGACGAATAACTCGTAGAAAGCCTCGAGCTCGCATTCGGGTATGCCGGACAAAAACTCCTCTTCCTTGCGGAAGGCCAGCGTGGCGACACCAGTGATGCCGGGACGGCAATCCAGATGGAGCGCTTCGTGATGGGGCAGCTTGGGACGCGGTCCCACCAGGCCCATATCGCCGCGCACTACGTTCCAGAACTGTGGAAGTTCGTCAATCTTGTAACGCCGCAGAAACGCGCCCAGCGGAGTGATGCGCGCATCGCCGACGACGGTGATGCTGGAACCGGCGCCCTCGGCCACACGCATGGAGCGAATTTTGTACAGGGTGAATTCGCGGCCGTTCCGGCCCATCCGCCGTTGGCGAAAGAAGACGGGACCCCGCGAAGTCAGGCGCACAACCGCCGCGGCCAGCAGGATGATCGGCGTTACAGCGATCAGCGCGGTCAGCGCGATCGCGCCTTCGACGATCCTGCGGTTCGCGGACAACACCCACCGGCTCGCCTGGCTGCAGGTGCGCGAAGCCGGGGCAGCGCCAGCAAGAGGCGCGCTGAACGGAGTTGGCGTTTCGCGGGCCCTGATCGCATGAACGCCATGCGGATTTGCATCCGAACGATCCTGAGGCTCCGAAGGGGAAAGATTATCGAATGAAAACGAACTCATTCCACCCATCACAAATGCGGCTGGTATTGGTACTGTTAAGGACGTACGCAGTATCGGGAAAGACGTGCAAATTTTTCGACTCTTCAGCCGGCGAGCAAAAAAATATTACTAAACCGTAATCATATCTGCTCGCTGCCAGAATCTCAGCACATAACAATCGTTGTATCGCTATCTGAAGTTTACCTCCAACCTGATGTGTCTGGCTAACACGGTTTGATTCTTTTTTGTCGCGTGATGTCGCTTGTAACCAATTAGAAACCTAAATTCCAAATTGGCTGTGAGTCCGGTGGCCGTCTGATCGCAGCGTGGTAAACTCATGGAACGGGAACGGTTCTGCCCGATCGATGGGTGTTCTTACTCGCTGCGCCCCGGCGCATTTTGGCCGACGGACTTCTTCCCGCGCGGCGCCCTCGTATGAAGAAACAGTTCGCCCCTCTCCTGCTTACGATTCTTCTCACGGCCGCCCTGCGGGCGCCGGGTCAAACGCCGGACAATACGACTGGATTGCCCGGTTCATCCGTCTATCCGCAAACCCAAAGCGGTTCCGTCGATTGCACCGATCCTCTCGAAGCAGATTCCGCACAGTGCGCCTTCCAGACGCAGGGAACGAATCCCTACGGGAACCAGTATGGATACCCGCCCCGGAATTCGATGGCCCCGGGAATGCCGGGCATGCCGTCAACCGGTCTGCCGGGTCCACAAACGCAGAACCCAGGCTACATGGACAACGGCACTCTGTCGCAGCAGCAATCTCCTTATCAAAATCGCCCCGCCGAGCGTCTGCCGCCCGAACTGCTGACGGAATTCCAGAAATTCGTCGCCTCCACGACGGGGCAGGTCCTCCCGATCTTTGGCGCTGACCTGTTTCGGCGCGTGCCTTCGACGTTTGCCCCACTGGATTTGAGTCCGGTGCCCGCGAATTACACGATTGGACCGGACGATGAACTGCGCATCCGCGTCTGGGGGCAGGTAAACTTCCGCGCCGACGTGCGCGTGCTCCGCTCCGGCGACATCTACCTGCCACAGGTTGGCCAGGTTCATGTAGCCGGCATCCCCTATTCAGAACTGGATGGGCACCTGCGGCAAGCACTGTCGCGGATCTATAAGAACTTCGACCTGACCGCGGAAGTGGGTCAGATTCGCTCTATACAGGTTTATCTGGCTGGCGCGGCGCGCCGTCCGGGTGTGTATACCGTCAGCTCGCTCAGCACGTTGGTCGATGCCTTATTCTCGAGCGGCGGCCCTTCGACTTCGGGCTCGCTGCGCCATATTGAGCTGCGCCGCAGTGGAGCGGTGATTACCGACTTCGATCTTTACGCTCTGCTGATTCACGGCGACAAATCCAAAGACGCGCCCCTTCAATCCGGAGACGTGATCTTTATCCCGCCCGTGGGGCCACAGGTTGCGCTCTATGGCAGCGTCCGCAACCCGGCGCTCTATGAGTTGCGTGCGGACGAATCTCTGGCCGATGCCCTCGCCGACGCAGGCGGCGTTTCGACAGTGGCCGCGGAAGCCCGCGTCGCCATCGAGCGCATCAGCGATCATCGTGATCGCTATGCAATGGAGGTCGCCTGGGACGCGGCGGGCATGAAAACGCTGCTGGCGGATGGCGACCTGGTCCAGGTCCTCTCGATTCTCCCTAAATATCAGAAAACAGTGATTCTGCGCGGAAATACCGCGAATCCGGGCCGCTTTGCCTGGCATCCGGATATGCGTCTCAGCGATCTGATTCCGGATAAGGAGTCCTTGATCACCCGCAATTACTGGTGGCGGCGCGCGCGGCTTGGCATGCCCACGCCGGAATTTGAGCCCCTTCAGAATTTCCCCAACCTGCGGCAGCCCACGACGCCTATAGAACTGACGCCAGACCAGTTAGGCGAACCGACTCCCGGCGTCGGAACCACTGGGTATACCCCCGGGATGCAGCAGCCGATGGCCAATGGGCAAAGCTCAAATAATCAGTCGTTTGCGAATAATTCGCAGGGCGCTGCCCTCTACGGGCTGGATGCGAATGGAATGTCGCAGCGGGCAAACGGCGCGAACAATTCACCTGACCAGCGCACTGCGAACAACGGCCAGCCGAGCGATCCGTCCAATCCGCAGCAGGGGCAGCAGGCGCCTCCTCAGCGGACGGACGTGGGTCCGGTGGCACCCGAAATTGACTGGGACTACGCGGTCATCCAGCGGCAAGATCCTGCCACGCTAAAAACCATTCTGATCCCGTTCGATCTGGGACGCCTGGTCCTGCAGCACGACGCAACCCAGGACCTGACCCTCGAAGCAGGCGATGTGGTCACCGTCTTTTCCCAGGCCGACATCCATGTGCCGATTGCTGCGCAGACGAAGTTTGTCCGCCTCGAGGGGGAATTCGTACACGCGGGCATCTACACCGTCACCCCTGGCGAGACGCTGCGCGACCTGGTAACGCGCGCCGGCGGATTTACCTCCTCCGCCTATCTGTACGGCTCGGAGTTCACCCGCGTCTCAACTCGGATCTTGCAACAAAGCCGGATGGATGAGTATATCCAGTCGCTGGAGACGCAGATGCAGCGTGGGAATCTGGCGTTGGCCTCGTCGCCAGTGACGTCGGCCCAGGACCTGGCCAGTGGAGCGGCGGCCCAAACCAGCGAAGAGCAGTTGGTGGGCCAGTTGCGGCAGATGCGCGCCACGGGCCGCATTGTGCTGGAGTTGCGGCCAGGCAGCGCCGGCATTGACGCTCTCCCGGACATCACGCTGGAGAACGGGGATCACTTCATCGTGCCCCCCGTGCCGGCCGCCGTAAACGTCGTTGGCGCCGTCTTCGACCAGAATTCTTTCCTGTTTGAGAATGCCCGGCGCTCCGGCGATTATCTGCACCTGTCCGGTGGCCCGAATCGCGATGCGGACAAGAAGGACATCTTCATCATTCGCGCGGATGGATCGGTCGTCAGCCGTGCGTCGGCTAATGGACCGTGGGGCAACGAGTTCGATCGCCTGCACATGAGCCCCGGCGATACGATTGTAGTGCCGGAGAAAAGCTTCAAGCCGTCGGCGCTGCGCGGATTCCTCGACTGGTCGCAGTTATTCTCGCAGTTCGCGCTGGGCGCTGCGGCCATCAGCGTGATTCAGTAGTCGGGTTGGGCGCGCTCCGGTACGCGCAGGCCAGGGAGCCTCATGGCAATAGAAACACACTATCCCGATCTCAAGGACACACCGGAGACCCGGCCAGGCTCTGCACTGCCCGGCTCTCGCCTGGCAGAGGGTGACGATCAACCGTCGATGCTCGACCTGCTGATCGTTCTGGTCGAGCGCAAACGCACCGTCCTTGGTTTCACAGCGTTGTTCGCCGTCGTGTCGATCCTGTTCTCTCTCCTTGTGCCGGTTCGCTACACTGCAACCGCGATCCTAATGCCGCCGCAGCAGGGTTCTTCCGTCGCCAGCGCCCTTATGTCGCAACTCGGCAGCCTTGGCTCGGTGGCTGCGCTGGCAGGCGGTGGCCTCAACCTCAAAAATCCGAACGATATGTACGTGGGGATGCTGCACAGCGAGACCGTCGAAAATGCGATGGTCCGCAAATTCGGGCTGATGCAGGAGTACCACAAGCGCTACCTCTCCGATGCCCGGAAAAGGTTTGAGTCGAATGCGTTGGTCCAGGGCGACAACAAGGATGGCCTGATTCATATTTCGATCGATGACCACGATCCGCAGCGGGCGGCGGATCTGGCGAATGGCTATGTCGATGAGTTTCGGCACCTTTCCCAGGGCCTCGCCATCACCGAGGCTTCGCAGCGGAGGGCCTTTTTCGAACAGCAGTTGCTCAAGACAAAAGATCAGCTGGCTGGTGCAGAAGAGGCTCTGAAGCAAACCGAGGAGTCGACCGGCCTGATCCAGTTGGACAGCCAGGCACGGGCCCTGATTGCAGCCGCGGGCGAGATCCGCGCGCAGATTGCCGCCAAAGAGGTGCAGTTACAGGCGATGAGCACCTACGCCACCGGGCAAAACTCGCAGATTATCGAAACCCAGCAGGAGCTCGATTCGCTGCGCGCACAGTTGTCCAAACTGGGCGGCTCCGAGGACAACGCAGACTCTCTGATTGTGCCCAAAGGAAAAGTGCCGGAAGCCGGCCTCGAATATGTGCGCAAATTGCGCGACGTGAAATATTACGAGACGATGTTTGAGCTTCTGGCGCGGCAGCTGGAGATTGCGAAGCTCGACGAAGCGAAGGAAGGCTCAATGGTGCAGGTTGTCGATCCCGCGATCCGCCCGGACAGACGCTCGTTCCCGAATCGCACCTTGATTACGCTGGGTGGCACCATCGCGGGATTCTTAGTCGGAGTCCTCCTGGCTCTGGTGCAGAGCAGCCTCGCACGCATGCGGGCCAATCCGGAAGCGAGCGCTAAACTCGCGCTGCTGAAGAGCACGCTGGGAAACAGGAATCATCCTGCGGTATAACGCGAGCGACCCATCCAAATAGAAATCACTGCAAACATCACTCGGGTAAGCCTTTTTCTCCCGTGATGCTGAAGTGCGCCGAAACGCCGTTGCCAGATGCCTGCGCATCCGGTGAAGTTCCGCCGATAAAGAGTTGATAGTCCCCGGCGCGGACGGCACGATGGCCTTGTACATCGACCTCACTCAGTTCGCGCTCCTGCAAATTGAAATGAACCACCGCGCTCGCATGCGGCGCCAAGTCGACGCGCTGCATTCCCTCCAAACTCCGCAGCGGATGGTCGTCGCCGGATGGCGGAATCAAATACAACTCGGCCACTTCGTCTCCGGCTCGATCGCCGCTGTTCGTCACGGTGACCTCGGCAGTCAGCGGTTGTCCCGCTGGCAACGAAGCCGACGAGAGCTTCAATTCCGAATAGCGAAACGTCGTATAGCTCAGCCCGTAGCCGAATGGATACAGCGGCGTACCCGAGAAATACCGGTACGTGCGGCCCTTCATGCTGTAGTCGCTGAACGGTGGCAACTGATCGTCGGAGGCATAGAACGTCACGGGCAGCCGGCCGGAAGGATTCGCCTTGCCGGTAAGAATGTCTGCGATGGCCTCGCCGCCAGCCTCGCCCGGATACCACGCTTCCAGCGCCGCTGCCGCGTGCTGCTGCGCCCAGTTCATCGTGATGGCGCTGCCGCTCATCAGCACCACGACAACAGGTTTACCCGTAGCAGCAACAGCGTCGAGTAAATCCAGCTGCGTTTTCGGAAGATCGATATCGGTACGGTCGCCGCCGGCAAATCCATTGACATGCACCGGCATCTCTTCGCCTTCAAGGTTTGGAGAAATGCCGACGAAAGCCAGCACCACGTCGGATTTCTGCGCAGTTTGTACTGCCTCCGCTCGCAGTGCGTCCGCGGGCGGCTGCCAGTCAAACGTCAGCCCCGCTCCAAACTGCGGCGCCTTAAAGACATACTCCACACGAAGGTCATGGGGCGCTGCGTTGGCAAGGTCCAGTTCCGGCCCCGCCGCGCCCGTGCGGCGGCCACCAGGCATCGGTTCCGTCTGGCTGTTGAGAATTTCCTTGCCGTCGACCCACAGGGCATACGTCACCTGGTCGCCGCAGCGATAGCAACCCAACCGGCGAATCGAGAAGCGATACTTACCCGGCGCGGGCGGCGTGAATGTTCCCGTCCAGCGCACGCTGAAGTTCGTTGCAGGAATCTGCGGCCCTGGGCTGGCCGCGTCCCAGTCGAAATCAATTTGCCTGTCAACTCGCGTGAGAGCCGGAGCGCCGGAAAACTGCGAATTGGCAAAATATTCGCCCTTCAGCCCCTCTTCCTTTGCGCCCTGCGCGGGATGCAGCGCGGTGCGCGGCACCAATATCGGCAGGCCCTCCACGTAGGTCGAGCCCTGCGCATACCCCACATCAGCCTTGCCGCGCAGCGCCTGCGTAACGCCGTCGACCGGCAGCGACGGTTGTGACGGAATCGCGTTGTAGTTTCCTTCAATTGCGGCCAGCGATGCGGCATTGGGCCCGATGACGGCGACGCGATGCAGGCCCGATGCCAGCGGCAGCGTTCCGTCGTTCTTCAATAATACGATGGATTCTTCCGCGGCCTTCAGCGCAAGCGCGCGATGCTCGGGCGAGTCGACCACCGAATACGGAATTTGCGCGTACGCGACTTTGGCTGGCGGATCGAACATGCCCAGCCGCATCCGCGCCGTGAACAGCGCCTTCACCGCTTTGTCGATCTGCGCTTCAGGAATGAGATTTTGGTGGACCGCATCGGCCAGCGACTTGTACTCGTCGCCGCAACTGGTATCGTCACCGGCTTCGACCGCGACAGCGCTGGCATGCGCAGCATCCGGCGAAAAATGATGGCCGATGGGCGTGAAGAAATCGGAGACAGCGCCGCAGTCGGAGGTCACAAAGCCCTGAAAATGCCAGGCGTCGCGCAAATAATGCTGCAGCAGCATGGTGTTCGCGCAGGCGGGAACCCCATCGATAGCGTTGTACGCGCACATCACGGAGTCAGCGTGCCCCTGCGTCACTGTCGCGCGAAACGCCGGCAGATACGTGTCTGCAAGGTCATGCGGCGAAACATCGACATTAAAGGCGTGGCGCGCGGGCTCAGGTCCACTGTGTACCGCGTAATGCTTGGGCGTTGCAATGGTGCGGAAATAGCGCGGGTCGTCGCCCTGCAGGCCGGTGACGAAGGCAACTCCCATCTGGCCGGTAAGGAATGGATCTTCGCCGTAAGTTTCCTGGCCGCGGCCCCAGCGCGGATCGCGAAAGATGTTGATGTTCGGCGACCAGATGGTGAGCCCGTAGTAGATGCTGTGCAGGTTGTCGCGCATCGCCCGGTTGTATTTGGCGCGCGCTTCGGTAGAGACCACGGTCCCGATTTGATGCTGCAATGCAGGGTCCCAGGTCGCGGCGAGGCCAATGGCTTGCGGAAACAAGGTGGCATAGCCGGAGCGCGCGATGCCGTGCAGGCCCTCGCTCCAGTAGTCGTACTCCGGCACTCCCAGCCGCGGGATCGCGGCCGCGTGGTTCTCCATCTGCGAGACTTTCTCGTCGAGCGTCATGGCAGAAACAAGCGCATCGACGCGCTTCTCGGTGGGCTGCGAGGAATCGAACCATACCTGACTTCCAGGCGTGGCACTGGGGGCCGACTGCGCGAAGGCCGCGGGAACGAGGCAGACAAAAAGAATCGGAATGCAGCGCTGGATGCGGCGAACGAACACGGATCAACTCCTCCTGCTGATGCTGCCAACGGCAGCGATTATTCATTGCACGTTCAGACACCAATCGTGAGCGTGCCTGCTTACCAGTCGCAAATGGTGCCGTCGAGTTTGCGCAGCACCGGCAACCAGGCCCGCTGATAGGGATACTTGGCCGCAAGCTTCTCGTCCAGATCGAC
>DATHQV010000152.1:0-33310 GCA_035482355.1 Acidobacteriaceae bacterium | reverse complement strand
CCGCGCTCTACGCCGCGTTTCGCCTGCTCACTGGGTTAACTGTCCGTGCGATTCCGCCGTGGCGCGAATTGCTCGCCGCGGCCGGATTTGTCTGCGTTTCATCGAGCGCCAGTCTCGGAGGCCTGCTCGTCTCTGAGCTTTGGCAGTCGCGCCAGACAACCACCACTCGATCGCAGCACTCCCACCGAGAAGTGCCCACTCCCTGCGAATTCGCTGAAGAGACTGCCAGCGCCTTACCCGGCCTGCCGTTTGCCTCTACCCCTGGCATCGATCCCGGCCCGCTCCCCGCGCCCGACCCCCCAGCTGTTCCAGAGCCATCGCCAGCGCCCGGGCCGCGGCCCGAACCCGATCCGATTCCCTATCCGGGGCCCATCCCCACGCCGCAACCCGTCACGCGCGCAACTGATCCGGGAAGCGACCGCCTCTATTCGCTCATGTCCATGGGACTGTCGCATCCGCATCGCCGGCGGTGCCGCCCCATACGGCGCCGGCGCCTTCGTCGCCAATCCGCCCACTAATCCGACTTTCCAGTTCGCCGCGCATCCGCTCCACCGCACCTGTCCAATCCCCCGGCGCGGATTGCCGGAATAATCGCGCGCCAGGGTACCAGGGAGAATCCACGCGCTCCTCCATCCATCGCCAATCGGCAAGATGCGGCAGCACTACCCACAGCGGCACGCCCATCGCTCCGGCCAGGTGCGCGACCGAAGTATCCACGGTGATCACCAAATCGAGCGTCGCCACCAGCGCCGCCGTCTCCGCCAAATCGCGGCTCGTGGAAGACGCGTCGATCAGGGGAAATCTTTCACCCACCGTACGCATCTGCCCGCACGCCGTTCCCATCTGCAGCGAGAACCAGGTAATCCCCGGAACACCAGCCAGCGGCAAGAGCGCCAGCAGCGGCATGGACCGCTGCTCGTCGCTGCGGTATTGCGGATTGCCCGCCCACGCGATGCCCACCCGCAGCCCTGTGCCCGTCCATCGCTGCCGAGCCGCCCGCACTTCTTCCTCGTCCGCTCGCACGTACGGGACGCGCCGCGGAATTGTATCAACCGTAGTGCCAAATGCCAGCGGCAGGCTCATCAGCGGGCAATGCCACGCGAAGTCCCCCAGCGGCTCGCCTCGGCCCACCACCCGGCTTACGCTCGGCAATCCCTGCAGCAGGCGCACCAGCCGTGGCTGCACCTCCAGCACCACGCGGCCACCACGCTCCGCCACCAGCGGCGCATAGCGCACAAACTGCAGCGTATCCCCCAGCCCCTGCTCGGCGTGCAGCAGAATGGTCTCGCCGTTGAGCTTCTCGCCCCGCCATTGCGGAGCAGCAAAGTGCCTGCGCCGCAGCCGCAACTCGCGAAAATCCCAGCGCCATTCGTGCGCAGGCCATCCCTCCGCATAGCGCCCCTGCCGCAGATACGCGAGCGCCAGGTTGTAATGGCCGCCCGCGCTTTTGGGATCCAATTCGAGCGCCCGCTCGTAGTGCCGAATCATCTCCGCGCGGCTGCTCTGCCGCATCAACACATTCGCAAGATTCGTATGCACCGCTGCGTAGTCCCGATCCACCTCGAGGGCCATGCGGTAGCAAGCTTCCGCTTCGTCATTTCTACGCTGCTGGAACAGCGCATTGCCCAGGCTGTTGTAGTGCTCCGCCCGTTCCGCATCCATCGCCAGCGTCTCGCGAAAACAGGCCTCCGCCTGGGCGTAATTCCGGCGCGCCATCCACGCATTGCCCAAATTGTGCCGCGCCGCCACGGTCGTTGGATCGAGCGCGAGCGTCCGCTCGTAGCATCCCGTCGCCTCGCGCGCGCCGCCCATCATCTGCAGCGCGTTGCCCAGGTTGCACCACGCCTTGGCATACGTGGGCCGCAGCGCGAGCGCCTTCCGGCAGCAAACCGCAGCCGCCGCGTATGCTCCCTCGTCGTAATGCACATTGCCCAGGTTCAATAGCGCCTCAGGGAAATTTGGCCGCAGCCGCAGCGCCTTGCGATACGCGGCCTTTGCCTCGCGCCGGTGCGCACCCGCCGCCAGCGCTGCTCCCATGGCGTAGTGCAGCGTCGCATCCCCCGGCGCCTTACGCAGCCCCGCGCGGTATGCGGATACCGCCTCGTCCATTCTTCCCAGCCTGGCCAGCAGATGCCCCAGCGACCGTTCCGGCCGGGCCGACCTCGAATCCAAATCCGCCGCCGTTTTCCAGGCGTTTTGCGCTGCTTCGTACGCGCCGCGCGCCGCTTCTGCGTCTCCTAAACAGCACCACGCCGCTGCCAGGCGCGGGTTCAATTCGACCGCCCTTCGGCACGACTCTGCCGCTGCAACCCCATTCCCATCAGCCAGATAAGCCTGCCCCAGGCTCAGGTGAAATCCCGCGCTCAGGGGGCGCAGCTCCACCGCCAACGCCGTTAGCCGAATCGCCGCCTGCCGCCGACCCGTCAGCCTTGCCAACAGGCCCAGCAACAGGAGCGCATCCGCGTCGGTGCCACTCTCCCGCAGCGCCTGCTGGTACGCCTGCGCCGCTTCCACCAGCCGTCCCGCCCGGTGGTGCGTCAGTCCCGCGAGCACGCCAGTCGACAACCGTTCCGTACCGTTTGGGTCAGGCTTTCCCATGCCCTGGTGACATGCAACTGGTAACCCTCCCCTGGCACGACCGATCCCGCCAAACCTAAGAAAATTCTTACCTTTGAGGCCGCAACGCCTCCGCGGCCCTGCGAAATTAACAATTCCCGCGCCCTCCCATTGTTACAATCTGGTTAAACCCCTACCCGATAAGGGCTGGAGAACTTCCGGCAAAGCCGCTCATGAATCTTTACATTCTTCGCCATGCCAGCGCCGGCACGCGCCGCGCGAATCCCAAGCTTGATGTCAAACGCCCGCTCGATAAAGAGGGCAAGCAGCAATCCATCCTGGTCGGCCGCTTCCTCAGCACGCTGAATCTGCAATTCGACCGCGTGGTTTCCAGTCCCCTCAAACGCGCCATCCAAACGGCCGCGCTGGTCGCCAATGAGACCGGCTACGACGGCAAAATTGACATCACCGACTCGCTCTCGCCTGAGGCCAGCGTGCAAAAGTTCCAGGAACTGATCCGCAGCCTTGCTCAATATGAGAACGTCCTGGTGGTCGGCCACAATCCCAATCTGCCGGTTTTCTTCGGATCGCTGATCGCGCCCGCAGCACGCATCAGCACACGCCTGCGCAAAGGCTCCGTGGCGCGCATCGACTGCACGCGCCTGCCCGGCACTCTGCACTGGCTGGTTGATCCCAGAATTTTGCGCGGAATTTATGCCAAAGCGACGAAGAGATCGCGCCCAAAGACTTCGCGGAAATAAGCCGCTTCTTTGCGCAGCGACCACAGCTCCAGTTCCGCGCCCGTGCGCCCCGGCAGCAGTTCCAGCAGCACGCGCTTGGGATACACGCGCACCCGCACCCTGAGCACGTCGCTGGCCCGGTCCTGATTCAGCGCCACTGCCAGCCGCAGCAGTACGACGGCTCGCCGCACGTGCTCATACTCTTCCATCGGCACCTGGCGCATGGTGCGCCCCTCCGGCGCCGGACGGCTCTTGCCCTGGTACCGAGCAATGGCTGACGTAATGACGCGCTGCTGTGGCGTAAAGCCGTACAACTCAGAATTCGCAATAATGTATTGCGCGTGCCGGTGATAGCCCTGATGGTTCAGGAATTTGCCGATGTCCCGCAGCATGGCCGCGGATTCCAGCCACATTTCATACTCCTCCGGCAGCTCATGAACTCCGGTCAGATTGTGAAACAGCTGCGCCGCATGCTGCCGCACCGGCTCCGCCTGCCGCGGATCAACTCCGTACAGCCGGCATGTTTCCAGCACCGCCTGCCAGCGCTCACGCTCAAACTGCTGATGCACCGAGGCCCGCGGATCCTGCTCCGCCAGCATCTGCGCCAGCATCCCGTCCCGCAGCCCCATGGGCGAATAGCGGAATCCCGCCAGCCCAAACTGCTCCATGATCGCGGAAAATACTTGCGCCCCGGCGACGATAATCTCCGAACGCCGCGGCCCAATCCCGGGCACCGCCGACCGCTGCCCGTTGTTCATCTTCGTCAGCTTCGAGCTCAGCTTTCGCACCGTCTCCGTCGAAGTAACTTCCGCTGCGCGTCCCTTGCCCGAGCGCTTTTTTCCCAGAGCTTTGGCCGCATCCGACAGCGCCGCCGCCGTTCCTGAGGTTCCAATCGCCAGCCGCACGCCCTGCGGCCCCATCTCGGCCAGCAGCCGCCGCTTCCCCTTGCGCAGCTCGCGGTCAATGAACTGCCGCAGCCGCGCAATCTCGCCCTTCTCCGGCACATCGCTGTGGAGAAACTCCTGCGTGAGCCGCACCGCGCCCAGCGGCAGACTGATCGTCTCGCGAATGCGCTTGTGCTCCGACAGCGTGATTTCGCAGCTGCCGCCGCCGACGTCGATCAGCACGCAGCGGCCGCCCGCGCCCGGCTCGTTATCCACCACGCCGCGATGGATCAGCCGCCCTTCTTCAAGACCCGAAATAATTTCGACGTCCCAGCCCGTCTCGTCGCGCACCCACGCCAGAAAAGCACGCGAATTGCGTGCATCGCGCATGGCGGAGGTCGCCACCGCCCGCACCCGGTCCGCACTGTTCGACTGCACCGCCTTATAGAAACGTTTCAGCGTGCGCAGCGTCGCGGCCATCGCTTCCGGCGACACAATGCCGGTCTCGAACACGCTGCCGCCCAGCCGTGTCACTTCGCGGTCCTCATGCACGATGCGCAGCTTGTGCTGCACCACGCGGCCAATCTTCAGCCGGCAGGAGTTCGATCCGATATCGATTGCGGCAAAGGTCTGCATGATTTTCAGGGGACGCGGCGCGTGACCGCGTCCCCAGCGTTCACTCTGCACGATACACGAGCAGAAGCCTCGGAAATCCGGACAGCGGCTACGACTCTGCGGCTGACCGTCTCTTAGCCGGCCGCTTTTTAGCTGGCCGCTTTATCAGCTGACCGCTTTTTGGCTGCAAGCGCCTTCGCTGCGATCCCGCCAGCCACTCCCCCATCAGCCGTCCGCGCAGCTTCGACGCCGTCTTTAACGCGGCATCAAAATGCTGCTCCCGCTCGCCTTCCACCAGCGTCGTCAACTCTGCGGCGCCATTGCCCAGCGCGGCATGCGCTTCATCCGCCAGCACCAGCCAGTCATGCCAGTCGCCGATCTCGTCCTGCAGCTTCTTCAGGCTCTTGCCCACCACGCCGGCGTGCGTATCGCCCTGCGCCGCCAGTTCCGCCACATACCGCGCCTTTTTCGCGCCTTTGCGAAAATCGTGCAAATTTCCCGCGTCCAGCAACTGCATCTCCGTCGCCAGCCGCGCAAAGCTGTCCAGCGCCATGGTCGCCGGCGCCTTCACGCGCCTGCGCTGCGGATGCTCGCGCAGCGCCGCCTCCAGTTCCGCCAGGCGCTTATCGAATTTCGTCACCAGCTCCGGAGCCTGCACGCGAAGCCGATCCGCATGCGCGCCGCGCTGCTGCTTCAGCCACGCGTCCAGCTCATCGGCATGGCGCGCCACCCCGCTCATCCGCAATTCAGCCTCGGGCGTCTCGAGCAGGTCCGTTTTCGGCGGGCCGGACTTTGGCGAGTCGGACTGCGCGGGCCCGGCCCGCGGCGACCCGGACTGCGCCTCAGCACCCGCCCCTCGCTCTTCCTTCGCTGCCAGCTTGTGCGCCCGCTCGGTCAGCTTCTCCAGCAACTTGCGATGCACATCCAGGTCGCGCACCGTGCCTGCCGCGCGGCGAATCTTCTTCAACTGCCGCATCAGCGCCTGCGCCGCGTCCCGCACGGCCTCGCCCGCTTCGCCCTCGGGAGTCTCGCGCACCAGGTTCTCCAGCGTCGCCTGCAATCGGCGCGTGCCTGTCCGCGTGTCGTGCACGGGATCGACACCCGGATCCGCCGCGCACTTCATCAGATTTTCACGCAATCCAGCCGCCAGTCGCCGAATACTCTGATCTTCCCCCGTCACGCCTCTACCCCGTTTCCTGCTCCCAAGCCGCGGCCTCCCTACAGGCCGCTGACCGCAACATCGCTGACCGTCCCATCGCTGACAGTTTTACCGCCAACCGCCTCACCGCTGCTCTCTTGCTATTCTGGACTTTGTGCCAGGCCACGAACAAATGACCGTTCCCCGGACCGCGGCCGAGCCCGATCCGCCCGCAGGTCAGCCTGCCCTCTTCGCTACTCCGAAGAAAGCCTGGACTCTGCTCGCACTGGTCTTTCTCGCCATTTATGGCGCTGCGCTGTTTTCCCCCTCGCTCCTCGACGACGCCGACACCACCCACGCCCAGGCCGCCCAGCACATGCTCACCAGCGGCAACTGGGTCACGCTCTACGTCGACGGCGTCCGCTATCTTGAAAAGCCACCCCTTCCTTATTGGATGGTCGCGGCCGATTATGCCCTCTTCGGCTTCAACGTCTTCGCCACCCATCTGCCCATGGCTCTCGGCGTCCTCGGCTGCGCCGTCCTTGCGTGGCATTGGTCGCGCCGCGCCTGGGGCGATCGCGCCGCATTCTACGCCGCGCTGGCCATGCTTACCTGCGTGGGCGCGTTTCTCTTCACGCGCTTCCTCATCCCCGAATCCCTGCTCACATGCTTCCTCCTCCTCGCGCTCTACACCTTTCTCACTGGGCTGGAGGACCGCAAGCCCGCGCATTTCTACATTGCCTACGCATCCATCGCACTGGCTCTGCTGTCGAAGGGGCTCATCGCTCCGGTTTTCTTCGTCGCCGGCATCGTTCCTTACCTCATCGTCACCGGCGACTGGCGCCGCTGGCGCGAGTTCCGCCTCTTCACCGGGCTGCTCCTGTTCCTCGCCATTGGCGCGCCCTGGCACATCCTCGCTGGGCTGCAGAATCCCAGCCAGGGCCATCCCATCAGCCCCATTCCCTCGCCCGGCCACGTTCACGGATTCTTCTGGTTCTACTTCATCAACGAACATTTTCTCCGCTTCCTCGGCCAACGCTTCCCCAATGACTACAATCGCCAGCCCTGGTATGTCTTCTGGGGCGGCCAACTCATCTGGCTCTTTCCCTGGAGCCTCTTCCTTCCCGTAGCCCTGCGCCGCGCGTGGCGGAATCGCCACCTCTTCGCCGCTGACCTGCGCTACGACGCCACCAACACCATCCAGTTTCTCGATCCCCGGCTCAGTGCGCACGAATCGTCGCGCCTCGCTGCGCGCCTGCGCTTCCGCGCCCGCACCAGCCTGCTGCTTTCTCTCTACGCCGGCTTCATCCTGATTTTTTTCGCCCTCTCCACCAATCAGGAGTACTACACCTGGCCCATCTATCCCGCCGTGCTCATGCTGATCGCCGGAGCCCTCGCGACCATTGAGGAATCTCCCGGCGTTCGCAATAAACCCGCCGCCGCATGGCTCACCGGCGCGCAAATGTTCTTCGTGATGGTGGGCATTGCCGCGGCCGCGGTGCTCGCTGGGGGCCTGTGGCAGTCGCGTCATCTGCCCTTCGTCGCGGATGTCGGCACGCTCATGGCGCATCGCGGCGTTGGCGACTACTCGCTCGCCACGTCCCACTTCTTCGATCTCACCGGACCGGCCTTTGCCGCACTGCGCCTGCCCGCCGCGCTGGCCGCCTTCGCCTTCTTCGCCGGACCCCTCGCCGCCTGGCGTCTGCGCCGTCACGGACACTCGTTTGAATCCACCACGACGGTCGCCTTCACCATGGCCGTTATCCTGATCGCGGCGCACATCGCGCTGGTGCGCTTTCAGCCGATGCTCTCATCGCGCGCCATGGCTGAAACCATCAACCGGCTCACCGCCGAGCCCGCCAACGCTAACGCGCTGATCCTGCTCTATGGCGATCAGTCGGAGGGGTCATCGATCCCGTTCTACACGCAGCGTCCGGCCTCGTTCGTTCATGGACAGCACTGGTATTTTGAGCCAGATCCTGTCGAAGACCCGAACGAGCCCTTCGGCTCATCGATGATCTGGGGCTCCGACTATCCCGACGCCCCGCACATTTTCCTGAGCGACGAGGACCTGTTGCGCCTGTGGGGCACCGGCCCGTGTCATTTTCTCTTCGTCCCAGGCGACTTCCACCAGCATGTCGAAAACCTCCTCGGCGCGCGCCTCTATCCGGTTCAGGAACTCAGCGACAAGGTCCTGTACACGGATCGGCCGCTGTAGGCAGCACTCACTGACTCCTGATTTTCGCGCTGCTACTTCAGCTCCTGCACCACAGCGCTCTTCGGAACGATCACTTGGAACTGCGAGTCCTCGAGGTGCAAATTGACACGCAGCACCTGGATCGTCACCAGAATCTGCTGCTCCTGCAGCGGCCACTTAATAGTGACCGTCCCCGGAAAACGCTGGTCTCCATACGTCTGTAGCGGCCCATAGATCGACTGCGTCTGCACCTGTCCGTCCGGGCCGTAAATATCTTCTTCGATGGGCCGCAGGTCGAGCCGGCTAAAGTGGATCACCCGCTTCGTCAGCAAAAGATTGCTGTCCCCCTGGCGTCTCGAAACTGTCAGCAAATACTCCGGTCGAATCTCCAGCTTCCTCGTCTTCGGATTGACAATCGTATCGCTGTCCCCGGTCACCGACAGCAGATCGTCTGGCTCGATCTTCGGAATAATCATCGAATCGACGAACATGTAGGGCCGCATGTTCTCGAACGAATTCGACGACACCTGAGTAACGGTGTTCGATCCCTCCACCACCTTGTTGTCGTGAGGAATCCACAGCTTAAAGGTCTGCCCATTGCTGGCCATGTCCCACGCCTGCGTGTGCACCACGGGCACGTAGCCAATCACGCGCAGCGATTCCGGCTTGCGCACCAGAATGTGACCGGGGAACGGGGTAATCGTCTTCACGCTGCCATTCAGCGCTCCGCCCTGCGTGGCCGTGAAGGTCACGTCCGCGCTCAGGGCGTCGATCCCGTCGTACCGCTTGTTGATGATTTCTACCAGTCGCTCAGGCGGCGCCGAAAGCACGTTGTCCGGCATCTTCGCCTGCGGCACTTTGCGCGTATGCCAAAGACACCCGTTCAGCGCCGGTAACGCCAGCGTCATCGCGAGAAATACTTTGCTCCCCACCCAGTGCTTTGGTTTCAGCTGCATTCGTTCAACAATCTGCGAGTATAGCGGCTGCTTTCAGCATCAGTCCGCGCCCTGGTCATGGCGTTCCGCTCTGCTGCCGCACGGCCCGCCGGTACGCTTCCACATCTTTCGCATGCTCTTCCAGCGTCGACGAAAACCGTGACTGCCCCGACGGATCGGCGCTCGCCGCCACAAAATACAAATAGTCCGTCGCCGCAGGATGCATCGCGGCCTGCAACGACTTCAACCCCGGATTGCAGATCGGCCCCGGCGGCAACCCTCCATGCTTATACGTGTTGTATTGGGAATCCGCCGCAAGATCGGACTGATAAATTGTGCCGCGATACCGCCCCTCCAGCAACGCCGCATAAATCACCGACGGATCCGTCATCAGCGGCATGTCCTTCTCCAGGCGATTCTCAAACACGCTCGCCACCATCGGCCGCTCCTGGTCCACCGGCGTTTCCTTTTCCACCATCGACGCCAGCGTCACCGTCTGGTGGTAATCCGTGGTCAGCCCAATCTGCTGCGCCTGCTGCCGGAACCGCCGCACCATCACCGCCATCATCTCCTGCGGCGTCGTGTGCCGCTCGAAATGGTACGTATCCGGGAATAAATAGCCTTCGACACTCGGCGCCGTCTTGTCCATATCCACAATCAGCGCCTTGTCCTGCTTCGCCGCGGCAACGAACGCATCCTTCGGCCCCAGCCCCGCCGCTTCCATCCGCGCGCCAATATCAAAAATGTTCGAGCCCTCCGGAATGGTCACCGCGATGGTGTAAACATCGCCGCGCCGCAGGCGGTCCCACACCTCCGTCATCCGCGCCGGATGATCGAAGCGATATTCGCCCGCCTTCAGCGTCCGCCCCCGCGCCACATACAGTCCCAAAAAGGCGTCTTTGCTCCAGATAATCCGCTGCTGCTTCAAGGCAGTGGCGATCTGCATGGTCGACATGCCGGGGTTGATGTCCACGAAAGTCTCAGTACGCGGTCCCGCCGGCACCAGCAGCGTAAACGCGGCTGCGCCAGCGGCTACCAAGACCACAAACACCAGAAAGAGCAAGAAGCGTCGCAACAAGCTGTGGATTCCTGATTCTTTGATTCCCTAACCGATTGTAAGATGCGGCATTTATCCGCGGTCAGCGTACAAAGGGCCACGGCCAGCTTCGGGCCTCCAGCCACCTGCCCTTCCCCGACCGCCTTATCGCTGACCGGTTCTTGGCTGACCGCTTCACCGCTCGCCCATCACCCTGTACCCTTTACCCTGTGCACGAACGCCTCCTTGGCCTCGATTTTGGCGGCCGACGCATCGGCGTCGCCGTCTCTGACGAGCTGGGCCTCACTGCCCAGCCCGTGCTCACCCTCGTCCGCAAAAACCCGAAGCAGGACCTGAAATCCCTCGGCCGCCTTCTCCGCAAGTTCGGCTGCTCGGCCATCGTCATCGGCAACCCGCTTTACATGTCCGGCGACCTCAGCCCTCAGGCCGAACGAACCCAGGCCTTCGCGGAAAGCCTGCGCACCACTTTTTCCCTCCCCGTCCACCTGTGGGACGAGCGCCTCACCTCCGCCGAAGCCCACCGCCATCTCCATGCCGCCGGACGCCCTCTCGCCAGCCATCGCGAGGTCGTGGACCAGGTCGCTGCCGTATTGATTTTGCAGGGTTTCCTTGACGCTCACCGGACCGACGCAAGCCGGGATTCCGGCATCGTATAATCGAGCAAGAGGCGCTACACTCGGCCTCTAACGTCGAGTTCCCTATTCTCGGGAAAATTCTCGCTCCATCGCAGGTGCAGGCGATGCGGATCGGAAGCCACCGCTTCCGTGCTGGTTCCTGCCGTTGCCCGAAGCGCGCATTTTCCCGGGAAGGATTGTTTTTGATGCCAGAACATATTAAGAAAAAGCTTCAGGAAGAGATCAAGCTGCTCGAGCACGAGCTGACCCACGAACTTCCTGCCGAAATCAAAAAAGCCGTCGCCATGGGCGACCTCAGCGAGAACGCTGAGTATCACATGGCCAAGCAGCGCCAGGATTTCGTGAACGCGCGCCTCGGCCAGTTGAAAAAGCGCATGGCCGAGCTGGCCCTCGTCAACCTCGCGAATATCCCGCGCGACCGGGCCGCTTTCGGCTCCACCGTGCTCGTCTACGACACTTCGAAAGATGAGAAAATCGAGTACAAGCTGGTCACCAGCGAAGAGTCCGACGTCAGCAAGGGGCTCATCTCCACCACCTCGCCCATCGGCAAATCGCTGATCGGCAAGCAGGTGGGTGACATGGCCACCGTGGTTACGCCGAATGGCAACCGCGAACTTGAGATTCTGAAGTTGATCACTATCCACGACGAAGCGGAAAGCGAAGCCGCAGCGCAAGCCGGAAAGTAGAGCCAGCATGGCCCCCAGTAACGGGAGCGACAACGTGTCAGCCAAAGCGTCCAGCGTTACATGGACGAGCGCCTTTGGCCGCGCCTGCGGCGTCCTTCTGCAGGCCATTGTCGACGGGCTTTCCCTCACGCGCATCTCGCCCAACGTCCTCACCTTCATTGGGCTGCTCATTAACTCCACCGCCGCTGTCCTGTTCGGCTTCGCCAACGAGCGCGACTATGCGCGGATGTTCTTCTACGCCGGCCTGGTCATCATCGGCGCCGGCATCTTTGACATGGTCGACGGCCGCGTCGCCCGCCAAACCCACCAGGTCACCGTCTTCGGCGCCTTCTTCGATTCCGTCATCGACCGCTACTCCGACGTCGTCCTCTTCTTCGGACTCCTCGTCTACTACGCGCGCGGCAATCGTCTCTTCTACGTTTTTCTCGCCGCCTTTGTGATGATCACCTCGCTGATGGTCAGCTATACCCGCGCCCGCGCGGAAGCGCTGATCGGCAGCTGCAAGGTCGGATTTATGGAACGCCCCGAGCGCGTCGTCCTCATCATCCTCGGCGCTCTCTTCAACCGCTGGGGCGTGATGGCGCCGGTTCTGTGGGTGCTGGCTGTCATCTCCACGGTCACCGTGGTGCACCGCATCGTCTACACCTATCAGCGGACGCGCCATCTTGCGCCGGTGCGCGAAGCGCACGTCCAGCCCATCGTGCTCCGCGAGGCCGAGGCAAAGTCCAGCACCGACCTGCCCGCCCCGAACGCACCTCAGGCGTAATATTCGATTGCGCGGTCAGACGCCGTCCGGCTCAGCCATCAAGCTTGCCACCTCCCGAATCAATAGAGGCAGCTTGTATTCGACGATCTCCCGTACGATCCGATCATCTGTATGCGCCTATGCGTGAACGAGAATATTGCGAAACGCGATGATGCTGCGCGCTTCGCTGATGCGTATCGAGACGTCCGGGGCAATGCGAGACAGCTGAGCCAGCGCCTCACCAACGATCGAGAAAGCTCGCTCGACCGCAAATCGCATCATGGGATCTGATTGATAATCCGAGAGGCTTTTTCCTGCCGTGAACCGGACCACTAAGCCCGCGGCCTCCTGAATGTCGTAGAGGTACTTACGCGCCTCAAGCCGCATACAGTAGCGCCTTGCTCTGCTCAATCCCCTTGCGGAACCAGGGATTCCTGATGGAGGACTCGACGACCAGATCGACTGGTCTGCCCAGCAGCCGCTCGAGCGCTTCCTTCAAAGCAAAGAAATTCGTCGCATAAGACCCCGGCGCAAGCTCTTCGAATTTCACCAGAAAATCGAAGTCACTCCGGTCTGGATCGAAGTCCGGACCCAGGGCTGAACCGAAAACCTCCAGGCGCTCCACGTGGTGTGCTCGGCAAAGCTCGAACAACTCGGGTCCGTGATTTGCAATTGCAGGAATCATCGCTCAATGCCTGTTCACCGGCAATATACAGTATGCGGGCCCTCAAGCACCCATCCACGACCTCAGAACACATCCGCGAGCAGCCGGACCCCTTCGCGAATCTCTCGTTCGTTGAGCCGCGCATAGCCCAGCATGAATCCCGGCCGCGACGGCTGTTTCAGATAGCAGTGCGCAATCCCATAAATGCCTACGCCGCTCGCCGCAGCCTGGGCCATCACATCCGCTTCCCGCACATGCTTCTTCGGCCACAAGACAATCTGCGCCCCAGCGCCATCGCCGGTCATCTCGACCCGATCGCCCAGAAATTCCGCGACCGCCGTCAGCAGCGCCGCGCGACGCGCCGTGTTCCTGCGCCGCAGCCGCCGCAAATGCCGCTCATACATCCCGTTCGATATGAACTCCGCCAGTGTTTGCTGCTCCAGCGTCGCGGAATGCAGATCGTTCAGCCACTTCGCCGCGCTCAAGGTCGCCACCAGAGACTGCGGAGGAATCAAATATCCAATCCGCAGCGCCGGAAACACCGTCCGCGAAAACGTCCCGATGTAAATTACTCGGCCCTCGGTGTCCAGACCCTGCAACGACTCCAGCGGCCTCCCGCCGTAGTGAAATTCGCCGTCGTAGTCGTCCTCCACGACCACCGCGTTGCGTCGCCGCGCCCAGGCCAGCAACGCCAGCCGCCGGTCCAGCGGCAGAATCGCTCCCGTCGGAAACTGGTGCGAGGGCGTCACGAACGCCAGCCGCGCATCGTCCGGCAAGCGCTCCGGATTCAGCCCATCGCGATCCACAGGAACCGCGCGCACCCGCGCACCCGCTGCCTGCAGCGATCCGCGAACCCCGTCGTAGTGCGGATTCTCAATCGCCACGCGATCGCCGCGGTTCACCAGCACGCGGATCACCAGGTCCAGCGCCTGCTGCGATCCGTTGACGATAATCACCTCGTCGGGATCGCACACCACCGCGCGCGAGCGGCGCAGATGCGCGCAAATTGCCTCCCGCAACGGCTGGCTGCCCAGCGCTGATCCATAGTCGAATTGCCGCACCGATGCTTTGCGCACCTGGCGCAACAGCATCCGCCGCCACATTTCAAAAGGGAAGGTCGCCAGATCGCTGCGGCCATAAATAAAGTCATAGCGCAGCGCAATAGACCGCCGCTGCGGCGTATCCACAATCGCCACGGACGCCGCGGCCGCTGCGCCGAACCGCGATAACCGGGGATGGGTTGACCGTACGCCTCCGCGCGCACCCGAACCCGCCAGCCGCGCCGACACATACGTCCCCGAACCGGCGCGCCCCTCCACAAATCCTTCAGCGAGCAATTGATCGTAGGCCAGCAGCACTACCGTGCGCGAAATATCCAGTTGCTCGGCCAGATCGCGGGTTGAGGGCAGCCGGTCGCCGGGCCGCAGCGCGCCGGCCAGCATCGCCTGCCGCAGTCCGCGGTAGACCTGCCGAAACAGCGGCTCGCCCTCGCGCGATAGTGGTATCGCCAATTGCATAAAAAGTGGTCCTATGAAAATACCACGCCAGCAGCGATCCTCGAAACACCGGCATGCTGCGCAGACGTTCCGCCGTGCCCGGTCAGATGAAACTCGCTCACATGAAAGTGGAGGAATCCATGAGGTTCCAGGCTCGTCTCGTTTCTGCGTCGTTATTCCTCGGATTGCTGTTCCCCGCCGCGCTCCTGCCCGCCCAGAGTGCGCCGGCGGCGGTTCCAACGCCGGCCATTCCCGACGGTCCGCACGATTTCGACTTTGAAGTTGGCACCTGGAACATCCATCTCAAAAAACTTCTCCACCCCCTCACCGGATCCAACGACTGGGTGGAATTCGACGGCGTCTCCATGACCCGCAGGATCATGGATGGTCACGCCAGCATCGAGCAGTTCGAAACCGACGGCGCGGCGGGTCACATTGAAGGCCTCACCCTGCGTCTTTACGATCCGCAATCGCACGAGTGGCGTCTTTACTGGGCGAACAGCAAAACCGGCCACATCGATCCACCGCAAATCGGCGAGTTTCGCAACGGCCGCGGCGAGTTCTACGCGCAGGACATTCAAAACGGGCGCGCCGTCATCATTCGCTTCATCTGGTCCGACATCACTCCGAACTCCGCACATTTTGAACAGTCTTTCTCCGCGGACGGCGGCAAGACCTGGGAAGTGAACTGGATTACCGATCAGACCCGCACCGGTCCCGAACCTGATTGGTCCGTGTCGCAGGAAAATCATCCGACTACGCTCGGAGTTAGCACCTCCGCTTCGACGGTGTCAGACGCGCAGCATGATTTCGACTTCAACTTCGGCGTTTGGAATACGCACATCGAGAGCCGCGTCCATCCTCTCGCGGGCTCCGATGAGTTCAACGAACTGAACGGCACCGTGACGGTACACAAAATCTGGGGCGGCCGCGCCTCGCTCGAAGAAATTGACGCCAGCGGGGCAAAGGGCCACCTCCATGGCATGACGCTATTCCTCTACAACCCTACTTCGCACCAATGGAGCCAGACTTTCGCCAGCCTCTCCGGCGGCGTCCTCGAGGAATCCTCCATCGGTCGATTCAAAGACGGCCGCGGAGAACTCTTTGATCAGGAGAATTTGGATGATGGCCAGGCCGGGCTGGTGCGGGGCGTTTGGTCGCAGATCGCACCCGACTCGCACCATTTCGAGATCTCCTACTCCGACGACGGCGGCAAAACCTGGGAGTCCGAGTTCAATGCATCGCTGACGCGCCGCTCCCATTAACCGGTCTGCACCAACGGAAACCCAGATGATGCACTCAACGCAAACGCGCAACCTCGTTCGCGGAAACACGCCTCGCCTCTTCGTCGCGTGCCTCTCGCTGATCCTCGCCGCTGCGAACGCTCACGCATCCGAGGAGTCACCCTGTGCCGACCATCACCCGATGAACGACGCCTGGTTTACCGGCCCCATGCTCGCCAACACCGCAGCCACGGCTCCGCGCGGACACTACCTCATCGAGCCGTACGTCTACGACGTCACCACCCAGGGCGTCTACAGCGCACGCGGCGTTCGCCACAGCGCGCCCCACGCCAACAGCTACGGGTCGCAAACCTACCTCATCTACGGCCTCAACGATAAAACCGGAATCGGCATCATCCCCACCTTCGGCTACAACACCATTGCCGACGGCCCCAGCAGTTCCAGACCCGGAGCCGGCGACTTCACCGTCCATCTGCAGCGGCGGCTTACGCAGTTTCAACCCTGCGGCAGGGTTCCCACCGTCTCCGTCGCCATCCAGCAAACCCTGCCCACCGGACAATACGATCAACTCGGCAATCGCCCCACGGACGGCTTCGGCGCAGGCGCGTGGACTACCAATCCCTCGCTCTACTCGCAGTATTATTTCTGGATGCCGAATCGCCGCATCGTGCGCATGCGCTTCGACGCCGCTGACGCTTTTTCCCGGCCTGTGACCATTCAGGACGCCAGCGTCTACGGCACGTCAGCTGGATTTCGCGGAACCGCGCACCCCGGCAGCTCTCTCTATCTTGATGCGGCGCTCGAATACAGCGCAACGCGCAGTTGGGTACTGGCACTCGATGCCACGTATCGCAACACCGGCAACACACGGGTCACGGGATCCTACTCCAACGCCCCCATCACGCAGGCCAACTCGGGCTGCTCCGACGCTTACGCCTTAGCGCCGGCTGTGGAATATAGCTGGAAGCCCTGGATCGGCGTTTTGCTCGGCGTCCGTTTCATCCCCGCAGGCCACAATACTTCCGACACCATCGCGCCCGCCATCGCCGTCAACATCGTGCACTGAGAAATTACCGAGGCACCGTCACTCCGTCTTCTGCAACCGCGTCGTCAGATAGGTCTGGAATACCGCGAACCGATCGAGGCGTGGCACAGCTTCCGGCCCGATACGCCGTCCCAACTCCTGGGACTGTTTCGCGCCAGCGCCAAGCGCGTCCCACTGCGGCAATCCCGCTCCGTTGGGATTCCCCGTCTTCACAAACTGCGTCCAGTAAGCAATGATCGCGCGCGATAAGTCAGCGTCCCCGGGTTGCGGCACCCAGCTGGTCCAGTATCGATGGCTCAGAAACATCAGCTCTTCGCTGTGAAACGCGCCCAGTTCCGCAAACGGTCCCGCTCCCCCATACGTGAACCGATACAGGAACGCATTCGCCCCCACCGGCGCCATCTGTCGCGCCATCAGCCACGCTCCAAAGGCAAAATCAAAATCCGTGTCCATAGTGCGAAATCCGTGCGCCGCATCGCTATCCGTTTGCACCGGATATTCCTGAAACACTTTGTCGGCCAGCGGCCCAAACCGACTCTGCAGCCACCCTCGATATGCGGCCACCGTCTTTGGCCGATTCGACTTTCCTCCGACGATGGGGCTCGCGAAGATCGATATTTCATCCTCGTTGCTCCCCACCAGCACCGGCACAGCAATCTGATTTCCCTTCTCGAACACAATCGCCGGCTGCTGCGGGAGAACCCAGCTATCTACCACAGGCTCCAGATCGAGATTGTCATCCTGCGCCGCCGCCTCCAGCACGCGTTCCGCCGGCACCGCGCGCAAATCCTTCAGAGACGCCGCACGCAAATCCTTCGCCAGCAGCTTCCCGTTCTCCTCCGCATCCTGCATCCGCGGATACACGGAATCCACGCAAACGCCGCTCTCGAGAATCGCCCCGCGAAACAACCCAACCGCCAGCGGCGACGCCATCAGATTGCAAACATCAAGCGCGCCCGAGCTTTCGCCCCCGATCGTCACCTTCGCCGGATCGCCGCCGAACGCAGCGATGTTCCGCTGCACCCACCGCAACGCTTCCAGCTGATCCAGATGCCCATAGTTTCCCGAAACATGCTGCGGCGACTCGGCGTCCAGTTCCGGTGACGCAAAAAACCCCAGCGCGCCCAGGCGGTAGTTGAAGCTCACCACCACAATTCCCTGTTGCGCGAGCGTCGGCCCGAATGGCGGCCATTCGCCGGAGCCTTCCACATTGCCGCCGCCATGCACCCACACAAACACCGGCAGCTTTTCGCGCGGATGCAACTCCGGTGTCCATACATTCAGCCACAGGCAGGCTTCATCCGTGGCCATCTTCTGCACGCCCAGCATCTCGGGCAACCACGGGCTGGGCCGTTGCGGGCACGCCGCACCCCACTCCGCCGCATCGCGAACGCCCTCCCAATGCGCAGGCTTCTGCGGAGCTTTCCAGCGCAGCGTGCCCACCGGTTGCGCCGCAAACGGAATCCCAAGAAACGCTCCACCGCGCGGCAGCATGTCCGGGCGCACACCGCGCAGAGCGCCGCTGTCAATCTGCGCCACGGGCCGTGGTGTATGGTTCGCAACCAAACCCACGGCGCCCGCGACCAACGCACCCACGGCTAATTTTCTAAAGATCATTGATCCCGCGATTCCAGAGGATCGCTCAAGGATATAACGACGCTGTTGTCGTTGCTTCTGCGCGAAGCGCGTGTGTCTGGACGACCAGTCCCGGCTAGCCCCTAGTCCTCTTGCAGGGCTGACTTCGGATCCAGCCCCGCTGCCCGTCGTGCAGGCAGCCACGACGCTAGCGCCGTGATCGCGAGAAACACCACCGTCATCGCGACAAATGTTGTAGGATCCGTCGCTTTCACCCCCACCAGCATCGCCGTCATCAGCCGTCCCAGCACGAACGCCGCCACCAGGCCAATCGCAATGCCCACTGCGCTCAGCCGCATGCCCTGCGCCACCACCAGCTGCACAATGTCGCCGCGCTCTGCGCCCAGCGCCATGCGCACGCCAATCTCCGCGGTCCGCTGCCGCACCGCCGTCGCCAGCACACCGTAGAGACCCACACCGGCCAGCGTGCCCGCAATCACCGCAAACACGCCGATCAGCAGCAGCGAAAATCGCGTGCCGGCCTGCGCGCTCAGCACCACCTGGGTCGCTGGCTCCATCTCCGCCACCAGCAGGTTGGGATTCACCTCACGCATCGCTGCGCGCACCTGATTCTCATACCCCGTCGGATCGCCGCCCGTGCGCAACGCCCACGAGCGCACATCGCCGTTCCCCATAAAGCCATCGGTGAAATAAATCTGTTCGCGCCCGGGTTCGGCCAGCGATGTCTCGCGCTGGTGCCCCACCACGCCAATGATCTCGACAAACTCCGCCTCCGGCGTGCGAATCCGCGTCAGGATCCGTTTCCCCACCGCCGACTCCCCCGGAAACGCCTTGTTCGCCAGCGCCTGATCGACGATCACGTAATTGCGCCCCGGCAGATTATCGTCGTCAGTAAACGTACGCCCTGCCAACAGCGGCGTGCGCATCGTTTCGAAGTAGCCCGGCAGCACGATCTGCCAATCCGTCGCCTGATATTTGCTGGCGTCCTTCGCGGCGTCCGCAGTGCCCCAGCGAATCGGGCTAAAATCTCCGGTCAGCGGAAAAGGATACGAGCCGGTTACATTTTCAACGCCCGGAATCGCCCGCAGCCGGTCCTCAATTTGCCGGATCGACGCGGCAATCTGCTCCGGCGTGCGCTGCGCAAACGGCACGCCCAGCACCTGGAATGTGAGTAGATTGTGCGCGTCAAACCCTGGATCGATCCGCTGCAAATCCAGGAAGCTGCGAAACATTAATCCCGACCCCACCAGCAGCACAAACGACAGCGCCACTTCGATCACCACCACCAGGTTGCGCAGAGCTGCGCCGCTCTGGAGACCCGTTGTCCGCCCGCTGCCTCGCAGCACATTCATCAGCGCGGGCAACGTCGCCCTCCACGCGGGAGCGACCCCAAACAGCACCGCCGCCGCCAGTCCGGCGAGCGCCGTGAATCCCAGCACCGCTCCATCGATATGAATGTTGTCGAGCCGCGGCAGATTCGTGGGCGCCAGCGTGCGCAGTTCGCGAATGCCGGCCCATGCCAGCCCCAACCCCAGCGCCGTTCCCATTACCGCGAGCAGCAGCGACTCCGTCAGCAGCGGCAGAATGAGCCGCCACCGGCTCGCCCCCAGCGCCGCGCGCACCGCAAATTCCCGCTCGCGCAGCGACGCCCGCACCAGCAGCAAATTCGCCACATTCGCGCAAGCAATCAGCAGCAGAAACACCACCGATCCCATCAGCGCCAGAATCGCCGGCCGCACGGCAGCCACCAGATGCTGCCGCATCGGCGCGAGCGCTACGTAATAACCCGCTGTCTTGTCGATGGGAAACGTGTCGCGCCCCCGCGCCGCCACAGCATCGGCCGCGCTCTGCGCCTGCTCCACCGTGACTCCATCCCGCAGCCGTCCGATGGGCCGAATCGAAAACCCGTTGCGATTCGCCGCGTCGTACGCCAGCCGATTCGCAATCCACAAATCGGGCGCGGTCTCCTCATTCGATTCCGGCGGAAAGTACAGCCGGAACCCTCGCGCCAGCACGCCCACAATCACCGGGCCCGGACGCCCCTGCGCCGGCATCCTCTGCCCCAGCATCGCGCGATTCCCTCCGAATCGCCGCTGGAAATATTCGTAGCTCAAAATCGCGTAATTCGGTGGCGCGGGCGGCGGCGTCGCATTCTGCGCACCTGGCACTGGTGCGGCCTGGGGCACTCCGTCATCCGCCGTAAAGTCGCGGCCGTACAAAATCTTTGCGCCCATCAGCTGAAAGAAATTCGTCGTCACCACTGCATAGCGGATCTGCTCCGGCCGCCCGTCTTCCTGTGGCGTCACATTCCGCCCCGTGAACACGCCCGCCATATCGGAGAAGACCGTCTTCGTTCCGTCGCGCAGATCGATGTAGTCGGCATTGGAAAACGGCAGCCCGCGCACGTTGCGCTGCCGCAGATCCATGCCCGCCACCACCAACCGCCCCGCGTCGCGATACGGTAAAGGCTGCAGCAGCACCGCATTCGTCACGCTGAAAATCGCCGTGCTCGCTCCCACGCCCAGCGCAATCGTCAACACCGCAATCGCCGTAAACGCTGGCTGCCGCAACAATGTCCGCATCGCAATCGCAAGGTTCTTCACGCGCATAAGATTTCCTCTCGTGGGGTTCCCGCAAGCCTGCAGGAGTTTGCGCATTATTATCCCTCAATTTGCCTAAGTCACGCCGCACCAAACGCTGCGACCCCTGTATTGACGGGACTTTTGCGATATTTCCCACCTTATACTCTCGTTCCTGATTGCTCCGCATCTAACCAATCCACGGTGATGCTCCCTCTGGAGCCGCTCGTCCCCTCTCAGAGTCATCCCTTGTATATTGCCAAATTTCTGCCAGGTTCACGGAGACACAGGCTCATGAAGCCGATCCATTTCACACCCCTTGCCCATCTTCTGATCGCGGTACTCTTCGCGACTCTCAGCGTATCCTCTGCCTTTGCGACGGTCACCGTCACCAGCCCCGTTAATAAATCGACGTACACCAGCCCCGTGCATTTTGTCGCCACTGCGACCGCCACCACCTGTTCTACCGGAGTGGCGTCCATGGGGATTTACCTGAACAACACGCGTGAATACGTCGTGGACGCTGCGTCCCTCAACACTTCGCTCACTGTCGGCGTCGGTTCGTACACCGTCGTCGTGCAGGAGTGGGATAAGTGCGGAGGCTCGACCACCGCGACCCTCACCATCACCGTGGTTGCGTCCCTCGCGCCCACTGTCACCATCAGCGCCGACTCGCCCACCGTTGCCGCGGGCAGCGCGTCCACGCTCACCGTCAAAGCCACCAACGCCACCACCGTGAAGGTGAGCGGCGGCGGCGATGTCTACACCCTCGCTGCCACCGGTGGCGCGGTCAACGTCTCACCCACGCAGACCACGACCTACACAGCTGAGGCCACCAGTTCGAGGGGAACTGCATCCGCCGAAGCCACCGTCACCGTTGTCGCCGCCACCGCTGTCGACGCTATCAAGCATGTCGTCTTCATGCTGCAGGAGAATCACACCTTCGACAACTACTTCGGCATGCTCAATCCCTATCGCAAAACCAATGGCTGGGATGTTAGCGAAGACGGTAAGACTTATACCGTCGACGGCATCGACGACAAGCTCAACACGCTCTACAACGACGACGATCAGGGCGCCAAATATACGCTCTTCAAATTCGCCACCACCTGTGTCGACGACATGAGCTCCGCGTGGCTGGAGAGCTACGGCGACGTGAGCCGCTGGGATTTCTCGACCACCCGCCCGATTAATATGGATGGCTACGTTCACACCGCGGAAGGCTTCGCCGCCAGCTGCAACGAAAGCAAGACTTGCACCGGCGTGTATACCGATACCACTGGCGAGCGCGCTATGGGCTACTATGACGAGGGTTTCCTCAATTACTACTACTATATGGCATCGCAGTTCGCGGTGTCGGACCGCTGGTTCTCGCCTGTATCCAGCAAGAGCGTCGATAATCGCATCGCCACCTTCACCGGCGGCACGACGCAGGGCCTCGTGCACGATCCTGGTTCGGATGACCTCTTGCCGCAGCTCGACATCACCACCATCTTCCAGAAGCTGGACGCTGCAAACGTCACATGGAAGATCTATTACACGGTCACGATGGGCCAGTGCCTTGACGACGACGATTGCGGCACGTCGGGAGACGATCGCTTCCCTGGCACCGACTTCAACTACCTTACTTACTCGAATCAGTACATGTACGAAAACCCGACGAAAGCTGCGTGCAAGGCTCCCACGGTAGCATCCAGTGCGGTCGGAGACACGACCAACGCTTTCTGCATCGACCCCAACCACATCGCACCTCTCTCGCAGTACTACGCCGACCTTAAAGACGACACCCTCCCCAGCTTCGCTTTCATCGAAGCCGGCTATGGCAATAACGACGAACACCCTGGATCCGGCCAATCCATCCTCAGCGGCCAGGCGGAAGTCGCTTCCATCGTCAACGCCTTCATGACCAGCTCTTCCTGGCCCAGCTCCGTGTTCTTCCTCTCCTGGGACGAAGGCGGCGGCCCCTACGACCACGTTCCTCCGGTTCCCGGCGATTCGAATAAAAACACCGACGCATCGCTCGGGACCATTCCCGACATCGCGCAGATCGCCGTCAATCCCGATTCCTACAAGCCCTGCGTTCCCACTGGCGGCAAACCCACCACCCACTGCGATCTCGATGCCAGCGACCCCGGAGCGAAATCCACTGACGCTCCTACGGTCGACGGATTCGATGCGCAGCTTGGATTCCGCCTGCCCAACATGGTCATCTCGCCCTTTACGCGCAAGCACTACGTTTCCCACATACCCATGGATCACACCGCGGTCATCAAGTTTGTGGAGAGCCGCTTCCTCGGCAGCTCCGCTTACCTGACGAATCACGATAAGGCCCAGCCGGACCTGCTCGACTTCTTCGACTTCACCTCGATTCCGTGGGCCACCGCGCCAACCCCGCCCACGCCCGTCTCCCCCACGTCGCTCGGCTACAACCCGTGCACCCCCACCAGCATGGGCGGCTCGTAGTCTAACCTCGACACTCAAAGCAAAAGGGAGCAGCCATTGGCTGCTCCCTTTCTGATTCCGGTTTTGCTTTTTGCGCGAAGCGCCTGCGCCTGGACGGCTAGTCCCTACCAGCGGCCCCACGCGCGGCTCGCGTAGTCCGTCATGGTCATCATGATCAGCACAATGAACGTAAAGAACCCTGCCGCCACCGTCAGCTTGGTCAGCCTGGAGCTGTATTTCACGTGCATGAAGAACAGCACCACGATGGTCGCCTTGAAGCAGGCAATACCCAGCGCCACCACGGCGTTCAGGTCCCCTGGCAGGTCGATGTACGATGCGCCCACGGTGATGGCCGTGCAGATCAGCAGCAGGCTCCCGATGATCATGTAGAGCCCGGGGCTGACAATGTGTTCCTCGTGATGTGTCGGCTCGTCGATATGTTTCGTTTCAGCCATAAATCCTCAGTCCTGTAGTTCCCTACACGCTACAAGCGCTACACGCTTGTTTCGTCACTGATGTCGACTAATCAAATAGAGCAGCGGGAACAAAAAGATCCACACAATGTCGACAAAATGCCAGTACAAGCCGAAGTTTTCTATCGGCGCCACATGCCCGTTCACGTACGCCCCGCCCCATGCTCGAATCACCAGGATGGTCAGCAGGCTCACGCCGATGATCATGTGCAGCGCGTGCATGCCGGTCATTGCGAAGTAGAGCGAGAAGTAGACCTGCGTCTTCTCCGCCATATCGGGAGCCAGCTTGTCGTCTTTGTAATCCTTTGACGGGTGTGTGAAGTCAGCGGTGCTGAAGTTCAGCCCAGGGACGTGGTGCTTCTCCCACTTCTCGTGATACTCGTCGGCCTTCACGCCTAGAAAGACGCAGCCCAGAAAAATCGTGGCCAGCAGCCAGGTAATCAGCGCCTTGCGGCTTCGAACCTCAGAACTATGCACCGCCATCGCCATGGTGAAGCTCGAAGCAATCAGCACAGCCGTATTCAGCGTTCCCAGAAAAATTGACAGCTGATGGCTGCCCGCCACAAACGCCGGGTAATACCAGTTGCGATAGATCAGATAGGCGCAGAACAGGCCGCCAAAGAACATGATTTCCGTCAGCAGGAACAGCCACATGCCAAACGTTGCGGTCTCCCGCTGCTGTTCCACATTCACGAAATGGTGGCGCAGATACGGCGGGTGCTCGTGATCCACGTGGGCCGTCTCCGCGGTCTGCGCTGCAACTGTGTGGCTATCCAACTGTTGGTACCTCGCTCCCCTTTTTGCTTTCCAGCCACTCGTAGTCGTACGCCTCGTGCGTCACAATCGGCGTCTCAATAAAATTCTCGGTTAGCGGCGGCGACTGAATCTGCCACTCCAGCCCCGTCGCCTGCCACGGGTTCGCTCCCGCGATCTTCCCATACTTCAGCGACCACGTCAGATAAAGCAGCGGAAGCATATAGCCGATGCCCAGTACGCTCGCGCCCGCGCTCGAGAATACGTTCAGCACCTGGAACTCCGGCGGATACGCCGCATACCGCCGCGGCATGCCCAGATACCCCAGGATGAACTGCGGGAAGAACGTCAGGATAAACCCGACGAACGTGATCACCGCGGCAAGCTTCGAAACGCCTTCCGGATACATCCGGCCGGTCATCTTCGGCCACCAGAAATGGACGCCGGCCAGATACGCCATCAGCATGCCGCCCACCATCACAAAGTGGAAGTGCGCCACGATGAAGTACGTCTCCGTCAGGTGGATGTCCATCCCCATCGAGCCCAGAAAGACGCCGGTCAGGCCGCCGATGGTGAACAGCCCCAAAAATCCGAACGCATACAACATCGGCGTCTCAAACGTGATCGAGCCTTTGTAGAGCGTCGCCGACCAGTTGAAGATCTTAATCGCCGAAGGCACCGCTACCAGCATGGTCAGCAGCGAGAACACCAGCGCTGAATAGTTCGAGATGCCCATCACGAACATGTGGTGCGCCCAGACGAAGAAGCCGAAGACGGCAATCGCCACCGAAGAAAACGCGACGGCCGTATATCCGAAGACCCGCTTCCGCGAGAAATTGCTGATCACTTCGGAAATGACGCCCATGCCCGGCAAAATCATGATGTACACGGCCGGGTGCGAATAGAACCAGAACAAATGCTGGAAGAGCAGCGGATCGCCGCCCTTGGTGGGGTCGAACACTCCAATCCCGATGGTGCGCTCCAGCACCACCAACACCAGCGTAATAGCCAGCACCGGCGTGCCCAGCACCATCAGAATCGACGCTGCGTAATGCGACCAAACAAACAGCGGCAGCCGGAACCACGTCATGCCCGGCGCGCGCATCCGGTGGATGGTCACAATGAAATTCAGCCCTGTAAAGATCGAACTGAATCCCGCGACAAACACCGCCAGCCCCGCCGTGATCACATGCGTGTTCAGGTAATGCGTACTCAGAGGCGTTGTGAACGTCCACCCCGTATCCACGCCACCGGCGACCAGCGTGAAGATGATCATCGATCCGGCCACGATGTACAGATACCAGCTCAGCAGGTTGATCTTCGGGAAGGCCAGATCCTTCGCGCCCACCATGATCGGAATTAAAAAGTTCCCAATCGTCGCCGGCACCGACGGCACCAGGAACAAAAACACCATCACGATGCCGTGCGCCGTGAACACCTTGTTATAGGTATCCGCAGCCAGCAGGTCGCTGGGCGGCGTCAGCAGTTCCAGGCGAATCAGTCCCGCCATGGCCCCGCCGATAAAGAAGAAGAACGTGATCGAGATCAGGTACAGCATTGCGATCCGCTTGTGATCGCCCGTGAGCAGCCAGCTCTTGAGCCCGTATTCCTTGTTCAGATACGAGACCTTCGGCAGCTGCGCCGTCGACTGGTCCGGCAGCTTAACGATAGTACTCATGGTTTCACCGTCCCTGGCGCCAGTGCGGGAGCCGATGTCCCCGCCGGCGTCGTGCCCGTCTGCACGGGCTGCGCTCCGCTGTTATCGATCGTCTGCTCGATCCGGTATTGCGAATCGAGCCGCTTGATATATTCCACCAGATCGATCAGGCCTTCTTCGCTCACCTGCCCCTGATACGTGGGCATAATGGGCGCATACCCCGCCACTTCATGCATGGTCGGGTTCAAAATCGTGTCGCGCAAAAATGCATCGTCCACTGTGACGAATTGACCGTTTTTCATCTGCAGATGCGCGCCATACACACTGGCAAGGTTAGGACCATGCGCATTTGGCCCGCTGTTGTGGCACGAATTGCAGCCCAGGCTCGCAAACAGCCGCTCGCCGTTTTGCGCCAGCGATGTGCCGCTGATCGACTGCGCCGCCCACGCCTGATAATCTTCGGGCGTCATCGCCACCACCTGCCCAATCATCTGCGAGTGCAGCGTTCCGCAATACTGCGTGCAGAACAAATGGTAAGTGCCAGGCGTGGTGGCGTTGAACCAAACCGTGTTGTACCGCCCCGGAATCACTTCGCGCTTCACGCGAAACGCCGGAATGCTAAAGCTGTGAAACACATCCTGCGAAATCAGCGTGAGCTGAACGGGCTGATTGATCGGAATGTGCAGCGAGTTGATCTCGTGCTGGCCGCCTGGATGCTCCACTTTCCACATCCACTGCTTGCCCACCACATAAATGTTCATCGCGTTCGGCGGCGGGCTGTAGATGCGGAAGTACAGCAGTGCGCCCCACACGAAGCAAATCATGAAGAGGATCAGCGGAATAATCGTCCAGGTCGCCTCCAGCAGCGTTGAGCCTTCAATCTGCGTCGCAACCGGGCTCAGTTCCTGCCGATAGCGGATGGAGAACGTGACGACGAGCAGCGCAACGGCGAACAGGCCCACGACCGAGATCAGGATCAGAAAGAAATACAGGGCGTCCGCGTACGGCGCAATCGTCGACGCTTCCGGCGGGAAGATCGCGAAGTTCGTAAGCCACTTAATCAGAAATTGCCAAAGTACCGGACTGATCAGATGCATCGTCGCCTTTTATCCGTTCACCAAAGTCGTTTTTTGTGCTCGCGCCGCTAGTAGGTCGCGCCGGAAATTCACCACCATATATGTGCCCAGCAGCAGCACAGTCAGTACGAAACCCATCTGGAATATCCGTATGTAAAGAAGCGTGTGCCGGTTCTCGGCCGGGTTGTACTGGTAGCAGTAGGTCAGAATGTTATCCACCACCGACCCTACCGTCCCATGCGATGCCTCAACCAGCCCCAGCTGAATATCCTTCGGAGAGAACTCCACACCCAGGTAGTACTGCGCAAGCTTGCCTTCCGGCGTTACCAGTTCCACCGCGCTGGCGTGCGCGAACTGATTCATCTTGCCGTCCGGCCCCTGCATCGGCACATATCCAAATCCCACCGTCGTCGCCAGGCTTCGGATGGCCGGCTCCGCGCCGGTGAGAAAATGCCAGCCGCTCACATCCTGTTTGCGGCCGTACCGCTTCATGTAGAACGCCTTCTCCCGTGCCGCAATCGCCGGTGTTTCCGTGGGATCGATGCTCACCAGCACCACGTCGAAATCGTGGCCGGGATTGAACTTCACCATCTCCAGCGCGCCCACCAGCCCGTCAATCTCTTCCGGGCAAAGAATCTTGCACTGGTAATAAACCAGCGACATCACCACCGGACGCTTGCCGAAATAATCTCCCAAATGCACGGCCTTGCCCGTCTCATCCACGAACGGCAGGTTGAGCGGCACCTGCGTGTTCAGCCGCTGCTGCACGCTGATCTGTTTCAGGATCAGCGGCTGCTGATCGGCAGGAGTTCCAGGCTTCTGCAGGCCGAAGAACTGGCTCTGCGCGCCTGCCGGCAGACAAACAGCAGCGCAGGCCAGTGCCAGCATCGCTGCTGCCAGCCGTCCCACTCTCCGCCTTGTCACTGCACTCCGCATCAATCTCTCGATTCCCGCTGTTGCTTTCTCTGGCCTCTAGTGACCAGCGCCCTGCTCAAATGCTGTCCGCGCAAATCCATCGGTCAGCGGCATCTGCACCTGCTGCCGGGCCGGTCCATCGCCAAACATCGCCGTCTGCTGCTGCTCCTGCGGAGCTACCGGCAATCCACGCTGCGCAATGATCGCCATCGCCTGGTCGATCGGGATCCGCACCGTCCCCTGGCCGCGATTGATCCAGCTGTAGTAGCTCAGTAGCAAATCCTCGCGCGCATGCAGTTCCGTTAAATCCTGGTTGCCATCGTCCGTCTCCAGCCGCGGCGTCGGAAATTGCTGCGTCAGCTTCGCCAATTGCTGCTGTTGCAGCGCGGGGCTCGACTGAATCTCCGTCCTCGGCGCGATCTGGTTCTGCGCAGCCCACCGGTTGATCGGACCATCCTGCCGATTCAGGCCCTCGTTGATCACCTTCCCCATGCCCCAGCAGAAGAAAAAGAAGACCCCCACGGAGACGAACAGCGCAACCAGAAACACCATGATGTCTTTGGTGTTCGCATCGGATACTTCATAGCCCTCGCGCACCGACGTCTCGTTGAAGTGCGCTTTCGGATCCGTGTTCTCGCGGTTCTGTCCGCTCTCCGGGTTATGCATGGACATGATCATGCTCCAAAATCTCCGCCAGATGCGGATCGTTGGTGGCGATCAGCGGCCGCGCTTTCAACTGCCAGAAATACGCTGCCAGCCAGAAGCTGAACAGTGCGCCCGGCACGGCTGCGTACTCCAGAATGCCAAAGCTGAAATGCAGATTCCGGCTCGCATCCTTGTAGCTCGGCTCAATCAGCCAGAAGATATCCCAGAAGCGCGCGAAGATCATGATCAGGCACGCCACCACCAGCCGGCTCGGAATCCGCTTCAGATCCCGCGACAGCAGCAGGCTGAATGGAATCAGCCAGTGGAAAATCACATCCAGCGTCGCAATCACGCCCCAGTTGCCGCGGATGCGATCCAGATACCACGGAATCTCTTCCGGCGAGTTTCCCGACCAGATAATGAGGAACGACGCGAACGCCAGATACATATTCAACATCACGAACGCGAAGCAAAGCTTGCCCAGATCGTGCTGCTCGATCACGCGGAAGGTGCTGCGAATTGGCTCAACGCCCTTCAGCCCAATCAGCGTCAGGATAGACAGCGCCAGCACGCCGTACCCCTCAGCCACCAAATACTGCAACCCGTAGACCGTGGAGTACCACGTGGGGTCGATGGACATGACCCAGTAAATCGCCACCGCGAACAGCATGATCGCGAAGAACACGACGCCAAAGCCGCTCAGGTTCTCAAACTTCGTCCGCCAGTACGCGACGTTCGGCTCCGGATCGGCATCGCGCTTGAGCGACCAGCGATTCAGCAGCATGATGTAAAGCCCGAACACCGCGAAAACGAACAGCGACACGTACCAGAAGCTGTGCACGTTCAACATCGCATGCTTCCATTGGATCGCGTGCGCCATATCCGGGGTGATCGATCCATCCTTCAGCGCCTTCGACCAGTCCGCGTACTTCGCCCACGGATACAGCCAGCCCAGCGAGGCTCCGCAAATCCCCACCGGCAGAAACATGAGCAGCACCAGCGGCCACGTGCGCGTCATCGCTTCCAGCGGACGCCGAATGATGAGTCCCCATTTGCCGCCGGTCAGATACTGCGTCATCAGCAGCGCCATGCCACCGAAGCAAAAGTTGAAACACGTAACAAAACCTGCCAGCCATCCGCGCAGCAGATGATCCCACCCCAGATGCGTCTGCGCCTGATCCATAACCATCAGAATGACAGCCAGCACCGTGCAGATCATTCCCACAATCAGCGCGCGCAGGCGCCAACGGTCCACAAATGCCGGCGCGCTCAGGGTCGTGGTCAATCCTTTGCTGAAGCTATTGTTCGCCATGCGTTATTGCGCTCCTGAGGGCCTGGCCGGCGGCTTGGTGGTGTCACCCTGCGTGGTGGGCTTGGCTATTACATTTTTCGACGCTGGCTGGTTCGGGCCTTCTCCCGGTGCTCCCGCCACCATCCCGCTGCGCGGCGTCGAATACACTGCCGTCGCCGGCAATGGAAACGGCCCCGCATATTCCGGATGTCCCATCCGCTCCGCAATGTCATTCAAATTCTCAACCTGCGCCCCCGCCGGCACATCGCTCGCCTTCGCGTTCTGGCTCAACTGCAGCGCGCGGATATACGCCGCAATCGCCCAGCGGTCTTCCGGTGTCACCTGCGAGGCGTAGTCGGGCATGGCTCCGTAGCCGTTCGTCATGACGTAGAAGTAGTGGCTCAGCGGCTCACTCAGCCGCTTCGCATCGTGCAGATTGCCCGCCGGCTTGTAGCCGCGCTCCACAATCATGCCCGCGCCGTTGCCGACGCGCGAGTGGCATGGCGTGCAGTACACATTGAACCGCTCCTGCCCGCGTGCCAGCACCTGCATGGTCACCGGATACGGCATCATGTCCGCTTCCTTGCCGTTCTGCAGGCCGGTATAAAAATAGTCGTCTTCGTAGAGTTGTCCCCGGGCCACTGTATGCTCCACCTGCGGCCGCACCGTGCGCCCATCCGCAAACACTGAAGTCCCGCGCTGCGGAAACGTCCGCGGCTGGTTCTGCATATCCTCGCGGCAACCCGCCGCAAACAACAGCACGGCCAAAGCCCCGACCGCGCTCGCCATTCGCCCAGGCCGAACGCTGAACGCTGAACGCCGAACGCTAACCTGCAACTCGCAACCCGAGGTGCTAATACTCCACCTCCACAACCGAAATCGGCCTCTGCGCTTCCAGGAAGCTCCGCGTCTCGCCCGCTTCAAACTGCGGATCCGTTGACTCGAGGCACAGGAAAAATTTGTCACTGCTCGCGCCGTTGCGGAAATTCGGCGCGTTGAAGACCGGGTGATACGGCTTGGGCAGCCCATTCAGCGCGAGCATTCCAAACGCCGCCGACAGGCCCGCATACAAAATGGTCCACTCGTACGCCGGGACCACAAACGCCGGCCACGAATAATACGGCCGCCCCGCCACATTCAGCGGATACGCCCACAACGAGATCCACGTCTCCAGCCCGAACATCGCCGCCAGTCCCAGCAGCCCGCCCAGCAGGCACACCAGCGAAACTTCGTCGCGATGGAACCCAATCGCTTCCGCCGCTTCTTCCACCGGATACGGCGTGTAGCAGTCCATGCGCCGGTAGCCCGCGGAGTGCGCAGCTTTGGCCGCATACACCAGATCGGTCGGAGAATCGAATTCAGCCATCAGGCCGTACAGTCCTTCAGGTAAAGGCATTAGTCACCTGCCTCCGGCAAAGCTTCGTGCTTCTCGCGCACCTTCGCCTGCGGCAGCATCAGCCGCAGCTCCGACATCGGGATCATGGGCAGGAAGCGCACGAACAGGAAGAACAGAAACGTGAACAACCCCAGCGTTCCCGCAAACGTCATGTAGTCCCACTTCGTCGCGCGATAGGTGCCCCACGACGACGGCAGGTAATCGCGCGTCAGGCTGGTGACCACAATCACGAACCGCTCAAACCACATGCCCGTATTCACGATGAATGACATCAGGAACATGAGCCCGACGTTTACCCGGAAACGGCGCAGCCACATCAGCTGCGGCAGCGCGATGTTGCAGGTGATCAGCACCCAGTACGACCACCCCATCGGCCCGAACATGCGGTTCCACATCATGAAGTATTCCCAGTGGCTGGCCGAATACCAGCTCATGAACACTTCAGTGGAGTAGCCGTAGGCCACAATCAGTCCCGTCGCCAACATCACCTTCGCCATGTTGTCGATGTGCCGGATCGTAATCAGATCTTCCAGGTGGTAGAACTTGCGAATCGGAATCGCCAGCGTCAACACCATCGCGAATCCCGAATAGATAGCGCCCGCAACGAAGTACGGCGGGAAAATGGTTGTGTGCCAGCCCGGCACCAGCGCCACCGAGAAATCGAGGCTGATCACGGAGTGCACCGACAGCACCAGTGGTGTGGCCAGGCCCGCGAGCAACAGCGAAGCCGTCTCGTACCGCACCCAGTGCCGCACCGATCCGCGCCATCCCAGCGAAACCAGCCCATACATGAACTGTCCAAACTTGCTGGTCGAGCGGTCGCGCATTGTCCCCAGATCGGGAATCATGCCGATGTACCAGAACACCACTGAAATCGTCGCGTACGTCGACACCGCGAACACGTCCCACAGCAGCGGCGAGCGGAACTGCGGCCAGTAATTCATCGTGCTCGGATACGGAAACAGCCAGTACCCCAGCCACGGCCGGCCTACGTGAATCAGCGGGAACATGCCGGCGCAGACCACGGCGAAAATCGTCATCGCCTCCGCGAACCGGTTGATCGAGTTGCGCCAGCCCTGCTTGAACAGCAACAGAATCGCCGAGATCAGCGTGCCCGCGTGGCCGATTCCGATCCACCACACGAAATTGATGATCGCGAAGCCCCATGCCACCGGAATCGTGATGGCCCAGATGCCGACGCCCTTCAGAAACAGCCAGGTCAGCGCCGTCAGCAGCATACCCACTACGCCGCCCGCCAGCACGAACCCGAACCACCACCCCAGCGGCGTGTGGCTGGTCAGCACGATCCGCGAGACTTCTTCGGTCACCGACTTGAAGGTGTGCCCCGGCGCGATAACCCGGTACTCTCCGGTGACCGGATCCACCATCGGATTGTTGACGGGTGCGTCTTTCGTCGCCATCGTCTCTTTTGCCTTCGCCCTCGAAAATCTCTGTCCGTTGACCGCTCTGTTGCTGAGTACTGACCGTCAGCTCGTGTACTCGCCCAAATCCTTCGCCAACTCTTCATTGATGTTGATCACGCCCGCCACATACGTGGTGCGCGGCCGCGTGTTGATGTCTGCCAGAACCCCATAGGTGCGCTCGTTCGTCTTGATCTTCGCCACTGCGCTGTTCTTGTCGTTGATATTGCCGAACAGGATCGCATTCGTCGGACACGCCTGCTGGCATGCCGTCTTGATCTCACCATCGCGAATCTCGCGGTTTTCCTTGTCCGCCGCGATCTTCACTTCCTGGATCCGCTGGTTGCAGTAACTGCACTTCTCCATCACGCCGCGGCTGCGCACGCTCACATCCGGGTTGTGCATCAGCGCCAGCGTCTTGTCGTCCCA
>DATHQV010000151.1:0-2085 GCA_035482355.1 Acidobacteriaceae bacterium | reverse complement strand
CGCTCTCGCACTCGACAGCGGCCAGCCCGTGTGGTCGGTGCCGTGGGGTGGGAGTGGCGCCGTTACGCTGTCCGCCGCGATCACCGGTATCCCTGGCGCCGTGTTCGTCGGCGACTGGGACGGAAAATTGAAAGCGCTATCGACCGAAGATGGCCGAGTCCTTTGGCAATTCAATACCGCGCAGAAATTCACGACTGTTAACGGTGTGCCCGCGAAGGGCGGCGCCATGGGATCGGCAGGTGCGACCGTCGCCGGCGGAATGGTATTCGTCGGTTCCGGATACGCCGTATTTAGCGGCGATCAGGCGGGCAATGTGCTCCTCGCATTTTCCGCTGAATAGCTGGACGCGTTGAGTGCCCGTGCTTTGGCGAATCCTCTCTTACGGAGCCTTCGCCGGCGCTTTCTTGGTAATCAGGATATCTTTCAGCGCATCCGGATCGTTCTTCAGTTCTTCTTTTCCCGCGGGCAATTTGTTGTACTGAAGAATATAGCTGATCACGTCGAGAGCAGCTTCCGGCGTCAGGCTCCCGGGCTTGTCCTGCGGCATAGTTCCCTGAACCAGCCCAAGCAGATCGGCCATCGTCTGCCCTTCCCAAACATCCGTGAACGCATCGCCCGCCAGAGGCAACGCCTGCCCGCTGCCGCTCAGGTCTTCCATGTGGCAGCTGCTGCAGCTCGTGTCGTACTGCGCCTTCCCGCGCGCGGCTTGGTCGTCCGTATAGACGCCATCCCAAATGGTCTTCGTCGGCGCCGGGCTGGCCGCCCGCGCGGATCGAATCGCTCCGCCCAGGCAAGCGCACATCGCCGCCGCAAGCCCCGCGACAATCCAGATGCGTCCTCGCTTGATGCTATTTCCACTCGAGTTCATATCGTTGACGTCCCCTTGGATGAGTTGCATTGAATGAGATGCAGCCGCAGCGCATCGCGTTTTGTGAGCAGGGCCGCGCGAACAATAATAGCAAACGTGCCGCAGAATTCGAGGTGTGATCGACAGCGGAAGCTTAGCGCTCAGGAAGCGCCCAGGCGTACACCACGCTGTCCGCCTGAATGATCACATATTGTCGGCCATCCAATTCGTACGTCATCGGAGCTGTCGTGGAACCGCCTCCGCCGTATGTGTGCCACAGCGTTTTTCCCGTGGCAGGATCGAGAGCCATTAGCATCCCCGAATCGTTTGCCGTGAACACCAGATGCCCAGCCGTCGCCAGCGTCCCCGCAAATCCTCCGCGGCCGCCGGTCATGTCACGGGTCCAGCGAACCTTCCCCGTTTGGTAATCAATCGCGTACAGCACGGATTTCGAGTGGATAATAAAATCCCGGCCGCCCCATCCCTCCGCGTTCTTGCCGGGCATCGTCACGTAATAGACCCCGATGCTGTCCCGCGCCTGCGCGAAAAATAGTCCGGTAGTGGGATCGAAGCTCGACGGATTCCAGTTTGTTCCGCCCGCCGCGCCGGGTTTCGCCAGCGCGCCGTCAAGTTGCGGTTCCGTCTCTTTCCTCGGAACCGGCTCGCCGCGATCATTGAGACCGTTCATCCAGTCAATGTCGAGATACGGCTTGACGACCAGCTCTTTTCCCGTAGCGCGATCGAGTACGGCAAACAGTCCGTTGCGGCTCACTTGCGCAAGCATTTTGCGCGGCTTCCCTTGAAAATTGGCGTCGAACAAAATCGGCGTCTGAATGGCATCCCAGTCGTGCGTGTCGTGCGGTGAAATCTGGTAATACCAGACCATTTTTCCTGTGTCCGCGTTCAGCGCCACAATCGCGCAGGTGTAAAGATTCGACCCGGGCCGCGCGTCGCCCGCTTCCACCGGGTGAGGGTTGCCCGTGCCCCAGTAGACCAGATTCAGTTCCGGATCGTAGGTGCCGGTCAGCCAGGTCATTCCGCCGCCGCGAGTGATCACGTCGGTGTCGTGCGGCCAAGACTCCCAGCCGGGTTCGCCTTCTTTCGGCTCGCTATCCCAGTGCCACTGCAGCTTTCCCGTTTCCGGATCGCGCGACTCGAGCCATCCAGGCAAGTCCGCGATATCGCCAGAGATTCCCAAAATCAGATGATTACCCACGACCAGCGGCGGCGCGCTTCCG
>DATHQV010000150.1:0-8340 GCA_035482355.1 Acidobacteriaceae bacterium | reverse complement strand
TCACCTGCGCGCAGCGAAAATACTTCGCCGCCGGAGCAAAGTTCACCGCCGCCGCCTTCACCCTCTTTCCCACCAGACGGTTCGCCATGCCCGGCACCGCGTTCGGCTCAAAAGCCAGCGTCGGAATCCCCAGCAAAATCGCTGCCCCCATCACCGGACCCGAAGCATACCCGCCCACACCAATCACCACCTGCGGCCGAAAGCTTCGCAGCAGCCCCACGCACTGCAAAAATCCCCGCGGCAAATCGAAGACCGTCTTTAAGCGCGTTGCCAGCGATACCTGATTCAGTTGCCCCACGCGAATCAGCTCCAGCCGGTAGCCCGCCTGCGGTACCAGCCGCGATTCCAACCCCCGCGCCGTCCCCACAAACAGCACTTCAGCCCCATGCCGGGCCTTCAGCTCATCCGCAATCGCCAGCGCTGGAATGATGTGTCCGCCCGTGCCGCCTCCGGCAATCAAAATCCGCAACCCGCCGTCACTCATGCGGAACCTGCGCAGCCACAATCGCCACCGGAACCGAGAAGAAAATCTTTCCGCCGTCGCGCCGCGGCAATACGTCCATCGCATCGTCCTCAATCGCGCTCGCAAACATCGCGCGAATCCGCGCCTCATCCCCTTCGCGCGGATACGACCGCCCCAAAAACTCATCCAGATCCAGAGCCAGCCGCGTTCTCTCCACTCGCACGTCCACCAATCCAGATGAAGCAAACAGCGCCGTCAGATCCTCAACTGCCAGCGCCCGCGTATGCGAAGGATCGCGCATCTTCTCCATAGCGTTGAACGCCGCAGCCTTCCCCTGCTCCGGCGCGCTGTCGGCCACCACAATGCGTCCGCCCACGCGGGATACGCGCCGCATCTCGCGCAACACCGGCAGCGGATCGGAAAAGTGATGAAAAGCAAACCGGCAGGTCACAATGTCGAACGTCCCGTCAGCATAAGGCATGGCCGCAACGTCGCCCTGATCCCACGAAACATTGTCGACACCCTGCGCCTGCTGAGTCCGCCGCGCCTGCTCCAGCATGGCTGGCGTCAAATCAATCCCTGTCGCATGCCCCACATGCCGCGCCATCCCGCAAACCAGCAGCCCCGGCCCGCAAGCCACATCCAGCGCCCGATCGCTCCCCTCCGGCCGCGCCAATCGCACCACGCGTTCCAGAATGTCCTCACTCCGCGCCGTAGGCGAAGCCGCAAACTGCGCCGCCTGCCGCGTGAACTGATCAACAATCTCTTCGCTGTGACTCATGTTTCAAGAATGTTCGGCGAACTGGGTTCCCTGTGCCTTTACTGACTACCGATAACTGACAACTGCCCTCTGCCCTCACTCCACTTCCTTCGTGATATTCAGCAGCACGCCAATCAGCACCAGCATGATGAACAGCGAAGTCCCGCCATAAGAAATAAACGGCAGCGTAATGCCCTTCGTCGGCACCAGCGCCAGCACCACGCTGATATTGAAGAAGGCCTGAATCAGGATCGTCGCCGTAATCCCAAACGCCAGAAACCGCGCAAACGGGTCCGTCGAAAGAATCGCCGCCCGCATCCCCCGCCATCCGATAAAGATGAACAGCGCCACCACCAGCAGCGCGCCCAACATTCCCAGTTCCTGCGCCACCGTCGCGAAAATGTAGTCCGTATGCGGCTCCGGCAGATAAAACAGCTTCGCCGTCCCATCCATGTAGCCCACGCCCTTCACGCCGCCCGAGCCCACCGCAATCAGCGACTGCAGAATGTGGTAGCCCTTCCCCAGCGGATCCGATTCCGGATTCACAAACGCCAGCAGCCGGTCCCTCCGCCACTTCACGTGAAACAGCATGAAGTACAGCACCGGAGCAGCCGCCAGCGCTGCGTAGCCCAGGTATTTGAAATTCATGCCCGCCAGCCACAGCATCAGGGCCGTCACGCCCGCGCACACCAGCGCCGTCCCCAGATCCGGTTCTTTCAAAATCAGCGCAATAAAAATCAGGCTGGGTAGCGCGGCCGGCAAAATCGTTTGCCGCACGTTCTCAATCGTCCCCATGCGGTTCTGCAGAAACCACGCCAGAAACAGCACCAGCGCCGGCTTCGCAAACTCCGATGGCTGGAACGACAGCGGCCCAAACCGAATCCAGCGATGCGTGTTGTGCGAGTCGCGCATCAAAAACGCCGCCAGCAACAGCATGATCGTGATGCCCACCATCGGAAACACCACGCTGGGCCGGTTATAACGCCCGTAATTCACCTTCATCAGCAGCGTCATGCACACCAGGCCGCCGCCCGCATAAACCGCCTGTCGCGTCAGAAAATAGTAGGGCGAACCGAAGTTCTCCCGCGCCATCACCGCCGACGCGCTGAACACCATCGCCAGGCCGATCACCACCAGCCCCAGCGTGGCGAAGTACAGCCATTTGTCCACGCCTACAGTTTTCGCCATTCCGCCCCGCCCGTCTTCGTCAGCCCGCCTTCGTCCGCCAGCCCTGGTCCGCTCGCCTTCACCTTACGCCAGCGTCTTCTCGCCCCGCCGCGCCTGCACCGTTTCCTTAAACACCCGCCCCCGATGCTCGTAATTCTCAAACTGATCGAAGCTCGAACACGCCGGAGCCAGCAGCACAATCTCTCCCGCCTGCGCCACCGCGCCCGCCCGCGCCACCGCCTCTTCCAGCGTTCCCGCCGTCACAATCGGTACCGCCCCGTCGATGTGCGTAAAAATCTTGTCCGCCGCTGCCCCAATCGTGTACACCGCCTTCACCCGCTCCGTCAGCAGCGCCCGCATCTGCCGGTAATCCGAATTCTTATCCTTGCCCCCCAGGATCAGGTGAATCCCGCCCGGAAACGCCGCAATCGCCTTCATCGCCGCATCCACGTTCGTCGCCTTCGAATCGTTGTAGTACTCCACGCCGTGGATCGTCGCCACAAATTCCAGCCGATGCTCCACCGCCTGGAATTGCATCACCGCCGCGCGAATCGTCTCCGCATCCACGCCCGCCAGCCGCGCCGCACATACCGCCGCCAGCACGTTTTCCACGTTGTGCGCGCCCTTCAGCGGAATCTCTTCCACCTTCAGCACCGGCTCCGCAGCCGACTGTTCAGAAGCACGAAACGCAATCACTCCGTTGTGGACAAACGCGCCCTGCCGCACCACCTTCGCCCGGCTAAACCAGAAGATCCTCGAGCTCGCCCGCGCCGCCGCGCTCTTCGCCGCTTCATCGTCCGCGTTCAGCACCAGTGCATCGTCCGCTGTCTGGCGAGCAAAAATCCGCTCCTTCGCCGCCGCGTAATTCTCAAACGTCCCGTGCCGATCCAGATGATCCGGCGTGATATTCAAAATCACCGCAATCTCCGGATGAAATTCATACGTCGTTTCCAGCTGGAAGCTTGAAACCTCCAGCACCGACCACCCATCCTCGCGCGAATCTTCCACCAGCGCGATCACCGGCACTCCGATATTGCCGCCCACCTGCGTCGGCAGCTTCGCCGCCTTCAGAATCTCCCCGCACAAAGAGGTCGTCGTCGTCTTGCCGTTCGATCCCGTAATCGCCAGCACGTGCCCGCGCAAATAATGCGCCGCCAGCTCCACTTCGCCGATAATCGGCAGCCCGAATTTCTTTACCTGCACCAGCTCCGGCGTATCGATCGGAACGCCCGGGCTTACTACAATCAAATCCTGCCGCCGGAACGTCAGCAACCCGTGCCCGCCCGCTTCCACCGCGATGCCTTCATCAATCAGCGCAGGGATATCCTTGGCCAGCACATCGGCGCTCCGCACGTCCGACACCGTCACCTGCGCGCCCTGGTGCCGCAAAAACAGAGCCGCCGCCAGTCCCGACTTGCCCAGACCGACGACCAGTACCTTTTTTCCTTTGATTTCCATGCACTCTCGCGGACAGGACAAACTATTGTCCCACGCCGTCTCTACCCTTTACCGCAGCTTCAGCGTGGTGAGTGCAAAGAGTGCAAACACCAGCGCGCCAATCCAGAATCGCGCAATCACTTTCGACTCTGACCAACCCGTCAACTCGAAGTGGTGATGCAGCGGCGCCATCGTGAAAATCCGCTTCCCGCCCCGCAGCTTATAGCTCCCCACCTGCAGAATCACCGACGCCGCCTCCAGGTAAAAAATGCCCCCGATAAACGGCAGCAGCAGCTCCTGCTTAATCACCACAGCGACCGTGGCCAGCGCGCCGCCAATCGCCAGCGACCCCACGTCGCCCATAAAAATCTCCGCCGGATGCGCGTTGTACCACAGGAACCCGATGCTCGCCCCCGTCATCGCCCCGCAAAAAACGGTCACCTCGCTCACCAGCGGCATCCGCTGCAGTTCCAGATAATCCGCAAACGTAACGTGTCCGCTCACATACGTCAGCATGGTCAGCGCGCCCGCCGCGATAATCGTGCACCCGATCGCCAGCCCGTCCAGCCCGTCCGTCAAATTCACCGCATTGCTGCTCAGCACAATCAGCAGCATCACAAAAATAATGAACGGCAAAAACGCCAGCACCCCCAGATGCGGAATATGCGTCAGGATCGGAATCGTCAGCCGCGGCCGGAAGATCTTGACGAATGGCACCATCAGCCGCGTCGAATAGCTGCCCTGCAAATCCATCAGCACCAGAACCACGGCCACCACCGCCGACGCCGCAAACTGCCAGATCAGCTTCGCCCGCGCCGTCAGCCCCAGATTCCGCCGGTGCACCACCTTAATGTAGTCATCCGCAAATCCAATCGCGCCGAAAGCCAGCATCGAAAACATCACCAGCCAAATAAATGGATTCGATAAGTCCGCCCACAACAACGTCGGCAGCAGGATCGCTATACAAATCAGCACCCCGCCCATCGTCGGAGTCCCCGCCTTCTTCTGGTGTGCCTTCGGCCCCTCTTCGCGAATGTACTGCCCCACCTGGAATTCGCGCAGCTTCTCAATCACGTAAGGTCCGATGATGAGCGTGATCAGCAGCGCCGTCAGCGAAGCGAACGCCGTGCGAAACGTCAGATACCGGAATATTCGAAAGGGCCTGAAATAAGGGAAAAGCTTTTGATAAAGGAGCCAGTAGAGCAAACTTCCTCCGGCGGCGAGTGGATTGCCGCTATCTTATCGTGCCGGGCTGTGCTTAACCCGCGTCTTTTTCCGCGTGTGCCAGGACCGTCAAAGCCCGCTCCAGCCGCACGCCCCGCGACGCCTTCAACAGCACCGCATCGCCCGCCTTCAGATGCTCGCCGAGCCACGCCCCCGCAGCCTCCGGCGTCTCCACAAACAACGCCTCCGCCCCGCCGGCCCGCGCCGCCTCCACAATGTGCACCGCGTTCCCGCGCACGCCCACCACCACGTCAATCCCCGCATCAGCCGCGGCCTTCCCGCACGCCGCATGCAGCGCAGCCGCCTCAGGACCCAGCTCCAGCATCTCGCCCGCCACCAGAATCCGCCGCTCCCCCGGCGTCCCTTGCAGCGTCGCAATCATCGACTTCAGCGCCTCCGGGTTGGAGTTATAGCAGTCGTTGATAATCGTCGCGCCCCGCACCGTCAGCACCTGCCCGCGCTTATCCTCCGGCCGCAACTCCGCCAACGCCGCGCAGCATTCCTCCAGCGAAATCCGCGCCTCCAGACCCACCGCCACCGCCGCCAGCGCGTTGCTCGCGTTGTGCTCGCCCGGAAGGTGCAGTTGCAAATTGCAGTGATGCGAATCCGTCCGCACCTGCATCGTCAGCCCCAACGCGCCCTGCGCCTCCATCCCATCCGTTCGCGGATTGGCGCACGGCCCCCGCCCAAAATAAACAACCTTCCCCTCAAATCCCCGCCCAAATTGCGACACATATGGATCGTCGCAGTTCAAAAAGGCCACGCCATGCCGCGGCAACGCCGCCACCAGCTCATACTTCGCCCGAGCAATCCCCGCCACGCCGTCAGGAAAATTCTCCGCGTGCGCATGGCCCACATTCGTCACCACGCCCCAGTCCGGCGCGGCAATCCTGCACAGCGCCGCAATCTCCCCCGCCGCCGACATCCCCATCTCAATCACCGCAACCTCGTGCTCCGGCTCCAGCCGCAAGAGTTGCAGCGGCAATCCGAATCCATTGTTGAGATTGCCCTGCGACTTCAGCACCCTGAACCGCGTCCCCAGCACCGCGGCCACCGCTTCCTTCGTGGTCGTCTTTCCCGCCGACCCGGTAATCCCCACCACCCGCTTGCCCCAATGCCGCCGCACTGCCGCCGCCAAACGCTGCAACGAAGTCAGCGGATCATCCACCACCAACAGCGGCCGGGTCTTCGTCGTCGCAGGCAATCCCGCCACGCGCCCCCGCGCTACCACCGCCGCAATCGCACCGCGCTCAAACGCCGCCGCCACAAAATCGTGCCCGTCAAACCGCTCGCCGCGAATCGCGAAAAACAATTCCCCCGCCTGCACTGTCCGCGAATCGATCGAGTACCCCGTCGCCGCAACCGCGTCGTGCCCCTCCACCGGAGCCGTCGCCAGCCACCGCGCAACCTGCGCCAGCATCAGCTTCATGCCCGCACTCCAGCCAGCGCGCGAATCGCCTCCGCCGCCACTACTGCATCGTCAAACGGCACCGCCCCGTCGCGCAGCACCTGCTCCTTCTCGTGCCCCTTGCCCGCAATCAGCACAATATCTCCAGGCCGCGCCGCCTCTACCGCCACACGAATCGCCCGCGCCCGATCCGCCTCCGCCACATACTCCGTCCCTGTCTCCAGCAGCCCCGGCAGCGCATCCGCCATTATCGCCAACGGGTCTTCGCTCCTCGGATTATCCGAAGTCAGCACCACCAAATCGCTGCCCTCGCCCGCTGCCCGCCCCATCTTGGGCCGCTTCGCCCGGTCGCGATCCCCGCCGCACCCAAACAGGGTAATCACCCGCCCGCGAGCTCCCGGCCCCACATCCCGCTGGGTCTGCGCGTTCGGATGATCCACAAACTCCCGCGCCAGCGCCGTCAAGTTCCGCAGCGCATCGTCCGTGTGCGCGTAATCCACCACCACCGTGAACGCCTGCCCCTCATCCACCGTCTGAAAACGCCCCGGCACGCATGCCAGCGACGCCGCACCCGCAACAATTTGTTCCAGCGTCAGCCCCCGCGCCAACGCCGCGCCCGCCGCCGCCAGCAGGTTATACAGATTCACCCGCCCCGTCAGACGTGTCCGCATCTCCGCATCGCCCCGCGGAGTCACCAAACGAAACGCCATGCCCGACGCAGCCATCCGCGCGTCCTCCGCGCGAAACTCCGCCGCCATCCCGTACTGGAAAACCTCTGCACCCGCGGCGCGCGCCACATCCGCCAGCCGCACGCCGTATGCATCATCAACATTCACCACGGCCACGCGCGGAGCCGCGCCCAGTTCCCCATCGAACAGCGCTCTCTTCGCCGCGAAGTAATTCTCCATCGTCCCGTGATAATCCAAATGATCCTGCGTCAGATTCGTGAAGATCGCCACGTCATACGGCAGGCTGTGCACGCGCCCCTGCGCCAGCGCGTGCGACGACACCTCCATCACCGCTTCCGTCGCCCCCGCATCCGCTCCCTCACGCAGCAACGCCAGCAGGTCGCGCGACTCCGGCGTCGTGTGCGCAGCCGCCCGCACCGCTCCCGCCACATGATTCTCAATCGTCCCCGCCAGCACCGTCTTGCGCCCCACGAAGTTGAGCATCGCGTCCAGCAGAAACGCCGTCGTCGTCTTGCCGTTCGTCCCCGTCACGCCGCTCAGCGCCACTTGTTTTTCCGGATGCTCAAAGAAGTTCGCCGCGATCACCGCCATGGCGAGCCGCCCGGCTCCAGCCGGAATCTCCGCAACCGCAATCTCCGGAAATTTCCGCGCCGTCTCCGCAAACGCCGCAGCCGAATCCGTCACCACCCCCGCCGCACCCTGCGCCACAGCCTTCCCAATGTAACGATTGCCGTCCGTCGTCCCGCCCTGCATCGCCAGAAACAGCGATCCCCGCCCCACGCGCCGCGAATCGTACTCGACGCCCAGAATCTGGAGCCCGTCCCCCGCACCACGGCCAGCGCGCCGCACCACCTCGCACCCGCTCAATACATCATCAAAGCGCATAACAAGCTGATTGTAAGCGTTGGTACCGAACCTCTGGCAGGTGCCCCATGTCCCTTGTTTTGGGGACATGGGACTGAGCGCAAAGCGCCCGCTCTTGCCTTTTTGTTGTCATCCCAACCGAAGCGGAGGGACCCGCTGTTCGTTTCTTCAAACCCCAACGTGCTTCGTGTCAGGGCACAACTTAAGTCGTGCGGTAATCGGCCACAAAACGTGGAGCTTCAGCCCCTGAGCGATCTTCGCCCCACCGTCGACGAAATAACCCCTACTGCGCGAACCGCACCACAATCTCCGTCCCCGAAGGCACCAT
>DATHQV010000149.1:0-2605 GCA_035482355.1 Acidobacteriaceae bacterium | reverse complement strand
CACTTGGCGCAGCGCACTTCGGTCCGCACCATCCCGTACTGAGTATCGCGATGCTCGACCACACCGCCGCCCTCGGCAGGCTTGGTGAAACTCGGCCAGCCCGTGCCAGAATTAAACTTCGTCTGCGAATCGAACAGCGGCGATCCACAGCACACGCAGTGATACATCCCCGGCTCTTTCGTGTCCCAGTATTTCCCGGTAAATGCGCACTCGGTACCAGCCTCCCGCGTCACGTGATACTGCTCATCGGTGAGTTGCTGCTTCCACTCGCCTTCAGATTTCACAACCTTCTCTGCCGTTTTCTCAGTCATGACTCCACTCCATCCCAATAATCTTTTTCGACAGCCATTAGATGATTTAAAGTGCGAAAAGTGACATCGGGCTACTTCCCAACATCCCCCCCCACCCTTCGATACTTCCCCCGAAAGAACAGCAGCGGATCGCCGTCGCGCACCACCACATCTTCGACTTCGGCGATGAAGATGGTATGGTCCCCCGCAACTTCCGCCGAGCGCAGACGGCACTCCAGATACGCCAGCGATCCATGCAGCATGGGCGTGCCGTGTTGGGTACGATCGAAGCGCGCCTCGGCCTCTGCCTCGGTGCTTTCATGGGACCGTTCGACGCGTGCGTAGTATTCCGAAATCGCCCGCTGATCTTCGCCGAGCACGTTGATCCCGAAGCGTTTCTTCGCATGCAAGTGCGCGTGCGTGCGAGTCTTATGATCCACGCAAACCAGCACCAGCGGGGGATCGAGCGACACGGAGGCAAACGCGTTGGCCGTCATGCCGTGCACCTCGCCGTCGAGGTCGACCGTAATGATCGTCACCCCGGTAGCGAAGCACCCCATCGCTTTGCGAAATTCAGAAGAATTCAAGCTCACGGTTCTGTCTGGAGCCAGGTCTTCCACCCGGCCGCGGCCCGCAGGGCCGCACTTTCCCTCCGCGGCAAATCCAGCCATCAGGTCGCGATTCGAGCGGCACTTCGCTCTTGGGTGGCGCAGCGCTTCCAGCGCTGCGATCCATGCTACTGGATCAAGCCGGTTTTAGCCGCTGAGGCCGAACCGCCCACGCTCCCACCGCAACCGCCTACATTACCATGCCCCGCCGTTGTATCATTCGATTCACGTGGCCGTCACGTCCATTACGCCCGCCGCATCGGAGAATCGCGCGGCCTGTGCTGCGGCGCTCGCTGAGTTGAGCCCGGGCGCGTCCATTACGCGCGAAGCGGCGATCGAACTGATGAGCTGTCCCGAAGAACTCCTCCCCGAACTCCAGGCCGCCGCCCGCGGCGCAAAAGAGCGCTTCAAGCCCGGAATCATCACTTATTCGCGCAAAGTCTTCCTGCCGCTAACCAATCTCTGCCGCGACTATTGTGGATACTGCACCTTCCGCCGCGATCCCGGCGACCCCGGCGCGCACACCATGACTCCCGGCGAAGTGCTCGCGGTCGCTCGCGCCGGCGAAAAGTTGGGATGCACCGAAGTCCTCTTCAGCTTGGGCGACAAGCCCGAACTGCTGTTCCCCGAAATGCGCCAGACCCTCCGCCATCTCGGCTACAAATCCACGCTGCATTATCTCGAAGCCATGTGCGAACTGGTGCTGCGTGAGACCAGCCTGCTACCGCATCCCAATCCCGGCCTGCTCAGTGCGGAGTGGATCGCCCGCCTGGCCGCCGTTTCGCCAAGCATGGGACTCATGCTCGAGACCACGAACGCGGCACTGCTGGCCCCCGGCGCAGCGCACGACAACGCTCCCGACAAGCTTCCGGCCAAACGCCTGCGCACGATCGAAGACGCCGGCAAGCAGAATGTTCCGTTCACGACCGGCCTGCTGATCGGTATCGGAGAGACCCTCGAAGATCGCGTCGACACGCTCCTCGCCATTCGCGACTTGCACGACCGTTACGGACACATCCAGGAAGTGATCGTGCAGAATTTCCGCGTTAAGCCCGCGATTCCCATGGCGCATTGGTCCGAACCGACGCGCGGCGAAATGTTGCGGGCCGTGGCGGTAGCTCGCTTGTTACTCCCCAACGTCAACATTCAGGCTCCGCCCAACCTGTCTGCGCCTTACTATGATGATTTAGTGGACGCCGGCATTAATGATTGGGGAGGAATTTCGCCGCTGACGCCCGACTTCATCAATCCGGAAAAGCCCTGGCCGCATCTCGAGCAACTGCGCCTGCGAACCGAAGCCAAAGGATTTTCATTGCGGCAGCGTCTGCCGGTGTATCCGGAATTTCTTTCGGCCCTGACCGGCAAGCCCGGTCTGCTTTCAGAAAAACTGCGCGTCGCCAGTGACGATTCTGGTTTAGCAAGAATGAGGACGGCAGCATGATCGCCGTGCTCACCGGCGGCACCGGCGGCGCAAAGTTCGTGGATGGTCTTCGGCAGGTCATGCCCGCCGAAGACATCACGCTGATCGTGAACACTGGCGACGACCTGCTCTGGTGGGGCCTCTACGTTTCGCCCGACATCGACTCGATCACCTACGTGCTCTCCGGCATGCTCAGCCGCGAGCGCGGATGGGGCGTAAAAGGCGACACGTTCCTCTGCCTGCAGGCCATGGGACAACTCGGCGAGCCCACGTGGTTTCACACCGGA
>DATHQV010000148.1:0-5107 GCA_035482355.1 Acidobacteriaceae bacterium | reverse complement strand
ATGTGCACTTTCTTAGGACGGAAGAGCATTTGCATCATCGGGCGGTGAATGCGATTCGGACTGGGGGACTGCTGACGACGGTGGCGGCTCCGGAAATCACAACTGGAGAGGCGTGGTTCAAGCCGGCGGCGGAGATGCAGCGGTTGTTCCCGGATCATCCGGAATTGCTGCGCGCGACGATGGAGATTGCGGAGCGCTGCAACCTGGAACTGAAGCTGGGCAAGACGATTTTTCCGGAGTTCCCTGTGCCGGAGGGCGAATCGGCGTTTTCGTATTTGTGGAAGCTGAGTTTTGAGGGCGCGCGGAAACGTTACCGGCCGCTGCGTCCCGCGGTGCTTGCGCGGCTGACGCGCGAATTGGAAGTGATCGAGAAATGGGGGCTGGCGCCGTATTTTCTGCTGGTGTGGGACATCGTTGAGGAAGCCCACCGGCGCGGGATACCGGCGGTGGCGCGCGGATCAGCGGCGAGTTCGATGGTGCTCTATTGCCTGGGAATTTCCTGCGTATGCCCACTGCGCTGGGGACTTTACTTTGAGCGCTTCCTGAACGAGCAGCGCGGGGATTGCCCGGACATCGACATTGATATTTGCGGGGCGCGGCGCGACGAGCTGCTCGATTACGTTTATGCGCGGTGGGGGCCGGAGCATGTGGCGATGATCGGCAGCTTCATCACCATGCACGCGCGGCTGGCGGTGCGCGAGGTCGCCAAAGTGTTTGGCGTGCCGCCGGGCGAGGTGAATTATTTCACGAAGCGGCTGCCGCACCGGCCAGTGCGGGAAATTCTGGAAGCGATCAAGCTTTTGCCGGAGGGCCGCACGCTGCCGGTGAATGACGAGCCGTGGAAAACGATTTTGCAGGTGGCGCTGCGGCTGGACGACGCGCCGCGTCATTTGGGAATTCATCCGTGCGGAACGGTGATTTCGGCGCGGCCGCTGACGCACCTGGTGCCGCTGGAGCGGGCGACGAAGGGCATCGTGGTGACGCAGTACGACATGAACGCGATTGAGGCGCTGGGGCTGATCAAGATGGACCTGCTGGGACAGCGCGGGCTGACGACGATGGCGCTGGCGCTGGACAATGTAGAAAAACAGGAAGTAAAGGAGGTTAAGGAGGTAAAGGAAGTAAAGGATTCGGAGGGCAACGACGGTGTGGCTGCAGATGGAGTTACACCTTGCCCGAGGGCGCGGACGATTGATTTTGGGGCGATACCGGAGAATGACGCGGCGACTTGCGAGGTGATTGCGGCGGGGCGGACGATGGGAGTTTTTCAGATTGAGTCGCCGGCGATGCGCAGCACGCTCCGCACGATGGGAGCGCGAACACTGGAACAGATGGCAATCGCGTTGGCGATTATCCGGCCGGGGGCGGCGGAGTACGGCTCGAAGGAACTTTTTCTGAAGCGGCTGCGCGGGAAAGAGCCGGTGGTGTACGCGCATGAATCGCTGAAGGGGATTCTGGGCGACACGCTGGGCGTGTGCATTTACCAGGAGCAGGTGATGCAGATCGCGCAGGCGGTGGGGAGCATGTCGCTGGCGGAGGCGGACATTGTGCGGCGTTCGGCGGCGAAATTTTCAGGGCAGCGGGAGCGAGAGAGGTTGCGCGGGAAATTCCTGAAGGCGGCGGAGAAGCTGGGGTTGCAGGGAGCGGAGCGCGAAGAGGCCTGGATGATGGTGGAGAAATTCGCGGGATTTGGATTTTGCAAGGCGCATGCGGCGACGTACGCGGATATTTCGTACCGCATGACGTATTTGAAGACGCATCACACGGCGGAATTTCTGGCGGCGATGTGCAGCGCGGGAGCGGGGTTTTATCACGTTTCGGCGTATGTGGAGGAGGCGAAGCGGTGGGGGATTGAGGTGCGGTTACCGTCGGTGAATCGTTCGCGGATGGAGTATACGGCGGAGGGAGTGGGCGCCCCTGGTGACGCCAGCCACAATGAAAAGCGCCCGCCTCAGAAGGCGGCCGCTACAAAAACGATGCGGATTGGGCTGATGCAGGTGAAGGGGTTGCGGGTGGAGACGATTGTGGAGATTGTGCGGGCGCGGGAGGCGGAGGGGGCGTTTCGTTCGCTGGAGGATTTTCTGGCGCGGGTACCGGCGGAGAGGGATGAGATTGAGGCGTTGATCAAGTGCGGGGCGTTTGATGAGGTTTGCGGGATGACGCGGGCGGCGATGTTGTGGCAGTGGAATTTGCTGCAGGCGGGGGGGCGGGGAAAGGTGTTTCTTCATTCACAAACCCAAGAGCACAGCCAGGAATGGCTGTGCCACAAAGAGCAAGAAGGCGGCATAAAGCCGCCCCTACAAACCCAAGAGCGGGCCGGGCCCTTCGGTCGGACTCAGGGCAGGCAAGCCCGGCCCCTACAAAGGGCGGTGGCGGGTGTGTTGTTTGCGGAGATGGAGGGGGAGGATGCGATTGGGGCGGCGCTGCGGGAGATTGATGCGCCGGATTATACGCGCGAGCAGAAGTTGCGGTATGAGCGGGAAGTGCTGGAAGTTTGCGTGAGCGGGCATCCGCTGGATTTTTTGCCGCGGAACGGGGAGACGTGGAGCGACGAGTTGCCGGGGTTGCAGGGAAAGCGGGTAACGCTGTGCGGGTGGGTGGTGACGTACCGGCATGTGGGCACGAAAAATTACCGGAACATGATGTTCGTTACGCTGGAGGATCAGCGCGGGCTGTTTGAGGTGATTCTCTTCCCGGATGTGTACGACAAATATGGCGGACTGGTGTATGAGACGCGGTCGATGCGGGTGACGGGCGTGGTGATGGAGGGAGAGCATGTGAATGGGGAGAAGGTGGAGAGGTTGGGTGGATGAACAGTAATCAGTAATCGGTAATCAGTAAGAGGGAGAGGATAACAGATAGCAGCGATCAGACAGCAGGAATCAAGACGGTGCGCGATGTGAGGTTGGGACAAGGGTCCTGATCGCTGTTATCTGATCGCGGCTGGCACAAAGCTAAGCGCACATGAACACCACATGATTCGGCAAACCGACAAGACGGAGCGAGGGCCGGAACCGGCGAATGGCCAGCCGGCGGCGAGCGGCGAGGGCTGGCTGGGACGCAATCAGAGCGAAAAGCGGCGGCTGTGGGAGCGATTGAATCCGCGGCACCGGAAAGAGCTGCGGATGCTGGCGGAGGCGCTGGCGCTGCAGCAGAATCACGCGCGATTGCCGGAGGCGGCGCGCGGGCGGCTGGACGCGGCGCTGGCAGAACTGGATCGCGTGATCCGGCGAATCGCGGCCATCCTGGCGGAGTTGGCACGCCGGACACCACCGGCGGGGTGAGTCTTGCGGGCGACAAATGCCGGGCACATACTTTTAGCATGAAGACTGCCAGGCGTCCCCGAGCTATGCTGGGCCTTGTTGCGCTGCTTTCAGCAGGCGTGTGGGCGGGCATTTTTGCGAGTGCCGCGCGTGGCGACGAAATCCGCTTGAAAGACGGAAAGAAACTGCACGGCGTGATCGTGGCGTACGAAGACAACATGTTCAAGGTGAAGACGGACTTCGGCTACGTGCTGGTGGAGAAAGACAAGATTGAGTCGATTATCCCTGACACGCCAGTCGATGGAGCGGGATCAAGCGCAACTGCCACCAAGCCTGCGACGAAGAGCGGCGCTGCGACGCCGACGAGCGCGGAAGCAAACAGGCAGGCAAAGGCTTCAGCCATCGTAAACAGTTCCGCGGCGCGACCTACGATTCCGCTGACCACCGCAAAGGGAGACGCGACTCCACCGCCGATCAAGAGTGTGAGCGCGACGCCGAATACGGCGAGCGCAACGCCTGTGACGCCGCCGCCTCCGCCGCCGATCAAGGAAGAGATTCAGGGGAATTTGTACCTGAACCACGAATTTCTATTCCGGATGTACAAGGCGCCGAGCTGGCAGATTATCGCGGATGCCGGAAAAAGCCTACCGAACGCCATCGTGGCCATGGGAACGAGCAACGAATCCACGCTGCTGGTCGTGGGGCACGAAAAGTCGAACAGCGCTCTGGAGCCCGCGGCGCAGGAAGTGGAAAAGAAGTTGAGCGAGGTGTACGACAATTACCGGCTGATTTCGCAGCGAACGACCGTGCTGGGAGGATTGCCGGCGCTGGAGTACAAGTATCGCGGGATGGCGGACGGGCACGACTGGTCGGGCACGCTGGCGGTGGTGGCGCGCAATGGGGATGTGTTCACCGTTCTAGGGATGACTTACGCGGATACGGACCTGATCCAGATTCAGGAAAACGTGATCGCGCGCGCGATTGCGAGCATTGATTTCAACGTGAAGTAGCAACGGTTTCCAGCCACGCTGCCACAATTCGAAAATCTGAAGAGAACGCCGCGCGAGTTTTGTAAGTTGCGATGCTTCGGCGGCCTGTTACTCGTGCGCATCCGCGGGTTTGCGAAGTTCGCGGATCATGTTGATCAGGGCTTGGACGGCGCGCGGAAGGCTGCGATCGCGGCGATAGACGAGGGCGAGTTCGCGCCAGAGATCGACACCTTCGACATTCAGGAGCTTCACTTCCCCGGTCTTAACCTGATCGCGGGCGAAGCTCTCGCTGATGATAGAGATCCCGACGTCGGCGGCGACGAAGGTTTTGATCATGCCAATGCTGGGGAGTTCCATGGCGATCTGCAGGCGGGAACGGTGCGGGCGAAAGAGCTTGTCGAGAACCTGACGGGTGTAGCCGGTCCGCGGAAAAATCAGCGGAGCGGAGGCGATCTCTTCGAGCGTGACGTTACTGCGCTGCGAAAGCGGATTTTTCGTGCTGACCATGAAACGCAGGCGGTCGCGATTGATGACGTGCATCTTGAGATTGGGGGATTTCACCGGCAGAGTGACGATGCCGAGGTCGAGCGAGCCATCCTCCAGGCGCTGCAAGATTTTGTGGCTGAAATTGCGGTAGATGCTGATGTGCACCAGCGGGTAGCGGCGCTTGAACTCGGAAAGGATGTCGGGGAGGAGATAGAGGCAGGTGGCTTCGTTGGCTCCGAACATGACGGGGCCCTGGACGACGCTGCCTCGGTCGGCGACGATCTGCACGGACTCGTCGCGCAAGCGGAGCAAGCGTTCGGCGTAGTCGAAGAGAACGACGCCGGCGGGCGTGAGTTCAACGGACTTTGC
>DATHQV010000147.1:0-15770 GCA_035482355.1 Acidobacteriaceae bacterium | reverse complement strand
AATGATGATCCGGTCCCGCCACTTCAAACGCGGTGCTGGCCGCCGCTCCCCGCACCGTCAAACCCTGCGCGTTGTCGAACCAAACCCGCAGCGCGGTGCTGCCATCGGTTTGCAGTTCCGCTGTCGCCTGCCGAAACAGCGGCGATCCGTACGCCACATCTTCGCCGTACGCGATATGCCGCGCCGCCAGCGCCAACCGGTGGCCCACCGTCTGTTTGTCCGGCGGATGCACATTGTGCGCATCGCCGACATCCAGCGTTACCGCCATCCCCGTTTTGGTGACGGCCAGCGTGCGCCGCTGCTCATCGCGGACCCGGCCCCAGTCCTCGCCCGGCGAATTGAAACTTGAAATCTGCACGAAGAAGAACGGCAAGGCGCCCTGATCGAACCGCGACCGCCAATCCTCAATCAAGCCGGAAAACAGCGTCTCGTAATATGGCGCGCGATCGTGCGCTGAGTTCGTCTCGCCCTGGTACCAAATAAAGCCCTTCACTTCGAGCGGCGTCAGCGGCGCAATCATCCCGTTGTACAAACCCGCCGGCAGCCAGGAAACCTCATCCGGATGCCAGTCATGCTTCGGCGCAGGCTGCCCGGCTGCTTTCGCCGCCGCGTCCTCTGCCTTCTCCGCAGCAATCTGCGCCGCCGCGTCAGTCACTTTATCCGCAAAGGTCGCGCGGCTCGCAAACGCCGGCAGCAGCGCCGGATTCGTACCCAGGGTCCCCATCGAAACCCACGCGTCCGCCGGCGTTCCGCCCCATGTGGAATCGATCAAGCCCACCGGCACATTCTCCTTCGCCGCAATCTCGCGCCCAAAGAAGTACGCCACCGCGGAAAACTTCCGCGCCGTCTCCGGAGTGCACTCGGTCCACATATCGGGCTGATCGTTCAGCGGATAATCGGAGCTCTTGTGCTCCACCAGCAGCAGGCGCAGCTTTGTATTCGTCGCCGCCGCTATCTCCTGGTCCCCATCCTTCAACACGGAGTTGCCGATGAATCCTTCCATCGGCATCTCCATATTGGACTGGCCCGACGCCACCCACACATCGCCCACCAGCAGATCCGTCACCGTCACGTCCGCGCCGTCGCCGCTCACCGTCAGCGTGTAAGGTCCGCCTGCCGTCTCAGGAGAGAGCCACAAGCTCCACTTGCCGTATCTGTCGGCGACCGCCCCAGCGCTCTGCGCGTGAAAATGCGCAGTCAGATGCGCGGCCGGCGTCGCCCATCCCCAAATGTGGATGGGCCGGTTCCGCTGCAGCACTGCATGGTCACTCAGCACGTGGGGCAGGCGCACACCGGCATGCAGCGCCGTTGAAAATGCCACAACGTAAAGCAAAAGATAAGCAATTCGTAACAATTTCATGCACAGGACCTCGGGCGATCGATAGGCGCGTCTTCAAAACCGAAGTTGCGCGCGCTTCGATACTACAGCCACCGGTCCCCGGCAGAGGAATGTCTACCGTGAGCGCATCAGTTCGGCGTCCGCGTCGATCATCCTGGCGGAAGGCCGCCGGTACAGCATCCGCATCACCTCAGCGTGGAAGCGTTCGGCAATGGCGACTGCGGCCAGCTCCGCGGCCTGGCCTTCAGGCTCTTCCGGATCCTCTACTTCGACAAAAGCCTTCAAATACAGCGCGTCCAGCAACGGCGCCCGGCAATCCGCAGAGGCGAAACGCCGCTTCTCGTCACCATAGAGCGTCAATGCCAGATCCGCCGCGCGGTGGAACGCCGCCCGGTCCAGATGGCCTCCGCTCTCATGGGCATCGTTCAGCGCCCGAGCCAATATAGCCAGTGAAACAGCATGCGTCGAGAGATCGTCCGGGTGATATTGAGCGAGCGTGCAAAGGTCGTCCATGGGCATCTCCTGCGGAACTGGGCTTGACCGCTGTCCTGCTACACGAACATTGCCAGAGGTTGAGATGCAGAGATGTGAGATTTGTCACCATTCCCCAGGCACAAAAGGAAATAGCCAGCGGAGGGCCGGCTGTGGGGACGTTTTCTGGAGCCGACGACCGGACTTGAACCGGTGACCTGCCGATTACGAATCGGCTGCTCTACCAACTGAGCTACGTCGGCTTTCTCTCTCGATTTTACCGTCCCGCCGCGGTCCGCGCAAAATGCGCTATTCTGACTGGCGATGCAACCCAACCCCGCGCAAGAGTACCAGCGCCTCTCCAGCCTCTACGCCGAAATGAGCGACGGAGAATTAGAAGAGCTCGCCGCCGGCTTCAGCGACCTCACCGAACTCGCTCAGCCTATCCTCCGCGACGAAATGAAGAAACGCGGCCTCGGCGATCCGTCGGCCATCCAGGCTGCTGCGAACCAAGCCAAAACGACCTTCGGTGGATGGGGGCAGACCGCTGACGAAAACTCGGACAACGACGATGATGCAGCCGGCGACGAAGAAGCGCCGGTTGCATATACCTGGAAGACCCCACTTTGCGAATGTGAGGATAAGGATCAGGCATTCCAAACTTCCGAAGTGCTTCGCCGCGCCGGCATTGAGAGCTGGGTTGATCAACCAGGATCAACGTTTGGCACCAGAAGCGTCGCTACAAATGTGATTCGCATCCTCGTCGCCGCCGATCAGCTCGAAGAAGCTCGCACCATCATCGCGAGGCCCATCCCGCAGGACATCATCGACGAATCGAAAGAGAAGCCGGAAGACTTCGTTCCACCCACCTGTCCAAAATGTGGCGCAGAGGATCCCACACTCGAGTCCGTTGATCCCACCAACTCCTGGCTTTGCGAATCGTGCGGCGCTCAATGGAGCGACTCGACCACCGCCGACGCAGCGACCTAAAACCTCGCCGCATCACGGGTATCCACAACGAGAAAAGGCCGCCCGGCAACAGGGCAGCCTTTCCTTCAGGGAGAATAGTTCCAACGGAGGCAAAGCCATCAGAACTTTCTGGCGAAATACTATGGTTCACCGGAGGGGGTGTCAAGGCAAAATCCAAACACCTCGCAAACCATTGAAAATAAAGAGGCAGCTGTGAGGTGCAATTTGCCTGCAGGCACATTTCCTATTCGCCTTCCATTCGCCAGACAGGGAGCGAAATCACGCGATAATCCGTTCTTTTTGTAGGAAATAGCCGGAGATATGTGGAAAAATGGCCCGCTTCTCAGGCTGGGTTCTGCCTCAACTCTCTTGCGAACCCGTTCCGCCCTGCTCAAGATGCAGCGAGATGAACTCCTCGTCTGACAACGCAGACGCCGTTTTGCCGCGCATCACGCGCAGCAGCGCGCGCCCACCGCCAAGAAAAATTCCCAGCAAGATTGCCGCACCGATCAGGATCAGCGTGAGCATCGTGATGCCGACCAGGAGTCGATACATCTTCGCGCCTTCGCTCACGTACCCTTCCGGATGATTGATGGTCACCGCATCGTTGAAGTGAATCGATGCAAGAAATGCCTGTGCCTTCTCCGCGGGAAGATTCCCGCTCACCACTGCGAGCAACGGTCCGCTGCGTGTCGCATTCAGGCCCTGCGTCGCCGCCCTCATCGACTTCAAGTGTCCCTCGGCGATCTGCGGCGTCGGATACATGATCAGAGTCAGCGTTGTTTGCGCGCCCGCAAGGCCGTACTGCGCGGTGACCGTTTCCGCGTCCAACCCAAAATCAATGTTTCCTGCCGGCACCGCACCGCCCATCCGCGCATAGGCCGCGGGCCCGATCGCGTAACGCACCGTGCTCGCGTCCAGATTCGCCGCGGGTAGATAATGCGGCAGCGATGGGGGAACGCTGGCGCCTCCCGCTACCTTCGGCATCAGCCCGGCGAGCACTGCCAGCGCACTCTTCTCATCTTTGGCAGGTTTGTTGAAGGTCGCATCCACCACAGTGGCGCCCGTCCAGAAAACGTAGTGTTCCCCAGCTGAGGCGCCACCCGCTCCCAAGTTCTCCGCTTGCATCCCCTGCTGCCGATAGAACGTGAACGCGCCATACGCCCCGGTCGCGTCCTTAAACTCCCATGCGCGCACAAAAACCTCGGCGCGGCCATTCGAGTAGTTTCTCGATGCGCGTTGGGAGAGTCCGAATTCCTGCAGCACAGCAGCTTCGTCCGCACCGGGACCGAGCTGCGCGTCCTTTGGGACCAATTCGTTCCATCCCGCAAACGACTGCGGCAATACCGGCGCACTGACACTCTGAACCGGCGCAGCCAGGGCCAGCGATGCAATCATTAACGGAAAAAGGGAAAGGAGTCGGGGCATCACTCTACTTCTGATACTACTCAGACACCGCAAACGGATGGAAGGTTTCTAACCGCGACCCTCTAGCTCCCGGCTTCCGCTCCCGGCTTTTGGCTCCCGTTCACCTCGCCGCCACTCGCATTCCGTTCATGCTCGACACATACCGGGCCACACCCCGGTACAGCGATTCCGCAATGCGTTCGCGATACGCCCCGTCCCGTAACTCCTGCGCATCATTGGGATTCGTCACGAACGAAATCTCCGCAAGGATCGACGGCATATTCGCCCCAATCAACACCACAAACGGGGCCTTCTTCACCCCGCGATCCTTCAGTCCCGCGTTGCCCTCTTCCAGGCCTGCGTAAAGGCTCTGATCCACATCCTCGGCAAATTCGCGCGACTCGCTGATCTTGTCCTGCAACGCAATCTTCTTCACCAGGTCCGAAAGCTGATGAATCGATTCGTTCGACACCGCGTTTTCGCGCGCCGCCACTTCCAGCGCATCCGCCGAGCTGGTGAAGTTCAGGTAGTAGACCTCCACGCCCCGCGCGCTCGAGTCCGGACTCGAATTCCCATGCACGGAGATAAACAAATCCGCCTGGGCTTGGTTCGCAATTGCCGTCCGCGTCTCAAGCGGGATAAACGTATCGTCGCTGCGCGTGTAAATCACCTCCGCGCCCAGCCGCTGCTTCAGTAGTTTGCCCAGCCGCAGAGCCACATCCAGCACCACGTCCTTTTCTTCCAGACCGCCCGGGCCCAGCGTGCCTGAATCGTGCCCGCCGTGCCCCGCATCGATCACGATGCGATTGATCTTCAACCCCAGCGCCCGCATCATCGAACTCGTCGCATGCGTCGCGCCCGACGCCGGCTCTGCAGGTCCCGCGGGAACTGAATCCGTCGCTCGCACTCCCGGCGCGCCCGCCTCCGCCGGCGGCACATCATCCGCTGCGCGCGCCGCACTCGGCTTGGCGCTGCGTGTCGAACGCCGCGGTTTTGGCATCACCGCATCGGGTTCGTCCGCAGGCTGCGGCGCAGGAGTAGTCCCTGCGACACTCGCCACTACCGGTGCCGTCGTCGGCCGCTTTGTCGCTCTTACTTCATTCGGCTGCGTGCTCAGCGTCGCCACATCCGCCAGCGCCGAACGAGGCCCCCCGTTGGCACTGGCGCCAATGCCCGCACTCGTCCCTAAATCCGCATCCGGCTGCGCTGACCCCGCGCGTACCGTATTCGCATCCGGGAATACTCCCGGCTGGATCGGTGCTGTGCGATTCTGCGGGTTCGCAGCATTCGCCGTCGGCTGCGCAACCTCCGGCCCAATCCCCATCGGCGGCGGCACGCTCCGCGCCACACGCAGTGGCTGCGTCCCCGGCCGTTGCCCGTGCACATCAATGATCAGCCGCGAAGGGTTCGACAGAAAAAACGCCGAGTAGTCGCTTACGCTGTTCACATCCAGCACCAGCCGCACCACGTTGTTGTACTGCACCACGCGAATCCGCGACAGAAATCCGTCGTCCGTCACTTCCAGCGAGTGCCCCACCAGTTCCGGCGAAAGCCGCGTTCCATACAAATCGAAAAAAATCCGGTCCGGCCCCGGCACCCGCGCAGCTGTGTACCGCACCTCCTGCTGTAAATCGATGGCGACCCGCGTGTACACCGGCGTCGACCAGTGACGGATCCCCGTGATCAGCGGTACACGGCTCCGCGGGGGCGGCGGCGCCGCATTCAAGTCCGCTGCCGCGGGAGTTTCGATCGTCGCGCCAGCCGTGTTCCGTGAACCAGTCCCACCCTCCTCTGGGGGAGCCAGAGCAGGAATGTCATTCTCCTGAATGCGCGCGGACTGCCCCGCTCCCTGACTCGCCCCCCGCCCTGGTGTCCGAACCGCAGCGGGCCCCGTCGCACCGTGCGTGCTCGCCGCACTCGGAGAATTCGCCGTGCTGGTCGGACTCAGTGTATTCGGCGGGGGCGTACTCCGCGCAGTAGGAGCCTGCGACTGAATCGCTGCCGTCAATATCGTCTTCTTCCGCCCGCTCGCAGCTGCGCCTCCACTTTGCGCCGCCCGCGTCCGCGGCTCACTTCCACGTCGAGCCAACTGCAGCTGCCGGATATTCTTCAGCTCAACCCTGGCCTCAACCGCCAGCGGGCTCTCCGGATAGACGTGAAGAAAATTCAAATAAACGGCCTTCGCCGCGTCCAGATCGCCAAAGTCCCGCTGCTGAATCTCCCCCTCGGTTAGCAATGCGCTGGCCCGGTACCGGCTCGCCGGATACTGCTTGCGCAGAAACTCATATTGCCCAATCGCGTCGCGCAACAGCTTTGCGTCCTGAAAAACACGGCCCTCTTCGGCCAGCAAATCTGCCACCGCCGCAATCGACGCGTCCGCTTTCGGAGAAGCCGGATCGCTGTGGTAAATCGCCCGGTACGCATCCAGCACTCGCTCGTATTGCAGCCGCGTCTTCTGCTGTTCCGGACGCCCTTCCAGCGCCTCTCGCATCCGCTCGGCATGCGCAAACGCACCGGTCCGCCCCGACCCATATTGCGGACCCGCGCACCACGCGGTGCTCGCCACACCCACTATCGCTGCGACAGAGAATATCCGCCGCGCTCGCCGGGACGGCATCGGGTTCATCATCGGGAATTGGGCAGCACGCTGCATCAATGAACCGGGGGGTTCTGTGATTCCAAATTCGCGGGAGCTGTTGCTCCGTGCCGAGCTGCCGCCAAAGATATCCTTCGATTACAAAGACGTTCCTGATTACAAAGGACCATCTTCATTATAGGTGCGGCGAAATCCCGCGCACCTGCACGAAGCTCGCCCGCGTACTTCCCCGAACCCGAATCGTCACGCCCAGTTGCGGTTAAGCCGTGCCTCCCATGTATCCTGCATCCGGCAGGAGACTCCTCATGACCCAACCATCCCCCGGCATCGGCAATGTGCTTCCCAACCCCACCCTCATTCAGATGGCGATGGCCTACTCCCGGAGCCGCATTCTTTGTGCCGCCGCCCGCCTCGGCGTCGCGGATGCTCTTGGCGACGGCGAACGCACCGTCGACGAACTAGCCGCTGCCTGCCAGTCCCATCCCGGAGCCCTGCACCGGCTGCTGCGCGCCCTGGCCAGCTTCGGCATCACGGAAGAAGTCTCTCCCGCACGCTTCCGCCTCACCGCTCTCGGCACGCCACTCCGCAAAGATGCGCCGCAGTCTGCCTGGCCCGACGTTGTCTTCTGGGCCGACCTGCTCGCCGACGAGTGGTCCCATCTCACCGACTGCATCCGCACCGGCAAGCCCGCCCGCGACGTCCGCAACCCCGCCTGCCCCTCGCGCTGGTCGCAGGATCCCGATGCCAACGCCGTCTTCCGCGCCGTCATGGGCACCGCGCCCGCTGAAGACTACATCCCCATCGCCCAAGCTTGCGATCTATCCAGCGCACACGTCGTTGCCGATCTCGGCGGTGGAGGCGGCTCGCTGATTCTCGCCGCTCTCGGACTCCATCCGCATCTTCGCGGCATGCTCGTCGACCGCCCGGAGAGCATCGACGCTGCAACCCCGCGCTTTTCCTCGGACGAATTAAAGACCCGCTGCACCCTCATTGCCGCCGACCTCGCACAAGCGGTCCCGCCTGGCGCCGACGTTCTCATCCTCAAGCACGTCCTCCACGGCCTGCAGGACGAGCCCGCCATCGCCGTCCTCCGCAACTGCCGCGCCGTCCTCGCACCCAACGGCCGTCTGCTCATCGTTGAATTCCTACTGCCGCCCATCGTCGATCGCCCCGATCCCGCGCTCGAAGGCCGCCTGATGAGCGACCTCAACATGCTCGCCGTCACTGGTGGCAAAGAACGCACCGAGCGCGAATGGCAGGCCATCTTCGAGGCCTCTGGCTTCATCCTCCGCAGCGTCGTTCCTGTCGGCGCCGAATACTACATGGCAGGGAATGTCGCCGTCGTCGAAGCTCAACCCGTCTGATTCCAGCTTTTTCACGGGTGTCATCTCAGCCTGTGAAAATTGCCGAGTGATTCCTGACGACAAACGAAGGATCACAGAACACAGATCTTTACACGTTTACGACAATGTCCTCGCCGAAGAGGTCACCACTTCGCTTTCGACGCGACGGTACGACGGGGTTATCCCAATCGCGAGAGATTAGCAAAGTGGTGACAAACGGATGACAACTTCCGATTGCTGCGCGCGCTACGATCACGTGCTAAGAGGCTAGGGAAGGTTGCGAACGCAGCCGCTCCGGCTGGTTCCCTCTGCTCCTGAATTTCTCCCCTGGAGAGTGAAATATGTTGGTTCATAGGACGGTAGTCTCCGCCTGCCTGAGCGTCCTGCTTCTCCTGCATTCCGCTCCGGCCAAAGCTCAATATCACCTTAAAAATCTCGTTTCGAATCAAGTCGGCCAGGCCCCGACGATCGATCCACTGCTGGCCAATCCCTGGGGATTAGCCCGAACCGCCGCTTCGCCCTGGTGGATCAGCGATAACGACACCGGTTGGTCGACCCTCTACGATGCGACCGGAACTCAGGTGGCACTCAGGGTCGTCGTTCCCACCGTCGGGAACGGACCGGTCGAGGCGGCCGGCACAAACGGCCCCGGCACACCGACGGGAATCGTTGCCAACGCATCGAAAACGGATTTCCAGGTCGCGGGCGTGTCCTCATCGTTCATCTTTGCCACGCTCGATGGCACCATCAGCGCCTGGCCGGGCATGAACAAGAACCTCGCGACCCTCGTCGTGGACAACTCGGCAAACAAGGCGAGTTACACCGGCCTGGCCATCACCAGCAACGCTTCGGGGAACTTCCTCTACGCCGCGGACAACGCCAACAATAAAATCGATATGTTCGACGGCAACTTCAACCTGGTGCAGTCGTTTGGAGATCCGGCGATCCCATCTACCTTCTCGGTATTTGGCGTCCAGGACATCAATGGCCTGGTGTACGTCACTTATGCCGTGCCCAACATCGGCGCCGGTGGATACGTCGACCTCTTCAAGGAGGACGGCACCTTCGTGAAAACCCTCATTCAGGGAGAGCCGCTCAATCAGGCCTGGGGCATTGCCGCTGCTCCCAAAAATTTCGGGCCGCTGAGCAATACGCTGCTGGTCTCAAACAACTCCGTCCGGGGCACGATTAATGCGTTCGATCCGGTCACAGGGAAGTTCGTCGGTACGATCAGAGACGAGCGCGGGGAGAAGATCGTTCTCAATAACCTCTGGGGAGTAGCCTTCGGCGGCGGAACCACGGCCAATGGAGCAACCAACGAGCTGTTCGTCACCGTGGGTCAGGGAATTGGTACCGCCGAACTGGCCGGTACCTTTGCCTCAATCGTCTTCAGACCATAGATCGATGGAAAGTGCCTGGTGCCCACTCTAAAGCGGCCGCGGCGGCTGGCTTTAGTGTGGGACCACTTCGCCGGCCGGCCGAGCCATCACTCGCCCACTCACTTGCTGACTTGCCGACATACATGGCGCTGGTTTCAAAGGAGCCTGGCAGGACGATCCGGAAGGAATAGCGGATTCTTGCGCCAAACCTGACGACGAGACCCGTTGCAGGCGCTCGGTGGGCCTTGTGCGGTAGTGACTTCATCTACCGAAAGCGGTGTCAACCCTCGGCGGTGCATTGATTATTTTCCTCCCCCGCGAATACCGGATCGAATCTCAAAAGCGTTTGTTATCTTAGTGCCTGCTTGTCGCTGCCATCCTGCCTTCCTCTCTGCGACCGACCTCGCGTTGGGCATCTTGCGCATATCAACAAGTGCAACGGCCTGCTCGAAACGAACCTCGTCCATGGAAGACCTCATCAGGTATATCCCACCCCTTTGCCTCAAAAGCTGGTTCGCTGGAATTGTCGGATTATCCGGTACTCGGTTGCTGTCAAACCCTCATCCCTCGTCCTGAACCGTGATCGAAACCTTTCCATCTGTTGCGCAACGGCACGGGACGTACACGCGTTTGTGGGGGTCCTCTCGGTTGCCATGCACTATATGGCATTTGCCAGCGCCTCATGCAGCGCCATCTCAATCTCAAGTCCGCTGTCCTCGTGATTGCGCTGTAAGGGAATCAACGAGCGGCCACAGGATTCAGCGGGGTGCGGGATCGGTCTGTTCCCGGTAACGTACACATCCCGACGAAGGTCAACGACGGCTGCCCTGCCACGTCAACGGCGAATTGCGAGGCCAACTGCGAGAGGGAAGCGAGAAGGGCAGTCCCTAGAAGAGAAATGGGCAGGATGGACGTGGTACGACCACCGGGAGGCTATTTTTTCTCTGTCATCTTGACAACCCTTTGCAGTCGATATTACCGTCGTTTGCGTTAACGTACACAGAGCTCTTGTTTCCGTTAACGTGAACGTACACGACACGCTCCGCAAATATTCCAAAAAAGCTGCGCCTGCGCAGGGGAGACAAGACCTATGCTGAAGGGCAAATTTTTGAGGCCGATTCCGTCCGACTCTACGCCTTCCACCCACGTGAAGTTTTTGATGTTCGCCATCCTGTTTCTGTTTGCCGCCAGCGGCCTGGCGCAGACGGATCAGGGCGCGATCACCGGAATTGTGCAGGACACGTCCGGAGCTATGATTTCCAACGCCCAGATCAGCGTTACGGAGGTCGACACCGGATTGGTGCTGCAAGGCAAAACCAACTCCGGCGGGGTCTTCGTATTTTCGCCGCTCAAGATCGGCAACTACACGGTCACCGCAACCGCGCCGGGCTTTAAGCAGGTCACCCGCGAAAACCTTCACCTCGACATCCAGCAGCATCTGGATGTCAACTTCACCCTCTCGCCGGGATCAGTTTCTCAGACGGTGAATGTAACATCGGCGGCTCCGCTGCTGGAGACGCAGCAGGCGGCTGTCGGCCAGGTGATCAGCACTCAGGCCATCAATGACACTCCCCTGAACGGGCGGAACTGGGTGTACATCGCGCAGCTCACCGCGGGCGTCGCCCCTCCCTTCGGCAACACGCGCGGATCGGGCACCGGAGACTTCGTCGCCAACGGCCAGCGCGCCGAACAGAACAACTTCATCCTCGACGGCGTGGACAACAACACGAACCTGGTGGATTTCCTCAATGGGGCAAGCTACATCATGCGGCCTCCGCCGGATGCACTTTCGGAGTTTAGCCTGCAGACGAGCAACTTCAGCGCGGAATTCGGGCATTCGGCCGGCGCAGTGCTGCAGGCCAATATCAAATCGGGCACCAATCAGATCCACGGCGACGTCTGGGAATACCTCCGCAACACCAATCTCGATGCGATTACCTGGAGCGCGGGGCCGAACGCTGTCGTTCCTCCGTATCACGAGAACCAGTTCGGCGGCACACTTGGCTTCCCCATCTGGAGGAACCGCCTCTTCTACTTCGGCGATATCGAGGCCAATCGGATTTCCATCAGTAACCCGACGCAGATCAACGTGCCCTCGGCGCTGGAGCGGCAGGGGAACTTCTCCGAGTTGTTGAACGGCAACCTGAACGGAGTGGGTGCGCCGGTCAAGCTCTACGAACCGAATACCGCCGATCCGGCGCAGCCTCTGGTTTGTAACGGTCAACAGAACGTATTCTGCGCAGCGCAGATTAACAGCGTTGCCCAAAAGATTCTCAGCCTTTATCCCTCGCCGAACATCAACGGCGGCAAGCTCTACAGCAACTACCTCGTGAATGTGGGGAACAGCGACAACACCGTGCAGTGGGATCAGCGCCTGGACTGGAACCCGAGCGCGAAGGACCAGACCTATGTGCGCTACAGCTACCTGCACGAGATCAAGACGAACGGTCTGCCCCTTGGGCCCATCCTGGACGGCAGCGGGTACGGCGGACAATACGACACGAACCTGGCCATGAACTTCATGGGCAGCGAGACGCACATATTCACACCGTCGCTGACCAATGAACTCCGCTTCGGCTACAACTGGGGTGTCTTCAACTTCCAGCAACCGAATGCCTACAACCCGACGATCAACAGCTCGCTCGGGCTTGGGCCGCAACCATCCGATCTGAAGCCGGGGCAGTATGGACTTCCGTCGGGTTATGTCAACGGAACCATCCAGCAATGGGGATCGGTGGGCATTAGCCGCGAGTCACAGAACGTCTACCAGATTCTCGACAACGTCACGAAGATCTGGGGAAACCATTCCCTGAAGATCGGCGTGTCTTTTCAGGCGATCCGCTTCTACTACATTTATGCTCCTGCGGACCTCGGCCAGTACCACTGGGGCGGGCAATTTACGGGACTTGTGGGCGTCGCCAACACCGGCAACGCTGTGGCCGATATGGTGGCGGATCAGGAGAATTATGCGGCGCTATCGGTTTCGCCAAATGTGAACGACGCGCAGTGGTACGACGCCGGCTACGCGCAGGACGACTGGCGGGTAACTCCCAGGCTCACGCTGAATCTCGGCGTGCGTTACGACTACTTCCAGCCGTATAAGGAGAACAGCGGGCGGCAGGCCAACTTCGTCGTGACCGGTCCGCTGGGCATCGGGACCGGGTCCGGTGTCGTGCAATTCCCAGAAAGCCAGCGCAACATCGTACTCGGCGCGCCGTTTCTGACTGCGCTGGCCAAGGACAACGTCGCTGTGCAGTTCGTCAGCAACGATCGACTCGCGACTTCGCAGAAGACGGACTTCGCGCCGCGCGTTGGCATCTCCTTCACGCCGCGACCCGACACCGTCTTCCGCGCGGGGTTCGGAACCTTCTATGGCGGGTTGCAGTCGGAAGGCAACGGAAACCTGGGCGCCAATTTCCCCTGGTCGAATCAGGCAAGCTTCTACCCTGCAACCTGCGTTGAAGACAACTGCCCTTCGCTGGCCGCGCAGGGCGTCTCGTTGAAGGCGGGCTTGCTGCCAGCGACTGACGGCGGGCAGTTGCAGACCTTTATCTCACAGCCTGGCTTCCACTCGATCGATCCGCAGATCAAGCCGCCCTACACGATGACCTTCAGCTTCGGAATGGAGCAGCAGATCAGTTCGAACCTCGCCGCGACGCTGACCTATGTCGGAAATCTCACTCGCCACATGGAGTTGTACGGAGCGCCCAACACGGCGCCGGGGCTGTGGCGGCCTGGCACCAACACCAATCCGTTTAATCCTTTCCCGGATCTCGGCGGTGTCGGTGAGGTTCACTTTGGCGGTGTGAGCACCTACAACAGCCTGCAGACGAAGCTCGAGAAGCGCTACTCGCACGGGCTTTCGTTTCTCGCCACATACACGTGGTCGCACGCGCTCGACGATGCCAGCGACGCCGGCGGTCTTTTCACCGCCATCGGCAATCGCCAGCCGGCGCTGATTCCGTATATCGATGAGTTCACCAACTCAGTTTTTGATATCCGTAATCGCTTCACGCTCAACGGCAATTATGAGTTGCCGTTCGGGAGAGGGCGGCAGTTTCTGAGCAGTTCACCGCGCTGGGCTGATGAGCTGGTTGGCGGCTGGTCCTCGAGCCTGACGTACGCGGCACAAACGGGCACACCGTTCTCGGTGAGCCCCAACGTCAACACTGCGTCCGGTGGCGGGGCGCGCGCCTATCCGGTGCAGGATCCTTTCCACGGCGGTGGAACGCCGGATCCGAGCAATCCAAGCCTGAGTTCGTGTCCTGCGCAAGTGAAGACGAAGATGAATTACTTCAACCCCTGCGCCTTCCGCAATCCCCTGCCGGGCGAAACCATTTCCGACGCCACGCACCCGGTTGGATCGGTGAATACGGACGGCGTGCCTGTGCTCTTCCAGGCGCCGGTGACGGATCGCGCGACTGCGATTGCTCTGCTCGGCAGTCCGCAGAACAATATCTACGGACCGGGCTACTACCAGGTGAATATGTCACTCTTCAAGAATTTCTCCACCTGGCGGGAAGAGAACCTGCAGTTCAGGGCGGATGCCTTCAACGTGCTGAACCATCCCACCCTGGGCACTCCAAACGGGTCGATGAACGCGAATGGCGGCTATATCTCGGGTCCCAAGTTTTTTCAGAACAACACTCCAGATGCCCGCTTTTTCCAGCTCGCACTGAAGTACATTTTCTGACGTGGACGAAGTCTTCAACCGAACGCGGCTTCTCTTCACGGGAAGCCGTTTCGTTATGTAAGTCAATCCCCGCGAGCGTCCCCAGCCACGGAACCCTTCGCATTCACTATTGAGGAGAATCGATGCTGCGATGGAAGTTTGCTGCCAGGAGCCTTGTTGCTGCTTCAATCCTCACCGGCACGGCACGCGGGCATGCGCAGGCCAACCCGCTCGACGTCACCTCGCCCGATCACCAAATCACCATGCGCTTTGCGGTCAAGCCGCCCAGCGATCCAGCGGCGGAAGCGGATGGTCAGCTGGTCTATTCTGTGGAGTTTCATGGGAAGCCGACCTTTGAAGATTCCGCGCTGCGGCTGGAACTCCCGAACCAACCTTCCCTGGGAGCATCAGTTCACATCACCAGCACGACATCCGGGTCCGGGATCGACGATTACCGGCTGGTGGCCGGAAAAACCTCCGTGGTCCACGACAGCTACAACAGCCTGACCATCCACGTAGCGGAAGCCGCAGCGCCCGGGCGCAGCTTCGACGTCGAGGCGCGCGTCTACAACAGCGGCGTGGCATTTCGCTATCACGTGCCACAGCAGTCTTCTCTTGCGCGATACGAGCTGACGCAGGAAGACACCGAGTTTCGTCCGGTGATGGACGCCGATGCGTGGGCTTTGCGGCTGCCAAATTATCAGAGCGGCTACGAGAGCGAATATGTGCCCCAGGTTCTCAGCGCGCTGAGCAACCAGGGCGGCGTGTCGAGTTACATTCTGAACGGCGCACCGATGCTCATTCATATGCCCGGCGTGGCCTGGGCCGCAGTGGGCGAAGCCGATCTCGAAGGCAATGCCGCGATGTATCTCGAGAACCCGACCGGCAACTGGACCGGGCATTTCATCGTATCGAAGATTTCGCCACGGGTGGATGGCCAGGGACCCGCCGTGGATGCGCCTCTCCCCCATGACAGCGCGTGGCGAGTGATCTTGCTCGGTGACACGCCGGGCAAGCTGATTGAGGCGAATCTCATCACCGACCTCAACCCGCCGAATCGCGTCGCCGACACCACCTGGATCCAACCCGGCAAAGCCTCCTGGAACTGGTGGGACGGCGACCTTGGCCCGGATGGAAAGTCGGCCTATACAACTGCGAACATGGAATACTACGTCGATTTCGCTGCTGCCTCGGGATTCCCGTACATGATGCTCGATGCCGGCTGGTCCGAAAAGGACATTACGAAGATGCGCGGCAATGTCGATGTGCCGGAGTTAGTGCGTTACGCAGCGAAGAAGAACGTGAAGGTGTGGATCTGGCTGTACTCGAAGGCCGTTGCAGCGCAAATGCAGGAAGCCTTTCCGCTGTACGAGCAGTGGGGTGTGGCCGGAGTGAAGATCGACTTCGTTCTTCGCAACGATCAGGAAGGCATCCGCTGGTACTACGCGGTGGCGAAGCTGGCGGCCGAGCATCACCTCATGGTGGACTTTCACGGCGCGACGCAGCCGTGGGGCATCCAGCGCACCTACCCCAACGTTCTGGATTACGAAGCAGTGCTCGGCCTCGAGAACAACAAGGCGGGGCGGCGCGACGG